>JANWKN010000024.1 GCA_025451355.1 Pseudolabrys sp. | reverse complement strand
TTGCAAGAGGCCGCGTCGACAGACGCGGCCTCTATTTTTTCGCGCGGCTGGGTTCAGTCGTGGTCAGTAACTTGATGTGGTCCGCGGGTAATGTGGTGGGTTTTGCCGTCGTAAAGATACAAATGATTTTTTCGGAAGGTAGTCATCTGCCGACCTCGCCGTACCGAATCACCAGAAGGTGCGTACGCCAAACTTTTTCGGGAGGTAGTCGTGAAATCTCTTATCATCAAACGTTCAGTCGTCATTGATGGGCACAAGATGAGCGTGAGCTTGGAAGAGTCGTTCTGGACTGACCTAAAAGAAATTGCGCACACGCAGCACACGACGATATCGAAAGTGATCGAGGGCATCGACAAGGAGCGCCAAGGCAACTTGTCGTCAGCAATACGGTTGTTTGTACTCGATCAAGTCCGCAAGCATGGGGATCCTTGGCAATATTCTCGCGCCAGATTCCCGGAAAAGTCCCAAAACGAGGCGAGCAAGGCTGAGGATATTTACGCCGTTTCTACTGCGCCGCCTTTGGCGGGATGATTATTTTTACCAGCTTTAGTGTTCGTTGTAGGTCCGGTCTTACCTGGCGTGGTCGCTTGTTACATTAGGACTGGAGATGACTTTGTTCACCCTGCGGCACGAGTGTGGTCGCTTGGTAAATTTTGACGACTTATTTTTTCATTAGGTTACAACTTCAACGCATGGAACGAACTTCCGTGTTCGGACCTGTATCATTGCTGCCAGTTTGGCCCCCATGTCCCCGTCCACTGGCAGCATCTTGGCAAAAGGAGCTGTCACGGTTGGGGAACTGTGCCACCCCTTTTTTTTAGGTATTAGTGCCCGCTCCACCTCGAATTTATCTGCGAAACGTCGCGACTCATTTATAGCTTTTGGTGGGAAAATGCCTTTACGCGCAAGGGAACATGAGCACAGCGACTTTCGTATTTATGATCGCGACCTATTGGGTCGGCGGTTCCGGATCAACGGAGGGCGGGAAATATCTGGCGAATGGTCAATTGTACAACAATAAAGAGTTTGTCGCGGCTCATCGAACTTTGCCTTTCGGCACCATCTTGAATGTCTGCCTTCGTCGTCAGTGTGTCGCTGTCGTGGTGAAAGATCGGGGGCCATTTTTGGCCAAGATGGACATCGAGCGGCGCATCGACTTGTCGTACGGCGCCGCTAAAGCGCTCGGAATGCTCCACGACGGTCGGCAAAGAGTTCGTGTCAGCGTTCCTGTCCCGACACCAAGGCCGGATATTGATCAGCCCGCACCAGGTTTGGCCGCCAGGTAGGCCCTCATCCAGAACGGGCGCTGCCACAGCTTTGCAAAGATTTCTCAATATAGCCCTGGGGTAGTAGGTTGATTGCCCCGCGCCTCGGGGGAGCTATGCGAAGTTGAAGAAGACAATAATCCGCAGTGGGCTGGAGACGCTCTATTTCAGCGGAACGCATCATTGGATGCGCCCACTGGTCGGCGGTGTGGGCGCTATTCTGACGCTCCACCACGTGCGCCCACAGCGGCCCGATGCGTTCCAGCCCAACAGGCACCTGGAGGTCACGCCCGAGTTTCTGGAGCGGCTTTTACGCCGTCTTGCGCGCGCCCGTATCGATGTCATTTCCCTTAATGAAATGCATCGACGTTTCATCGAAGATGATTTCAAACGGCGTTTCGTCTGCCTGACCTTTGAAGACGGTTACAGGGATTTCTCGCGCTGGGCCTATCCGCTGTTGCGGAAGTACAAACTGCCGTTCGCCATGTATATCGCGACAAGTTTTCCGGATCGGCTCGGCGAATTGTGGTGGGTCGCGCTTGAAACGGTCATAGCGCAGAACAATCGCGTTGGCTTGGTCGTGAACGGGAAGGATCAGTACTTCGAAAGCGCTACGGTGAGGGAGAAGAAAGAGCTCCATGAGGCCGTCTATCGCTATCTGTGCAGCATGAAGACGGACGAAGAAATTCGCAGTGCGATGCGCGATTTGTGCGCCACTTACAGCCTTAACCTTGCCGCGTTGTGTCATGACCTGTGCATGGATTGGTCGGAAATTGCCGAGCTTGCGGCCGATCCGCTTTGCACGATTGGTGCGCATACGGTCAATCACATGATCCTTAGGAAAGTGGCTAGCGAGCAAACGGTGCGCGCGGAAATGGAAATGAGCCGCGCGGTGATCGAGGCCGCGCTGGGGAAGCGGCCGGAACATCTGGCCTACCCCGTTGGCGATCCCGTCTCAGCCGGCCCACGCGAATTTCGTATTGCGGCGGAACTCGGGTTCAAGACGGCAGTGACTACGCGGCCGGGCGTTCTTTTTAAGGCGCATCTCGATCATCTGACCGCGTTGCCGAGGATCACCGTGAGCGGCGAATTGCAGCAGCAGCGGTACCTGAAGGTCTTGATATCGGGCGCAGGGACAGCCTTCATGAACCGGTTCCGACGTGTGAACGCGGCGTGATTATGGGGTTTCGGCTTTATCTGGACGGGCCATCCAGCTGATTAACGGCATCGCAGGCAGGACCCAGCCGAGCCCCGCTGTGATGTAATAAAGTGCTGCGACGAAGCCGTTGATGTCCGTCAGAACTGATTGTGCAAGGGCCATCGCCAGCAGGGCCCACACGGCCACAAGAACAATCAGGGCGATCGTGCCGACAAATTTGCGTGCGCGTATGGACATAGGGCCTCTTCGTCCCTCAATTGCGAAGGCGAGCCCATGACTATATGGTCCGCGCCAACCCCTCAAGCAAACAACTATGACAGAGCCGGCGAAAGCATCTGAAATCCAACTGCGTGCCGTGCGGCGCTGGCTGTTGGCGGCGGCAGCGATGATCTTTCTCACCCTGATTGTCGGCGGCGCGACGCGCCTGACGGAATCTGGTCTATCGATCGTGGAGTGGAAGCCGATCACCGGTGTCCTGCCTCCACTGTCCGAGAATGAGTGGCGCGCCGAATTCTCCAAATACCAGACCATTCCGCAATATCGCGAGCTCAATCGCGGCATGAGCCTTGATGCTTTCAAGACAATCTATTGGTGGGAATGGTCGCATCGATTGTTGGCGAGACTGACAGGCGCCGTTTTTCTTCTGCCGTTTCTTTTTTTCTTGCTGCGGGGGACAATTCCAAAGCAATTGCACGCCCGGCTCTGGGGCATCTTTGCCGCCGGCGCAGCGCTCGGTGCGGTGGGGTGGTGGATGGTGTCGTCGGGCCTGACGCAAGGCGTGAGCGTCTCGCAGTATCGGCTCTCTTTCCATCTCACGCTCGCCACCGCGATCTATGGGGCGATTGTCTGGACAGCGCAGCAACTCACGCTTCGAAAGCCGGCCGAGGTGCCATCGCGAGTCCGTCTCGGTGCGGTTGCGATCGCGGTTTTATTGCTGTTTCAGATATACCTTGGCGCGTTGGTCGCAGGGCTGGACGCCGGTCTCGTTTATAATACCTGGCCAACGATCGATGGCACCTTTGTGCCGTCTCCGGAGCGGTTATGGTTTCTTGAGCCGGCCTGGCGCAATCTTTTTGAAAACACGCTCACGGTTCAGTTCCAGCACCGCATGGTCGCTTATGCAATCTGGCTTCTGGCGATATGGCATGCATACGATGCGTGGCGCCGGCGACGCCCATTTGCCGGCGCGGCGGTTCTTGCTGGCGCGGTGACGTTGCAGGCTGGTCTCGGTATTGTCACGCTCCTCCATCAGGCGCCAATCTCCCTGGCGCTAGCGCATCAGATGCTGGCCATCATCGTTTTCACCATCGCGGTGGTGCAGGCCGAAGGGCTGTCGCACCGGGAAATGATTGAGGTGCAGCGGTCAAGCATGGCGGAGCAGGGCGCATGATCAAAAGTGAAACTGCCGAAGGAATTGCAGTGCTGACCCTTACGCACGGCAAAGCCAATGCGCTCGACATCGAGCTTTGTGGCGGGCTCGCGGCTCGTTTTCAAGAACTGCGCCTGTCGGACGCCAAAGCCGTCGTTCTGACCGGTCAGGGCAAGATCTTCAGTGCGGGCGTCGACCTGAAACGATTGAGCTCAGAGGACGCCGACTATATTCGTCGATTCCTGCCGGCCCTCCACCGCCTCTATGAGGCGGTGTTTTTCCATCCAAAGCCGGTAGTGGCGGCTATCAATGGTCACGCTATCGCGGGCGGCTGTGTGCTTGCATGCTGTGCGGATCGGCGCATCATGGCTCGGGAAGCAGGGCGTATCGGCGTGACGGAAATTCTTGTCGGCGTGCCGTTTCCATCGCTCGCTTTCGAGATCGTGCGCTTCGCCGTTCCGCCCCGGTATTTGCCGGAGTTCACGCTGTCAGGGGCAACTTACGCGACGGATGAAGCATTGCGACGCGGCTGGGTCGACGAATTGGCGGAGCCGTCAGACCTTATGGACGATGCAATGGCGGTGGCGAAGGAACTGGCGTTGCTTTCGCCGGCGGCTTTTGCGCAGACAAAAATGCAAATTCGTCAGCCGGTGGTCGAACGCGTACAAAAAAGCGGTAAAGTCACCGACGAAGCGGTGACCGAAATCTGGGCCGCGCCGGCAACGCTTGCGTACATTCGTGACTATGTGACACGCACTCTCGGCAAATCCTAGCCGATCACTTCGTGCTCAGACCCTGCTCGAGGTCGGCAATGATGTCTTCCTTGTCTTCCAGGCCCACCGACAGTCGTACAACGTCCGGTCCGGCACCGGCCTGAACTTTCTGCGCGTCGGATAACTGACGATGCGTTGTCGAAGCCGGGTGAATAATGAGAGAGCGCGTATCGCCGATGTTTGCGAGATGCGAGAAAAGTTTGACGCTGGAAACGAGTTTCACACCGGCGTCGTAGCCACCCTTGAGGCCGAAGGTGAAAACCGCTCCCGCGCCTTTCGGCGAATATTTCTTTGCAAGCTTATGATATTTGTCGCCGGCAAGCCCTGGGTAGCTGACCCAAAGTACCTCCGGCCGCTTCGACAACCATTCGGCAACCGCCAGAGTGTTGTCGCAATGGCGCTGCATGCGCAATGGCAGCGTCTCGATTCCGGTGAGCACTAGAAACGCGTTGAAGGGCGAGAGAGCAGGACCAAGGTCGCGGAGCCCGAGCACGCGGCAGGCGATCGCGAAGGCAAAATTGCCGAAAGTCTCGTGCAGAATGATGCCCTGATATTCAGGCCGCGGCTCGGAAAGCATCGGATATTTTTTGTCACGCGACCAGTTGAACGTGCCGCCATCGACGATCAGCCCGCCGATCGAGTTGCCGTGACCACCGAGAAATTTTGTGAGTGAATGCACGATGATGTCGGCGCCGTAGTCGAACGGCTTGCACAAATAAGGCGTCGCCAGAGTGTTATCGACGATGAGCGGCACACCGGCCTTCCGTGCCATTTTTGCGATAGCCTCGATGTCCGTAATGATGCCGCCGGGGTTGGCAATCGACTCGATGAAAATGCATTTTGTCTTGGGCGTGATAGCTTTCTCGAATGAGGGGAGATCATCAGGGTCGGCCCAGACGACGTTCCAGCCAAAATTTTTGTAAGAGTGGTTCATCTGGTTGATCGAGCCGCCGTAAAGCTTTTTTGACGCAACGAGTTCGTCGCCGGGCGTCATGAGCGCGTGCATCACGATGACTTGCGCGGCATGCCCGGAGGCAACTGCTAGACCCGCGGTGCCGCCCTCAAGCGCGGCCACCCGTTCTTCCAGCACCGCGCAGGTCGGATTGCCGATGCGGGTATAGATGTTGCCGAAGGTTTGCAGGCCGAACAGGGCGGCGGCGTGATCGACGTCATCGAACACGAACGAGGTGGTCTGGTAGATCGGCGTCACGCGCGCGCCGGTGGTCGGATCTGGCTTGGCGCCCGCGTGGATTGACAGCGTTGCAAAGCCCGGAGTGCGTTCGGCGTCTGGCATAAGTCCCCCGAATGTCGCAAACGGGCACTCACGCCCGCGTTGAAGTTGTGGTGATTAGAGAGGGCCTATAGCGGCCGCGTCAAGGCATAGGGCCAAACGTCGCCTTTGGCGAACGCCCCTTTCAGCGGGCATCCTTTTTGTCCGATTTACCAAGGCTCATACGCTGGAGGCCTGTGCCCAAGTTCTGCGCGCGTTTTGAAGAGAGCGTCCGTGAATTCACGCCGATCCAGGAAATCTCGGAGGACAGACGACCGTATTCGATCTTGGGACAGCGGTTCATGACAACTTTGAGACCCACCTTCTCGGCAAGGCTTGCTGCCTCGTCGTCGCGTACCGTGAGCTGCATCCAGATAACCTGTGGCCTCGGCGTGAGCCTCAGGGATTCTTCGACAATGGGCAAGACATGTTCAGACGAACGAAAAATATCGACCATGTCGACCGGTTCCGGAATGTCGGACAGTGTTGCGTAGACCTTTTGCTTGAGGATCGGTTTTGCGGTCTGGCCAGGATTAACCGGGATCATGCGATAGCCGCGATCGAGCAAATATTTGAAGGCAAAATAGCTTGGCCTGTTCTCCTTCGGTGAGATGCCGACCATGGCAATGGTCTTCACCGTGTTGAGGATGCTGCGAATGTAATTGTCGGAATAGTTATCGTGGTTCATTCAGACTGCGATGCCGGTTGTTTTGCGAGGGCGGCTCGGAGACTTGCGTTTTCCGCCTCCAGTTCGGCGATCTTGCCTTGCACGGCAGCAAAGGCTTCCTCGATTTCCTCTTCGGTGAAGCGTGTCACGATATGGGACGAGCAGTTCACGTCCCACACCTCAATCGTGAACAGAATCACGCGCTCCGGGCGCGCCTTATAACCTTTGTCGAAGAGGCGCTCGATGAGAGTGGGATCATTTTCAACCACGCGTGCCCGGCCCCAAAGCTTGATGCGCTGGCGGCGCGCGGGATCGAGCAGAAACAGGAAGGCTCTGTCATTCTCGGAAAGATTGGCGAGCGTGATGTATTGCCTGTTGCCGCGGTAGTCGGCAAAGCCGAGCGTTCTGTCGTCGATCACTTTGATAAAGCCTTTCGGCCCGCCGCGGTGCTGGAGATATGGCGCACCGTCCGCGGTCGCGGTGGCGAGGAAAGCGGTATCCTGTTCGGCAATAAATTTTGCGAGCTCTGCTGTTACGTGATCAGGGAAGCCTTCAGCCATGCGCCGTTCGTATGCCTTCGACGATCCGCGTTCGGCTTGTGCCTGCTGCGCCGCCGGCGTGAAGACTCGTCTTGAGTTGTTCATCTGACCGTCGTTGATCCGGGCGTTACTCGCAATCGCGCTCTCCGGAACAAAGATAGCCTCTCGCTGTTGCTCACGGTAGGGCCGCGTTTGATTTGGGCAGGATTGCGGTAACAAACGACATAAGATCGTCACGCTGCTTTGCTGCGATCTAAGAAGCTGAGGGGCGCCGCCTAGGTTGTGCACAAACAGGAGGCGTTCGATGTGTGACTACAGTCTTCACGACGTTGCGTCCCGACCGGCGAAGGTCGGCGACAAACTGGTCTCCACACAATTCCCCAATGCAATTACGCGCGGCTTCGCAGATCCCAGTCAGCCGCGCGTAGCCGTCTGTCTGATGCCTGGGACCGAGCTTGCGTTCGAAAAAGAGGTCGAATGCGATGCTTCGTTCCGTTTCTTGCCCACCCGGAAATCGACGCACAAGGTCGCCCGCTTTCGCCAGGTCAATATGAATCGTCCGGCGGCGCATCACGATGCGTTGGAGTTCCCGGACGGAAAGATCGTGCTGGTGACCGATCTCTGTGAAGGGCAACAGGCGACCGTGCTGCAATTGCCAAGCAGCGGACGGCCTGCGGAGGAGCAAGACGAAGCCGAAGTTCCCGAGAACGCGTCGCTTATCGCTTGAAGCGGCAGCGTGAGCTGCGGCCAAAAACAATCAGAGAGCCATCGGGACGCCGGTGGCTCTCGCTAGACCGCCTTGACGCGGTTAGCGGTCTTCCCATTTCGGTTCGCGCTTGTCGATGAAGGCTTTCAAGCCCTCCTCCGCATCCCGCGCCATCAAATTCTCGACCATCACTTCGGAAACATATTCGTAGGCACGGGTCAGGCTCATTTCCGCCTGCTTGTAGAAGCCCTCTTTGCCTATTTTCACGGTATGGCCGGATTTGCTGGCAATCTTGCGAGCGAATTCCATTGCGCGCTCACGTTCCTGTCCCGAAGGAACCACGCGATTGACGAGCCCCATGCGGTAGGCCTCCTCGGCGGACGCGGCGTCCCCGGTCAAAAGCATCTCCATCGCGTGTTTACGCGCGACATTACGCGAGAGCGCCACCATCGGGGTCGAACAGAACAGACCGATGTCGACACCAGGCGTCGCAAATCTCGCGTCGACGGAGGCAACTGCCAGGTCGCAACTCGCCACAAGCTGACAACCGGCCGCGGTCGCCACGCCCTGCACGGCGGCAATGACCGGCTGCGGCAGATTGACGATCTGCTGCATCATCGCGCTGCACATCGTCATGATGTAGCGAAAATAAGCACGCCCTCCATCGACATCGCGTCGGCGGCTCGTGAGTTCCTTGAGATCGTGACCCGCGGAGAAGGCCGGGCCGTTTGCCGCGAGCACAACGGCCCGCGCGTTGCCGTCGGCTGCTATGTTGGTCAACGCGGCCGAGAGCGTGGTCAACATTTCTTCTGTCAGGCTGTTGCGCGACTGCGGTCGGTTCAGCACGAGGATAGCGATGTCCTTGTCGCGCTCTCGCAGCAGGGCAGGAGCATCAGCCGTTACGCTGGTTTTTGGAACGTTCATAAGGCTTTCCAGGTCAATTCGGATCGAACCTTAGTCCTAAGTTGAGCCCATGCAAGGCTCGGAACACAGCCCAGTTGGCGCACGTTAGCGGGAGCAATGGCCAGGCAGCGCACGAGATCAAAGAGGGCCAAGCGGAGCGGCAAACGCTGGTCGGCACGCGTGACCCGACGCACTCACGCTTGAAAAGCGCGTATTTACAAAATCGAGCCCGCGCAAAATCGCCGCCTCGCTGAAGCGTTCGGCGGACCGCAGCCAGCGTCGCAAATGCAATTCGCATCGCTCTGCAATGTCCATGTTGACCTTTTTCATCAACCGCGCCGGCAGGGGCCTTTCAAAGAGCCGCAAGCAAAAGCTGGAACAGGCGAAAAAAGGACTCCGCGAGGTTTATGGCAAGGCCTGAAATGCCGGGTTGACCTCGCAACGGCGCCGTCTAAGACCAAGGCGCCGGATAGACCGGCAGGGAGGGCGCGTATGCCGGTTCCGGCAATGAATGCCGATGAGATCGTGAAACTGCTGCGCGAAGAGTTTCCTCAATTCTTTTATCCCGGCTGCGGGCTCTCGATCGAGCGGGTCGACTACGCGAACGTTCGCGTAAGGCGGCATTTTCACGAGGATTCCGTTCGGCCGGGCGGCACGATTTCGGGCCCAACCATGATGGAGCTCGCCGATTTCGCGATGTATGTCGCGGTTTTTTCGGTCGCTGGTCCGGTACCCATGGCGGTCACGACCAATCTCAACATTAACTTCCTGCGCAAACCGGGGAGGGGCGATCTGGTTGCCGACGCCAAGCTGCTGAAAGTTGGAAAGCGGCTAGTTGTCGGTGAGGTCGCCATCTATTCGGAGGGCGAGCCGGAGCCGGTCGCCCACGTCACTTCAACATATTCGATGCCGCCGCAGGTACTTCAATACCATTAATGTAAGTATTTGATTTACCATAGACATTATTACAACGATGACGTTGACCGGACCGAACCGCGTCGGCTACATAACGGGCGATTTCGCGGGCCGGGACACGCTCGAATTCTCAGGGAAAGATCATGAAGACTTATTCGGCAACGGCTGCCGACATTGAAAAGAAATGGGTGACCATCGATGCCACGGGGCTCGTGGTTGGCCGCCTTGCGTCGATCGTCGCGCTGCGTCTGCGCGGGAAGCACAAGGCCTCGTACACGCCCCATGTCGACGACGGCGACAATGTCATCGTCGTCAACGCCGCCAAAGCGGTGCTGACCGGGCGGAAGCGCGAGAAAAAGGTCTATCACCACCACACCGGCTATATCGGCGGCATCAAAGACCGCACCGCCAAAGCCATCCTGGAAGGGCGTTTCCCGGAACGCATCGTCGAAAAGGCAGTGGAGCGCATGCTCCCGCGGGGGCCGCTGGGTCGCGTTCAGCTTGGAAATTTGCGTGTCTATCCGGGCCCGGAGCATCCGCATGAGGCGCAGAAGCCCGAAAAAGTTGATGTTGCAGCGATGAACCGCAAGAACGTGAGGAGTGTCTGACCGTGGCCGAGACCATGCAATCTTTGGAAGGTTTGGCGAGCCTCAAGCCGGCTGCGCCTGAAGCACCGAAATACGAGAAAAAGGTCGACGCCCAGGGACGTGCTTACGCTACCGGAAAACGCAAGAACGCCGTGGCGCGGGTCTGGATAAAGCCCGGCTCCGGAAAGATTCTCATCAACACCAAAGCTGTGGAAGTGTTTTTTGCCCGGCCGGTGCTGCGGATGCTGATTCAGCAGCCGCTGGTCGCCACCAATCGCGGCGGACAATATGACGTCACCTGCACCGTCTCCGGCGGCGGCCTGTCGGGTCAGGCTGGAGCGGTGCGTCACGGGTTGGCAAAGGCGCTCACGTATTTCGAGCCTGATTTACGTGGCGCGTTGAAGCGGGGCGGTTTCCTTACCCGCGATCCACGCGTTGTAGAACGTAAGAAGTACGGACGGGCAAAGGCACGGCGCTCGTTCCAGTTCTCGAAGCGCTAAACAGTCCGAATTCTAAAAGGCGCGCCAAATGGCGCGCTTTTTTTGTTTGCGGCTTTGCGATCACTTCAAATTTTAATGGATCCGTTAACTTCAAAGCTGCCCGCCATCGGCTTGCGTTGTGCGGGCGGTGCTCAATTTTGGCTGCCGTAATGATTACAATTCGAGGAAGTCTGTCATCGAAGCCTGCCGAATTGCGCAACGGATTCCTACGGCGACAACGCTATGTTGCAGGCTGATGCGCGCGCCGACTGGCAGGCGAGAGCGCTTTATGGTCCTGGCGATTAACGTGCAGTACTCGACCCTGGATTTGCCGACGCTGTCGTTGGTTGCCGTCTGCATTGCCGGCTTGCTTGGCGTTTTCCTGATCATCGACTGGATGCAGCAACGCAATGTCCGCGCGTTAGCCTGGTGGGGGTCCGCTTATCTGATCGGCGCTTCGGCGATGGCGCTTGCAAGCATGCCGACACCACTGATCGAGTTGTCCCGGGTGCGCTGACCTTTCTTGCCTGCGGAATGATCTGGAACGGTGTACGGCTCTTTCAGGGCAGGCGTATGCTGACGACGGCGACCTTTATCGGTGCGGCCCTGTGGTTGGGCATCGGTCAAATTCCTGGCGCGCTGGAAAACGGCCACGGTCAGATCCTCGGCGCGCTGATCGTCCCGGTCTATACGTTTTTCATTGCCTTCGAGCTTTGGCGCGAACGGCACAGGACACGATACTCGCGCGTTGCCGCGATCGTGGTGCCGTGTGTTCATGCCGGAATCTTTCTCGTGCCGCTGGCCATGCGTGCTTTCCTGCCTGCGGATCACAATGCCGCGTGGCTCACGGTGTTTACGCTCGAAACGATCATCTATGCGGTAGGCACCGCCTTCATCGTCATGCTGATGGTCAAGGACCACCACGTGCACGTTTACCGTACCGCCGCGTGCACTGATCATCTGACGGGACTGCTCCTTCTTCGGAAACGCGCACATGCTGTGTGCGGCACAAGCCAGGCGCAAAGAGCCGGTGGCGATACTGATGTTCGATCTCGAGCACTTCAAGTCGATCAACGACCGCTTCGGCTACGCTGTTGGTGACGAAGTCCTGCGCGTGTTCGGGCAGGTAGTGCGCGCGAGCACGCGCGCCGACGACATCATCGGCCGATTCGGCGGCGAAGAATTCATCGCAATCGTTCCGGGCGGCGTAGAGAGCGCAAGCAAGATCGCCGAACGCGTCCGTTCAGGATTCCAGGGGGCGGGCGCAACAGTCGCGGCTCACGCAATCGATGCTACCGTCAGCATCGGTGCCACTGTTTGTTACGAGCCCGTCACGGCAATCGACGCGCTGATTTCGCGCACGGAGGCCGCCTTCTACCGCGCTAAGCACGGCGGCCGGAATAGGGTCCATATTGCTGACGAGGAGGCCGCGAGCGACCGATCGCGCCTGATCAACGCTGCACGACGTGCGCGCGAGATACCATCGGGTGCTTTCCCCGGCTTATCGCAGCGCAATACCACCGCCTGACGACCTTCCGATCGGCGCGGACGCGCGATCGCAACCTCTCGTTTACTCTGTCGGCGTTACCATGCGCCCATGTGGCATTCTCAGAGTCCTGAGCCGTTGTCGCTCGAGGTTTGCGCCGAGCGCGCGGGTGCCGCGTTGGCCTGCGAATTTGCGAATTCGGCCGAATTTGACGCGGCCCTGATCGCCGCCCGCCGTGCCGCTGGCGTTTACGGACCCAAACGGCACAGCAGGCAGATGCTGGTCACGCGGCTGGTATTGCCGCCGGCCTTGCGATCGTTGCCTTCCTGATCGTCTGACCCCGCCCTGGCTAGGAAAAAGGGCGCCCTTGCGGGGCGCCCTAAGTTGCATCGCAAAGTCTTTCGCGATGGCTCGGAGGAATTACTTACGCCGAGTAGTACATGTCGAACTCAACCGGATGCGGAGTGTGCTCGAACCGGATGATTTCCGTCATCTTGAGGTCGATATATGAGTCGATGAAGTCATCATCGAACACGCCCCCGGCTTTAAGGAACGCCCTGTCCTTGTCGAGGTAACCGAGCGCTTCGCGGAGGCTACCGCATACTGTCGGTATTTCCTTGAGCTCAGCCGGCGGCAAATCATAGAGGTCCTTGTCGACTGCATTGCCCGGATCGAGCTTGTTCTTTATGCCGTCGAGGCCGGCCATCAGCATCGCTGCGAAGGCGAGATATGGATTGGCGAGCGGATCGGGGAAACGCACCTCGACACGCTTGGCCTTCGGGTTTGTCGTGTAGGGAATGCGGCACGACGCCGAGCGGTTGCGCTGCGAATAGGCGAGCAGCACCGGCGCCTCGAATCCCGGGACCAGCCGCTTGTAGGAATTTGTGGTCGGGTTGGTGAATGCGTTGATTGCGCGAGCATGTTTGAGAACGCCGGCGATGTAAGAGAGGCAAATCTCCGAAAGATCGGCATACTTGTTCCCGGCGAAAGCTGGTTTGCCTCCCTTCCAGATCGATTGGTGGCAGTGCATGCCGGAGCCGTTGTCGCCATAGATCGGTTTTGGCATGAACGTCGCGGTCTTGCCGTAGATCTGCGCAACCTGCTGAATGCAGTATTTATAGATCATCAGTTGGTCGGCCATCTGCGTCAGCGGCGAGAACTTCATGCCGAGTTCGTGCTGCGCAGAGCCGACTTCGTGATGATGCTTCTCGACTTTCACATTCATCTTGGCCATCGCCGCCAGCATCTCACTACGCATGTCCTGTGCAGTGTCTTGCGGTGGTACCGGGAAGTAACCCTTCTTCGTGCCGATGTGGTGGCCCAGATTTCCGCCTTCATATTCGGTGTCGGAATTGGTCGGGAACTCGATCGAGTCGATCTTGAACCCGGTGTTGTAAGGCGTAGCCGCGTATTTTACGTCGTCAAACACGAAAAACTCGGCTTCGGGGCCGAAGAAGACCGTGTCGCCCACGCCGTTGGCTTTCACCATGCCTTCGGCCTTTTTGGCAATGCTGCGCGGGTCTCGGTTGTAAGGCTCGCCGGTTGTGGGCTCGAGCACGTCGCAGACCAGTGACAATGTGGTCTCTGCGAAGAACGGATCGATGCAGGCAGTCGCCGGGTCCGGCATCAAATTCATGTCCGATTCATGTATCGCCTTCCAGCCGGCGATTGATGAGCCGTCGAACATCTGGCCCTCGGCGAAAGTGTCTTCTTCGATCATGCTGATGTCGAAAGTGACGTGCTGCCATTTGCCGCGCGGATCTGTGAACCGGAAGTCGGCATATTTCACGTCATTCTCTTTGATCAATTTCATGACATCTTTGGCTGTTGTCATCGGTTTGCATTCCCCCTTGTTTTCATAAAATTACCGCCAGGACGGTTGCCTGCGGCCTAGATTGCATCAATTCCGGATTCCCCGGTCCTGATCCGAATGGCTTCTTCAATGTTGGAAACGAAAATCTTCCCGTCACCAATCCGGCCAGTTTGAGCCGCGCGCCGGATCGCATCGATCGCTTTTTCCACCATGTCGTCGCCGAGCACGATCTCGATTTTTACTTTGGGGAGAAAATCGACCACGTATTCGGCGCCGCGGTATAGCTCCGTGTGTCCTTTCTGTCGCCCGAAGCCCTTCGCCTCGGTAACGGTTATCCCCTGTAGACCTACCTCCTGCAGCGCTTCCTTCACCTCGTCGAGTTTGAAGGGTTTGATGATCGCTTCGATTTTTTTCATTGCTCGTCCTTGCCCCCGGCTCACCGGGCCGATCCGGAGAACCGCGTTTGCAGTTAGCAGGACCCATGCCAAGCCAGGACCGCCCAGAAATCTCATTGAGCCCAATGGCTTAATGTACAGGTACGGGTCCGCCGGGGATCTGCCTAATGTTCAACGCCTATAACTTAAGCAAACTGGCTAGAATTTAACCAGCCGCCAAACGGCGGCTGAGGCGCCTAAGATCGTTGCGAATTGTTTGGCAGGCGACCCGTCGCTAGGTTCCTTGGCCATGCTTGAATTGCTCACGACTGAAGAGATGGCTGAGGCGGATCGCCTGACGGTTGCTGGCGGCACGCCCGGCATGACACTTATGGAAAACGCCGGGCGCGCCGTGGCCGATGCCGCCGCCCGCTTGCAGGCGACCCGCATCGCAGTCGTGACCGGTCCGGGCAATAACGGTGGTGACGGATTTGTCGCCGCCCGCCACCTCGCCGAGCGCGGTTACCGGGTCCGCCTCTGTTTCGTCGGTGATCGGAAGAGACTGAAGGGCGACGCGGCACAGGCGGCTGATCGCTGGCCGGGCCCGGTTGAAGAGGCTTCGCCCGGCTCTCTGAGCGATTGCGAGGCAATCGTCGACGCGCTGTTTGGTGCCGGCCTCGACCGCGACGTCGGTGGACTGCCACGCGCAATGATCGACGCGATGAACGCTGCAGGTGCACCTATCGTGGCGGTCGACTTGCCGAGCGGCATAAACGGAACGAGCGGCTCGATTATGGGCGCCGCCGTAAACGCCTCCCGCACGGTGACGTTCTTTCGGCGCAAGACTGGCCACCTGCTGCTTCCAGGTCGCCTAAATTGCGGTGCGGTCGAAGTTGCGGACATCGGAATTCCGGAAGGCGTGATGGACAAGATCAAGCCACGGGCCTTTGCCAACGCGCCCGCGTTTTGGTGCGCTTCGTTCCCCCGTCCTGACTCGCGGGGGCATAAGTATACGCGCGGCCATGTGGTGGCCGTTTCGGGAGGGGCATCCACCACCGGCGCCGCACGCTTGGCGGCGCGCGGCGCGCTGCGGGCGGGCGCGGGTTTGGTGACTATTGCTAGCCCACGGGAAGCCCTTGCGATCAATGCTGCCGAGAGCCTGGCGGTCATGGTGCGGCCGATCGACGGGCCGGCCGAGCTTGGGGAGTTTGTAAGTGACAGGCGACGGAATGCCGTGGTCCTGGGGCCGGGCGGCGGGGTCGGCTCGGCGATGCGAGAGCAAGTCCTGGCGACGCTCGCTAGCGCAGCTAGCGTGGTACTCGATGCCGATGCCCTGACCAGCTTCGCCGAGCATCAAGACCTGCTCGCCGGCACCATTCGTAAGCGACCCGGGCCTGTAGTACTGACGCCACATCAAGGTGAATTTTCACGTATTTTCAATGATATGTTCGAAGATCATAATCCTAATTCGAAGCTCGATAAAACCCGATTAGCAGCCGAATTTTGCGGGGCTATTGTCGTCTATAAGGGCGCAGATACCGTTGTCGCAGCTCCTGACGGCCGAGCGACGATCGCCGAAAACGGCCCGCCCAGCCTTGCCACCGCCGGATCGGGCGACGTGCTGTCCGGCGTCATTTGCGGTCTCATGGCGCAAGGCATGCCGGCCTTTGAGGCCGCCTGTGCCGGCGTCTGGCTGCACGGGGACGCGGCCTCGGAATTCGGCCCGGGGTTGATCGCCGAGGACCTGCCCGAAATGCTGCCGCGCGTTTACCGGCGGCTTCTGGCCAGACTTGGTCGAGGGCCAGGTTGATCCGAAAAAGCGGCAAGAGGTTATGTCTTGCCTAAGCGGGCGCCCTCGCGTTAAGCCGTCCCAGATTGCGGCGCGAACCGTCCGTAATTTTGACCTCTGCGGGCGTGGCGGAATTGGTAGACGCAGCAGGTTTAGGTCCTGCCGCCGCAAGGTGTGGGGGTTCGAGTCCCTCCGCCCGCACCAAAAGAGGCCAATGAGATTAGAGAAATTTGCGGGTTCGCCCGTATTCCGACACAAGCGCCGCGTTCGGTTCACGGAGAGCCGCTGCGACGCGAGAGCAAGCCGAAAAAAGTGTGTGCGATGGAAGTAACTGAAACGCTGTCCGAAGGCCTTAAGCGCGAATACAAGGTCATCGTTCCCGCCGCCGAACTGGATGCCAGGGTCAATGCTCGCCTCGACGAGATGAAGATTCGTGTCCGTATCAACGGATTTCGTCCCGGCAAGGTACCGGTCACGCACCTCAAGCGCATGTATGGCCGCTCGGCGATGGCTGAAGTGATTGAGGCCACCGTTCGCGATACCAACAACCAGATTGTCAGCGAGCACGGCTACAAGCTCGCCGCCGAACCGAAGGTCACGCTGCCGACGGAAGAAGGGGCAATAGAACAACTGATCGCCGGCAAGACCGATCTCAACTACACCATGGCACTCGAAATCGTGCCGCCGATTACGCTTGGTGATTTCAAGAGCATCAAGCTGACGAGGCTAACTGCCGAAGTTGCCGACGCGGAAGTCGATCAAGGCCTTGAACGTATCGTTCAGCAGAACAAGCCGTACATGCCGCGACCGCAAGACGAGAAGGCGGCCAAGGATGATCGGGTGACGATCTCTTTTGCGGGCACGATCGACGGCGCGCCATTCGAAGGCGGTTCGGGCGACGACGCGGTTGTGCTCATCGGGTCGAACACTTTCATTCCAGGTTTTGAGGATCAGCTCATCGGAATCACCAGCGGGGAAACCCGGACGCTGAAGGTGACTTTTCCCCAGCACTACATGAAGCAAGAGCTTGCGGGCAAAAACGCGGAGTTCGTCGCCACCGCGAAGTCCGTCGAAACGCCCGGCGCTGTCACCGCCGATGATGCCTTCGCCAAATCGCTGGGCCTCGAATCGCTCGCAAAACTTCGCGATGCGGTGAAAGACAGCATCGCGCGCGAGCACACGGCCATGTCGCGCCAGAAGCTCAAGCGTGGGCTGCTCGACGAGCTCGACAAGTTGCACAAATTCGAACCCCCGCCGACGCTCGTTGAGGAAGAGTTCGAGCGCGTGTGGAAATCGGTGCTGTCGGAGCTGGAAACCGAGAAAAAAACGTTTGCCGATGAGGACACAACCGAGGAAAAGGCCAAGGCGGAATACCGTGCAATCGCCGAACGCCGGGTCAGGCTCGGTCTGGTGCTTGCCGAGATCGGTGAGAAGAACAACATTACCGTCACCGAGGAAGAGCTAAGCCGCGCCGTGATGGAGCGTGCCCGGCAGTTTGCGGGCCAGGAGCAGCGCGTTTGGGACTATTACCGCCAGAATCCACAGGCGGTTGCCGCTTTGCGGGCGCCGATTTTCGAGGAAAAGGTCGTTAATTTTCTGGTCGAACTTGCCGGCGTAACCGAAAGCAAAGTCTCGCGGGAAGAACTCTACAAGGAAGAAGATGATTCGGTCGCCTGATGCGCGATGGGTTGCGCAACCGCGTAAGTGGAAATAGATCACCCAAGGCGCCGGCGCGGTTAGTCTAACCGGTATGATTCGCGCCAAGGAGACAAAATGAAAGACCCGCGCGATACCTACATGAACTATCTGGTGCCCATGGTGGTGGAGCAAACCAACCGTGGCGAGCGGGCCTACGACATTTACTCCAGGCTCCTGAAAGAGAGAATCATCTTCATCACGGGCCCGATCGAGGACGGCGTATCCACATTGGTAGTGGCGCAGCTGTTGTTTCTCGAGGCCGAGAATCCGAAAAAAGAGATCTCGATGTACATCAACTCGCCGGGCGGGGTGGTGACCTCAGGCATGGCGATCTATGACACCATGCAGTTTGTCCGCCCGCCGGTATCAACGCTTTGCGTGGGGCAGGCCGCCTCAATGGGATCACTCTTGCTGGCCGCGGGAGCCAAGGACCAGCGTTTTGCGCTGCCGAACGCGCGCATAATGGTGCATCAGCCGTCGGGCGGCTTCCAAGGCCAGGCCACAGACATCATGCTGCACGCGCAAGAGATTTTGAACTTGAAGAAGCGTCTGAATGAAATCTACGTGAGGCATACCGGCCAGTCGCTGAAGAAGATCGAAGACGCGCTCGAGCGCGATTATTTCCTCACTGCCGAGGCCGCCAAGGACTTCGGCATCGTCGATAAGGTCATCGATAAGCGCCCCGAGGAGATGAACCCCAAACCCGCCTGAGAAGGTCCTACAGGCGGTTCCGACCGTCCCAGAATTTGACTCAGAACGGACGCTTTCGCGGCTGTGAGTGTGGCATTATCGTTAATAGAATCTTGATTATCACGCCGTTAGCATGCTTCGCTTAAGGTGCTGGGGGAGTGAACGGAGCGCAGGCCCTCCGAAGTAAGGCCCCTCGTGCTGGAAGTCCGGTGCGAAACTTGCCTGGTTAGGTGATGGCAGCGCTGAAGCGGCACCAACCATGAAGAGTACGGAAGCGTGACGGAGAATTGAATGAGCAAAGTCGGCGGCAGCGATTCCAAGAACACCCTCTACTGCTCGTTCTGCGGCAAGAGCCAGCACGAAGTGCGCAAGCTCATTGCCGGGCCGACCGTTTTTATCTGCGACGAATGCGTTGAACTTTGTATGGACATCATCCGCGAGGAGAACAAATCCTCGCTGGTGAAGTCGCGCGACGGAATTCCGACCCCCAAGGAAATCCGCAAGGTCCTCGACGACTATGTCATCGGCCAGGATCACGCGAAGAAGGTTCTGTCTGTCGCAGTTCACAATCACTACAAGCGGCTCAACCATCAGGCCAAGCACAATGACGTCGAGCTTGCGAAGTCGAACATTCTCCTGATCGGTCCGACCGGCTCAGGCAAGACGCTGCTGGCGCAGACGCTCGCGCGCATTCTCGACGTGCCTTTCACGATGGCGGATGCGACGACTTTGACTGAAGCCGGCTACGTCGGCGAAGACGTCGAAAACATTATCCTGAAGCTGCTGCAGGCGGCCGATTACAACGTCGAGCGCGCACAGCGCGGCATCGTTTACATCGACGAAATCGACAAGATTTCGCGCAAGTCAGACAACCCCTCGATCACGCGTGACGTTTCGGGCGAGGGCGTGCAGCAGGCGCTCCTGAAGATCATGGAAGGCACGATCGCATCTGTGCCTCCGCAGGGCGGCCGCAAGCATCCGCAGCAGGAATTCCTGCAGGTCGATACGACGAACATCTTGTTTGTTTGTGGCGGCGCCTTCGCCGGGCTGGAGAAGATCATTTCCGCGCGTGGCCGGTCGACCTCGATCGGGTTCGGCGCCAGGGTGGTGGCACCGGAAGATCGCAAACAAGGTGAAATCTTCCGCGAGGTCGAGCCGGAGGATCTGCTGAAGTATGGCTTGATCCCGGAATTCGTCGGTCGTCTGCCGGTCGTAGCGACGCTCGAGGATCTCGATGAGGCGTCCCTCAAGAAGATCCTGGTCGAGCCGAAGAATGCCCTGGTCAAGCAATACCAGCGCCTGTTCGAAATGGAATCGATCGATCTCACGCTCGCCGAGGAAGCGCTTGGCGCCATCGCCCGCAAGGCGATCGACCGCAAGACCGGCGCGCGGGGTCTGCGCTCCATCATGGAGGGCATTCTGCTCGACACCATGTTCGACCTGCCGAGCCTTGAGGGAGTCGAAGAGGTCGTGATCTCCAAAGAGGTCGTCGAGGGAACCGCCCGTCCGCTCTATATCTATGCGGACCGCAGCGACAGGACGGCTGAGACAGGAAGTGCAAGCGCCTGATCCGCTTACCGCCGGTGTTAATTTTCTCCGGAAAGGCTGCTGGGTCTCCCCAATTGTGGGGGTTGTTACCTGCGAGGGACTCGCTTTAACTGGAAAAAGGCGGTCCTTCTTGCGCAGGGTTTTGCCTCGCCATACGTATAGCGTGTTGAACGAAGTGGCGTACGAGACGTCGTATCTGACTACCGACTAGGCAAGGGCTCTTGAATCTCTCAAAGCGCACCTGGCATCTCGCCTTGCGCTCCTTGCGTCTACTACCGGCACTGCCGCGCGATGCTGCACCAGCAGGTCAATCGGCAGGGGCACAACAAAAGGACAATGCCAATGACCAATAAACCACGACCCCAGCTGCAACCTGGCGAAACCCGGGCCTATCCGGTTTTGCCGCTGCGCGACATCGTGGTGTTTCCGCACATGATCGTTCCGCTCTTCGTCGGCCGTGAAAAGTCGATCAAGGCGCTGGAAGAGGTGATGCGGTCCGACACCTTCATACTGCTTGCGACGCAAAAAAATGCCTCGGACGACGATCCAGCAACCGACGCGATCTTCGAAGTCGGGACGTTGGCCAGCGTGCTGCAGCTGCTCAAGCTGCCCGACGGCACGGTCAAGGTGCTGGTCGAAGGCGCCACGCGAGCGAAGGTTCTCAAATACACGGATCGGGTCGACTACTATGAAGCCGACGCCACGGCGATTGTTGACGATACGGGTGACCGCGTCGAGGCCGAAGCCATGGCGCGTTCGGTCGTCACCGAATTCGAAAACTATGTGAAGCTGAACAAGAAAGTGTCGCCCGAAGTGGTCGGCGTGATCCAGCAGATCGAGGATTACGCAAAACTGGCCGACACGGTTGCTTCGCATCTGGCCGTCAAGATTTCCGACAAACAGGACATCCTGGAGACGACCTCCGTCACCCAGCGCCTTGAAAAGGTGCTTGGGCTGATGGAAAGCGAAATTTCCGTTCTGCAGGTCGAAAAGCGCATCCGTACCCGCGTGAAGCGGCAAATGGAGAAGACTCAGCGCGAGTACTACCTCAACGAACAGATGAAGGCGATCCAGAAGGAGCTCGGCGACGAGGAAGGTCGCGACGAACTCCAAGAGCTGGAAGACAAGATCAAGAAGACCAAGCTCTCGAAGGAAGCTCGGGAGAAGGCTACGCACGAGCTCAAAAAGCTGCGTCAAATGTCGCCGATGTCTGCGGAGGCGACGGTCGTGCGCAACTATCTCGACTGGCTAGTTTCGATTCCGTGGAACAAGAAGAGCAAGGTCAAAAAGGATCTGAACCTGGCTGAACAGATTCTAGACGCCGATCACTATGGCCTGGAAAAGGTCAAGGAGCGCATCGTCGAGTATCTCGCGGTTCAACAACGCGCCAATAAGTTGACCGGCCCGATCCTCTGTCTGGTTGGCCCTCCCGGCGTGGGCAAGACATCGCTCGGCAAGTCGATCGCCAAGGCGACCGGCCGCGAATTCGTGCGCGTGTCGCTCGGTGGCGTTCGTGACGAGGCCGAAATCCGTGGCCACCGGCGAACCTATATCGGCTCGATGCCCGGAAAGATCATCCAGTCGATGCGCAAGGCCAAGACTTCAAACCCGCTCTTCCTGCTAGACGAGGTCGACAAGATGGGCGCCGATTTCCGCGGCGATCCGTCGTCGGCTTTGCTCGAGGTGCTCGATCCTGAGCAGAACCACACGTTCAACGATCACTATCTCGAGGTGGATTATGACCTCTCCAACGTGATGTTCATCACGACGGCGAATACGCTCAACATTCCGCCGCCGCTCATGGACCGCATGGAGATCATTCGGATCGCCGGTTACACCGAGGATGAAAAGGTCGAAATCGCTCGCAAGCACCTGATACCGCATGCGATCGCCAAACACGGCCTCAATGCCAACGAATGGTCGATCGACGACGAGGCGCTGATCACCATGATCCGCCGTTACACGCGGGAAGCAGGCGTGCGCAATCTCGAGCGCGAGCTTTCCACGTTGATCCGCAAGGCGGTGAAAGAGCTGATGACTTCGAAGAAGAAGTCGATCTCGGTCACTGCCGCGAGTTTGGGTGACTATCTGGGTGTGCCCAAGTATCGCTACGGCGAGATTGAGGCGGAGGACCTGATTGGTGTGGTCACCGGACTGGCGTGGACCGACGTGGGCGGCGAATTGCTGACCATTGAAGGCGCGATGATGCCGGGCAAAGGCAGAATGACCGTTACGGGCAATCTGCGGGATGTCATGAAGGAATCGATCTCTGCAGCGGCCTCCTACGTTCGCTCGCGGGCGGTTGCATTCGGGATTGAACCTCCATTGTTCGACAAGCGCGACATCCACGTGCACGTGCCGGAAGGCGCGACGCCGAAGGATGGACCTTCGGCCGGTGTAGCCATGGTCACTGCGATCGTTTCGGTGATGACGGGCATTCCGGTGCGCCGCGACGTCGCCATGACCGGCGAAATCACGCTGCGTGGTCGCGTGCTGCCGATCGGCGGCCTCAAAGAGAAGCTGCTGGCTGCTGCGCGTGGTGGCATGAAGACCGTGCTGATCCCTGAGGAGAACGCCAAGGATCTGGTGGAGATCTCCGACACGATCAAAAAGGGACTGGAGATTGTTCCGGTGACCCGCATGGACGAGGTGCTTGCGCGAGCTCTTGTGCGCAAGCCCGAGCCGATCGAGTGGGATGAGGCTAGTGCGAAGCTGGCGGCCGCGACGACCTCTGCCGAACCGGCAGTTGACGAGGACGGCTCCGGACTAACCGCGCACTAACGCACCAAACACGATAGAAAACGGCGCCGAGAGGCGCCGTTTTCGCATGGAGTTTCGAAAAATTTCGCGATGCTTGCGCCGCGGCCTCGGATAGCGATAAACGAGCGGTGAGGGCGGTTAGCTCAGTTGGTAGAGCGCCTGCTTTACACGCAGGATGTCGGCGGTTCGAGTCCGTCACCGCCCACCACTTTAAAAAGGGAGCGTTGATTTAAATTGCAGTTTCTGTTCTGCGGCCCTCACCTTATCGCCAGGTAAGGCGATAGATGTTGCGGTTTCGTTGGGCAAGTTTGTGATGGCTCCTGCGCCAACCGTTTCCGTCGGCGTAAACGCGACGCACACCCTCGGTTTGCCCGCACAGCAAATCATGGGATGCCGTATCAATCCGATCCGTATACGCCAATTATCGGACCAAGCGGCAGGAAGTTGCTATTCCGCCCCAGCGAGGGAGAATAAAAGCTGGTCGCGCTGCCGCCATCCAAAAACAGAGCGTTCTTGCACTGAAGCTTATCGCGGAAGAGCTGCGCGAACTCGTTAAACGAAACTTCTGATTCCGATACGGCGAATACGACTGAGTTAGGGTCGCGGCTTCCGACACCGGCTCGGTATTTTCTTGATCCGCCATATCGAACGAAGCGACTATGCAGTTTCCCGTTTATGACCAGCATCGGTCCCGACTGGGTGGCGAAGTCTGCCTGAGGCCGTCGCCTGATGAACGAGCGAGTTTCCAGGATGCCGGCGACCTCGCCGCTCACGTAAAACACGCCGTTTGGTCTCATGTGGAAGTTACCGGGACCCCCGCTCGTGTTGGCACGAACCAACTCCCGACCCTCCTCGATGTACATACCGACCGGCGAGTTGTCCGGGTGGTACATGCCACCATTTGTCGCGAAAAGGAGGCGCCCCGAGTGGTTACCAAGCACGCGCGGCAACGAGGAAGGATATCCGTAAGGATGCCCGTCCGGTTTTTTCCAGAACAGCCGTACGGACTGTCGTCTCAGGTCCACCTCGCAAACTGTGTATTCGGCGTGTTCAAACTTGAGGCGCTGGCATGGTGCAGTTTCCGCGCTAACCGAAATCGCCGGAATGAGAAAGACGAAGATGGCTAGACCAAGTTTTGAAAAGTTAGCTGCCACGATCCTATTCGCCAAGTCCTTGCACCCTTGAAGTGCTAGCTTGTAGCCTGCTCCGACGAAAGGATCGAGTATGCCGCAATGTCCGCTCTCGGGGCTAAGCGGACATGGAACTTGAGTACCATTTCTGGCCGCCCAGCTTTAATCTGATATCATTGTTGCTCCGCAATGCATTGTTCTTCGGGGCGACACATATATGCAGCGCCGCGAGTTCATCATTTCCCTAAGTAGCGCCGTGGCTCAGTTCGCATTAGAAGCCAAGCTGCCTTCCGTGTCTGGCTGGTCACCGTTTGCCCAAAAAGGGCTGTTGATGACATACGGGCCGAACGTCCGGGAGCTATACCGATCCACACGAACCGAATCCTGCGCGGCACCAAGCCAGCCGACCTTCCGGTCGAGGTACCAACAAAATTCTATCTCGCGATCAATCAGAGGACGGCCAAAGGGCTCAGCCTCGAAATTCCACCGGCGCTTCTCACGCGTGCGGACGAAGGGATCGAATAAGCGATCCAACGTCCGCTATTGGCACAAAGCCGACTGCGTGAACCGAATGGCCGGTTATGGAGGAAGTGCGGACGAGAAAATCTACAATGATCGGCACCGTCACCGCCCACCAAACAAAGACGAGTCTGTCAAAAATGAAACGGCAGGCGAGAAGCCTGTCGCTTCACGCCTGCCATTACTCCCCGGAGGGTCAGGCAGAAAGTCTTTAGATCGATTCTTTCAATTCCTTAGAAGCGCGGAAAGCGACTTTCTTGCTGGCTTTAATCTGAATTTGCTCGCCGGTCGCGGGATTGCGGCCGATGCGGGCTGCGCGCTTGCGCACCTGAAGAATGCCAAGGCCGCCAATGCGAATGCGTTCGCCCTTCTTCAAATGCTTCACAATATTGCCGACCAGATCGCCGAGCACGGTCTCCGCCTGCTTCTTCGACATCTCGTGCGTTTCCGCGAGCGCGGCGGCGAGATGTTTAAGCGTGACGGTCGGTGGTGTCGGAGCTTTTCCAGGAACCATTGCCATCAGTGGGACCCTCCTCTTGAATCCGCCGGTTTGGCGAAACGCCAAACACCATGCCCGCATAGACGATTCGGGGGCACTCTGACCATCGATTCTTCTAGGTAAATAAGGCTTTTTGGCAATTTCCGTGGGTGCGAAGGCGTTTACCTTGACTTGCCTTTGGGCCGCCTATAACTCGGACAAACGCCCGCGGGGGCGTAGCTCAGTTGGTTAGAGCGCTGCCCTGTCACGGCAGAGGCCGCGGGTTCGAGTCCCGTCGCTCCCGCCATTTTTATCGTTATTTCAACGGCTTAGGACAAAAAGCTCGTTCGACTCCCTTCGCTCGGAGTTGACCGTTCTACTCGAACGGAGACGGGCTCGAGACCGACATTCCCTTGTCTGAGGTGGAATTTTTCGGTTCGAACCCGGGCTAGGACCCTGCCCGCCCGGGGCCTAGGCCGCGGGTCTGAGTCTTCTACCTATGCGCGAAGTTATCCACTATTCCCTTCTACGCTTTCGTGCGGGTAGGGCCGCGAGGCGCCTCTCGAATTCGATTGGATCGAGTGGTAGTGGGTCCTCGGTCCCACTATCCATCCAAGCGTCGATTTTTTTGAGGTCGTACATTCCCGTCGTTGGATCGGGTCGCGGAAAACCGCGGGTTTTGTTTTTCCAAAATTCGGTTGGAAAAAGACATGCTGAAAGTCTCTTACTTGCTGGCTGTCGCGAAGTGCCAACCGAGCGTTTGGCGCAGTGGAACTGTTTCCAAGCTCATACTGCCGGGTGCCTGTCCGTATCGCTCGTTCTTATTTCACGTTAAAACATTGTCGGGGTCGAACGGAGCCTAGAAATCATTGAGTTTTTTTGTTCTGTCACGGCAGAGGCCGCGGGTTCGAGTCCCGCCCGCCATTTTATCCATGACTTAGCCATGATTCTCGATGGCAAAACCGGCACTTTCCCGGGCCGGAAAACAGGATCTTGGCCCCGGCCATGACCTCCATCCGGGCGATGTTCTTTGACGTATTCGGGACCCTGGTCGACTGGCGTACGGGGGTCGCCAGAGAGGCAGACCGGGCGCTGAGACCCCTGGGGCACAACCTCGACTGGACCCGCTTTGCCGACGCCTGGAGGGGTGAATACCAGCCCGGGATGGAAGAGGTGCGGTCGGGTCGCATCCCGTTTTGCAAGCTCGATGTGCTGCACCGGCGCAATCTCGAACGCTTCATGCCGCGCCTCGGTCTGACCGATCTTTCCGAGACCGTCCTGCACGAACTCACAGTGGCGTGGCACCGGCTCGACGCGTGGCCCGACGTGACTGCGGCGCTCAAGCGCTTGCAGAAAAAGTTTCTGTTGGCGCCCGTCTCGAACGGAAACATCTCATTAATGGTCGACCTTGCGCGGCGAAATAATTTTCCTTGGGACGCCATCCTCGGCGCCGAGGTCGCCGGCGACTACAAACCGAAACCGCGCGTCTATCTCGCTGCGTGCGAAGCGTTCGATCTCGCGCCGGCCCAATGCATGATGGTGGCGGCACACAGCAACGATCTTGCCGCCGCGGCAGCATGTGGTTTGCGCACGGCGCATGTTGCGCGTCCTGAGGAATACGGCCCAGGAACGGGCGAGCGGGCGCCAACAGTGCCGGTCGATTTTGCCGGAGCCGATCTTGGTGATCTTGCGGGCAAGCTCGGAGCCTAAAATCCGGCTGCCCCCTGTCTCAGCCCACGTAAACTGGCGCCGGCTGCGCGAAGAAGCTTGAGAGAATGTGGTAAACCAACATGTAGTTTTTCTGCTGGAAACTCGCATGCGAAATTCCCGGCATGACGGTAAACTGTTTGTCCGGGTTCGGGAGCTTCCCGTAAAATTTCAGTAGGTCTTCAAGCGACGCGATGCCGTCATGCTGACCCCGCATGATCAATGTCGGCACCTTGATTTTTTCCGGATCGACCACCGGCAGTTTCGAACACATGTCGACGTAGGTTCCGGTCGGCACGGAATTGTCGAGTGCGGTCACCGCATCGGCAAATGCATCGATCACTTGGCGTTCGGCAGTATCGGGGTGATCGCGGTCGAACACTGAACGGATGAAGGCCTTGTCGATCGGTCGCCGGTTTGTCGCTTTGAACTCGGCGAGTTTTTTGCGACGCTGCTCCAAAGTGGGCGAGCCTTCGCCCGTCCAGACCATGGCATCGAGCGCAAGCCTGGCCACCATCTCCGGGTGTCGCTCGGCAAACATCGCCGCGCGCAGGGCGCCCGAGGAAATTCCGTAGACGAGAAACGGACGCTTTCCACGCAGTTTTTGGATGGAGAGAGCAGCCGCGCAACAGTCATCGGCGCCCTGGGAGATCGGTGCATTGTTGTCGCGATCCTTCGTAGACCGGCCATAGCCCTCCATGTCGACACACCAGCAGTCGTATCCACGGCGGGCGAAGTGATCCATCGCGGATGAATCAGGCCGCCCCGGCACTTGCAGATCGAATGTCGGTTGAGATGCCATGGACGATCCATGCACAAACAGGATCGTGCCGATGGTCTTCGCAGGATCGTGAGCGTATTTCTCAAACAGAAACAGCTTCACGCCACCGTCTTTGGTGGTCCAGTGCTCCTCGCTCTTTACAGCGGACGCTGGGTTGATCATTTCGTTCATCACTCACCTATTGGATTGCGCATGATCTCGAGAGCGCGTTGTACATTCCCGGATCACACGCTGTGCGCGTCAGTTGATTGGTGGAATATTATTGGCCTTGATTACGTTCGCCCATTTGGCGACCTGCCCATCCATAAACACCTTGAAATCGGTTTGCGTCATCGTAATCGGCGTCGCACCCGTTTTTTCCCAGGCCTCCTTGATGGCAGGCTGCGCAACGATCCGGGTGATCTCGCGATTGAGCTTGTCCACGATCGGTTGCGGGGTAGCCGCCGGCGCCATGAAGCCGACCCAGAGGGTTGCGTTGAAGCCAGGCACGCCAGCCTCGGTAATCGTCGGCACGTCTGGCAGCGTGGGGGAGCGGGTCTTGCCTGTTGTTCCGAGGGCGCGCACGAGACCGGCTTTGATCATCGGCGCCATGGTCGGCACCGAATCGAACAGCATCTGAATTTGCCCGCTGAGGATGTCGTTGCGCGCGCCTGTCGAACCTTTGTAGGGCACATGCACGATGTCGACGCCGGCCAGGTTCCTAAGCAGCTCGCCGGCCATATGGTAGTTCGAGCCCGGACCGGACGAACCGTAGTTGATGGTCCCGGGCTTCGACCGGGCAAGAGCGAGCAGTTCTTCCAGGTTCTTCGCCGGAACAGACGGATGAACGACAAGCACCAGATCAGTATCGATCAACGGGGCGACCGGTACGAGGTCGCGCATGAGTTGATATTGCTTATGAACGTATAGCGTCTCATTGACGGTCTGGGTGCCCGAGACCATCAAAAGCGTGTAGCCGTCAGGTGGGGATTTGGCGACAAAATCGGTGCCAATCGTGGTGCCCGCGCCGGGGCGGTTTTCCATCACAAAAAGCTGATGCAGAGCTTTGCGTAATTCTTCGCCGATCGCCCGCGTGTAGACATCGGTCGGTCCGCCGGCTCCGAACGGAACGATGATTTTGACCGGACGTGAGGGGTAGTCGTCGGCATTCGCCGGCGGGCTCGAAATTGTGACAGCAAAAGCAACCGCAAGCAGAGCAATACGTCGCACAAGACCCATGCATTATTTCCGTTGTAGGGCCGCCCGGGTGGGCGCCAGCTGTAAGGGCTATTGCCACTATCAATCACGCGGCCGGCGTCTTTGCAATTTTGGACATGATCGCTCGTGGATGCCGACCAATGTCGGCTTGCCACCCCTTGTGCGCTGCGCTAAGCCTCGGCCGCTCCCGCCTTGAGGCTATTCCAAACAAGCAACAGCCTATTTGTGCGGGATACCGGCGCCTTTTCGGGCCGCCGAGCGGTCCGGGCGGGCGTATATCAGTAAGGCGGGGCTGCACGCTTGAGGTCGCGATGAGCGCATTGCTGCTTGATTATCTGCCGTTGGTCGTTTTCATCACGGTCGCGCTGGCCATCGGCTTGGCGTTGCTGATTGCCCCCTTCATCGTCGCCTATAAGCAGCCGGACCCGGAAAAGCTTTCCGCCTACGAGTGCGGATTTAATGCCTTTGATGATGCCCGGATGAAATTCGACGTTCGTTTCTATCTCGTCGCGATTCTCTTCATCATCTTCGATCTTGAAGTGAGCTTCCTGTTCCCTTGGGCGGTGGTCTTCCGGAAAATAGGGCTATTTGGCTTCTGGTCGATGATCCTGTTCCTTGGCGTTCTCACCATTGGCTTCATATATGAGTGGAAGAAGGGGGCGCTGGAATGGGATTGAAGAGCCCATGACCGTTGTCGCACCCGCCCCAAGGGGGATCCTCGATCCGCGCACCGGAAAGCCGGTTGGAGCGGACGACTCGTTTTTCACGGGCGTAACAGCCGAACTTTCCGACAAAGGCTTTCTGGTCGCGGCCGCCGACGACCTGATTACCTGGGCGCGCACCGGATCGTTGATGTGGATGACATTCGGCCTTGCATGCTGCGCGGTCGAGATGATGCAGATGTCGATGCCACGCTATGATGCGGAACGCTTCGGCTTTGCGCCGCGAGCTTCGCCGCGTCAGTCGGACGTCATGATCGTCGCCGGCACGTTGACCAACAAGATGGCGCCCGCCCTACGCAAGGTCTACGACCAGATGCCGGAACCGCGCTACGTGATCTCCATGGGATCGTGCGCCAATGGCGGCGGCTACTATCACTATTCTTATTCGGTCGTTCGCGGGTGCGACCGCATCGTACCGGTCGATATCTATGTGCCCGGCTGTCCGCCGACCGCGGAGGCGTTGCTTTATGGCGTGATGCTCTTGCAGAAAAAGATTCGCCGTACCGGCACGATCGAGCGCTGAGCGGAGCCAGGAAATGGACGACACGCTCGACAAACTTGGGCAAACGATCAAGAACGCCCTCGGTGGTTCGGTCACTGGCTATGCGGTTGCACGAGGTGAACTGACCGTCGACGCGCAGGCGACCGATGTCATCAAAGTCGCGACATTTCTCCGCGACGACCCGGCCTGCCAGTTCATCAATATCATTGACATTACCGCAGTAGATTGGCCGTCACGCGAGCAGCGTTTTGACGTCGTTTATCATTTCCTGTCACCGCGCTTTAACCAACGCGTGCGACTTAAAATTATGACGGATGAAACGACGCCAGTGGCGTCGCTGATCAATGTGTTCCGTGGCGCGGACTGGTTCGAGCGCGAAACGTACGATCTCTACGGCGTGCTGTTCACCGGCCACCCGGATATGCGCCGGCTCCTTACCGACTACGGGTTCGAGGGGCATCCGCTGCGCAAGGATTTTCCCCTTACCGGATTTGTTGAAGTGCGCTGGGACGACGAGCAGAAGCGCGTGGTCTACGACAAGGTGACCCTGGCGCAGGAGTTCCGCAGCTTCGATTTCCTGTCGCCATGGGAAGGCACTGATTATGTGTTGCCCGGCGACGAGAAGGCGAAGACGGAAGGCAAGGGATCCTGAGCATGAAGCCGACACTCAAGCCTGGCCTCAAGCACTCGTTCTCCTACACGGTGCCGGAAAACAAGACCGTGCCGTACACCTTTCCTGAATCGCCGATCATTGCGCAAATGCCGAAAGTCTTCGCGACAGGGTTCATGATTGTGCTGATGGAATGGACTTGCACTCAGCTCCTCGCCGGGCACCTTGAGGCCGGCGAGGGCAGTCTCGGCGCTCATGTCGATGTCTCGCACCTGGCGGCGACGCCGCCTGGAATGACGGTCAAAGTCGACGTTGAAGTGATCGAGGTCCAGGGCCGCAAAATCGTCTTCAAGGTCAGCGCCCATGACGGCATGGATCTGATCGGGGAGGGGCGTCACGAGCGCGTCACCGTGAGCTGGGACCGTTTCAACGCGAAGGTCGCCGAGAAGGCGAAAGCTGCAGCGGAGCCGGTGAACTGATGGCCGAAACTGCAGTACGCAACTTCACCATCAACTTCGGGCCGCAGCACCCGGCGGCACACGGCGTTCTGCGTCTCGTGCTTGAGCTTGACGGCGAAGTCGTCGAACGTGTGGACCCTCATATCGGACTGCTCCATCGCGGCACCGAAAAACTGATCGAGCACAAGACCTATCTGCAGGCCGTGCCCTATTTCGATCGGCTTGACTATGTCGCGCCGATGAATCAGGAGCACGCCTTCTGCCTCGCGGTCGAGAGAATGCTGGGTCTTCAGGTGCCCAAGCGCGCACAATTGATCCGCGTCCTGTATTCGGAAATCGGCCGCTTGCTGTCACATCTGCTCAACGTCACCACACAGGCGATGGATGTCGGCGCGCTTACGCCACCTCTGTGGGGATTCGAAGAGCGCGAGAAACTGATGGTGTTCTACGAACGCGCATCGGGTTCGCGCATGCATGCGGCCTACTTCCGCCCCGGCGGTGTGCATCAGGACCTGCCGGCGAAGTTGATCGACGATATCTATGCGTTTTGCGGTCCATTTCTGAAAGTGGTCGATGACCTCGACTCCCTGCTCACCGGCAACCGCATCTTCAAGCAACGCAACGTCGACATCGGCGTCGTGCAACTATCCGACGCGTGGAATTGGGGATTCTCAGGCGTGATGGTGCGCGGCTCTGGCGCTGCCTGGGATTTGCGCAAGGCGCAGCCGTACGAGTGCTATTCGGAGTTCGATTTCGACATTCCGATAGGAAAGAACGGCGACTGTTTCGACCGCTATCTGATCCGCATGGAAGAAATGCGCCAGTCGACGCGGATCATGAAGCAGTGCCTGGAAAAATTGCGTTCCCCCGCGGGGCAGGGTCCGGTCACGGTCGACGACAACAAAGTCGTGCCGCCCAAGCGTGGCGAGATGAAGCGTTCGATGGAAGCTCTCATCCATCACTTCAAACTTTACACCGAAGGCTATCATGTGCCGGCCGGCGAGGTTTACGCGGCCGTCGAAGCGCCGAAGGGCGAGTTCGGCGTCTATCTAGTCGCTGACGGTACCAACAAGCCGTACAAGTGCAAGATTCGTGCACCCGGGTTCGCGCATTTGCAGGCTATGGATTTCCTCTGCCGCGGCCACTTGCTCGCGGACGTGTCTGCCATTCTCGGCTCGATCGACATTGTGTTCGGGGAGGTGGACCGATGAGCGTTCGCCGTCTCGCTCCGCCTGAAATGCAGCCGAAGGATTTTTCCTTCAGCAAGGACAACCTCGCTTGGGCGAAGAAGGAAATCACCAAATATCCGGAAGGCCGCCAGCAGTCGGCGATCATTCCGCTGCTCTGGCGCGCACAGGAACAGCATGGTGGCTGGTTGCCGGAGGCGGCGATCCGCCACGTCTCTGATTTCCTCGGTATGGCGCACATCCGCGCCCTGGAAGTCGCGACGTTCTACACGATGTTCAATCTCTGGCCGGTCGGAAAATTCCAGGTTCAGCTTTGCGGGACGACGCCGTGCCGGCTGCGCGGCGCCGATGACCTGGAAAAGGTCTGTCGCAAACGTATCGGCGACCAGGGCGAAGTGACCAAGGATGGCAAGTTTTCGTGGGTCGAGGTCGAGTGCCTTGGCGCTTGCGTCAACGCACCAATGGCGCAGATCAACTACGACTATTACGAAGATCTCACTTCCGAGAGCTTCGGCAAGATTCTCGACAATCTCGCGGCAGGCAAAAAGGTAAAGCCAGGCCCGCAGATCGATCGACAATTGTCGGCGCCCGTTGGCGGTGCGACCACGCTCAAGGAAAAGGCGTGAGTCATGCTGGCTGACAAGGACCGCATCTTTCGCAATCTCTACGGCCAGCACGACTGGGGCCTGAAAGGCGCGCGTGCGCGCGGAGCCTGGGACGGTACCAAAGAGATTTTGGCGAAGGGTCGCGACGCGATCATTGAAGAGGTGAAGACATCAGGTCTGCGGGGGCGCGGCGGTGCCGGCTTCCCCACTGGCCTGAAGTGGTCGTTCATGCCGAAGAAGTCGGACGGACGACCGCAATACCTCGTGGTGAACGCCGACGAATCCGAGCCTGGAACCTGCAAGGACCGCGAAATCATGCGGCACGATCCGCATCTGCTGGTCGAGGGATGCCTGATCGCCGGCTTCGCCATGGGCGCCAGCACCGGCTACATCTATGTGCGCGGCGAGTTTGTCCGCGAACGTGAGCGCTTGCAGGCGGCAATCGATGAGGCCTACGAGGCGAAACTTCTCGGCAAGAACAATGTGAATGGCTGGGATTTCGATCTCTACGTTCACCACGGCGCCGGCGCTTATATCTGCGGCGAGGAAACCGCGCTGCTTGAAAGCCTGGAAGGCAAAAAAGGCCAGCCAAGGCTGAAGCCGCCTTTCCCGGCGAACGTCGGACTCTATGGTTGTCCGACGACCGTGAACAACGTCGAATCCATCGCTGTCGTCCCGGACATCCTGCGGCGCGGCGCCACTTGGTTTGCCGGCATCGGTCGTCCGAACAACAGCGGCACCAAGCTCTTCTGCATTTCCGGTCACGTGGAAAAGCCGTGCAACGTCGAAGAAGCCATGGGCATTCCGCTGCGCGAGCTTTTGGAAACGCATGCCGGCGGCGTGCGCGGCGGCTGGGACAACCTGCTCGCGGTCATCCCTGGGGGCTCGTCAATGCCCCTCGTTCCCGCCGGGAAAGATCAGGCCGACACGCTTCTCATGGATTTCGACGGTTGCCGCGACAAGAAGTCCGCACTCGGCACGGCTGCGGTCATTGTGATGGACAAGTCGACCGACATCGTTCGTGCGATGGCTCGCATCTCGTACTTCTACAAGCACGAAAGCTGCGGCCAGTGCACGCCGTGCCGCGAAGGCATGGGCTGGATGTGGCGCGTGTTGACCCGCATGGCCGAGGGTCGCGCGCAAAAGCGCGAGATCGACATGCTGATGCAGGTGACCCAACAGATCGAAGGTCACACGATTTGCGCCTTTGGCGACGGCGCTGCCTGGCCTGTACAAGGTCTGCTGCGGCACTTCCGACCCGAGATCGAGCGACGCATCGACGAGCACACGCGCAATGCGGAAGCGCAGGGTGCGGCACGCGAGGCGGCGGAGTAGGACATGCTACAACCGCCCCGTCATCATCTGGCCCAGTTCAATATCGCGCGGATTTGCTATCCGCTCGATGATCCGCGCATGCGCGAGTTCGTCGAAAACGTCGATCGGGTGAACGGACTTGCCGATAAGATTCCCGGCTTCGTGTGGCGGCTGCAGGACGAATGCGGTCATGCCATGAACATCCGCGTGTATGACGACCCGGCCATCCTGCCGAACCTAACGGTGTGGGAGACAGTCGAAGCGCTCAAGCGCTTCGTCTGGCAGACGCTGCATCAGCGTTTCTACGCAAGGCGTGAGGAATGGTTTGCGCCGATCAAGACTACGCTCGTGTTGTGGTGGATTCCCGCGGGCCACCGTCCCGGCATGGCGGAAGGTGTCGCGCACCTCGACCATCTGATTGCGCATGGACCGAGCGACTATGCGTTTAGCTGGCAGGATGTCTCCGGTGCGAGACTATGGAAAACGGCGCGACGCAATCGACTTAACGAGCACGCGGCATGACAAAGGCTATCGTCGACGGCAAAGAGATCGACGTTCCGCCGGAGTACACTTTGCTCCAGGCTTGCGAAGCCGCGGGTGCCGAAATCCCGCGCTTTTGCTTCCACGAGCGGCTGTCGATCGCCGGAAACTGTCGGATGTGCCTGATCGAGGTCGTCGGAATTCCGAAACCGCAGGCGTCTTGCGCGATGGGCGTCAAGGACTTGCCGCCCAACAAGGACGGGTCCCCGAAAATCCTCAACACCAAGTCGGCAATGGTGAAAAAGGCGCGCGAAGGGGTGATGGAGTTCCTGCTGATCAATCATCCGCTCGATTGTCCGATTTGCGATCAGGGCGGGGAATGTGATCTCCAGGACCAGGCCATGGCCTACGGCGTCGACGCCGGCCGTTATCGGGAAAACAAACGCGCGGTCGAAGACAAATACATTGGTCCTCTGGTCAAGACGATCATGACGCGCTGCATCCACTGCACGCGCTGTATTCGATTTACGACGGAAGTCGCTGGTGTCCCGGAACTCGGTGCGATCGGCCGCGGCGAGGATATGGAGATCACCACCTATCTCGAACATGCAATGACGTCCGAGTTGCAAAGCAACGTGGTCGATCTTTGTCCGGTTGGCGCGCTGACCTCCAAACCCTACGCATTTGCGGCGCGCCCTTGGGAGCTCAACAAAACCCAATCGGTCGACGTCATGGACGCGGTGGGATCGGCAATTCGCATCGACACACGCGGCCGCGAAGTGATGCGGATTCTCCCGCGCGTCAATGAGGACGTGAATGAGGAGTGGATTTCCGACAAGACCCGTCACGTCGTCGACGGGTTCCGCACGCAGCGCCTCGATCAGCCCTATGTCCGCGTCGCCGGCCGTCTCCAGCCGGTGTCGTGGAAAGAAGCCTTCGCTACGATTGCCAGCAAGGTGAGATCCAGCAGTGGCAAGCGCATAGGCGCTTTGGCCGGACAAATGGCCGGGGTCGAAGAGATGTTCGCGCTCAAGTCGCTGATGGCAAAGCTTGGGTCCAAAAATATCGACGCGCGCTATCCCGGGTCGCCGCTTCACACGAAGTTCGGGCGAGCGAGTTATCTGTTCAATTCCGCGATCGCGGGGATCGACGACGCGGATGCGATAATGTTGATCGGATCAAATCCGCGGCGCGAGGCGGCGGTGCTCAACGCTCGTATTCGCAAGCGCTACCTCAAAGGTAATGTCCTGATCAGTGTCGTCGGCGAAAAAGCCGATCTTTCGTACCCCTACAACTATCTCGGCGCCGGCCCGGAAACACTTGCGCAGTTTGTCGAACACGCCCCGGCGCAAAAAGAAAAGCCGATGTTCATTATTGGGCAGGGCGCGCTTAACCGGCCGGACGGCGCGGCCGTACTCGCCATGGCGGCGAAAGCAGCGGCCTCGCTCGGCGTCGTCAAGGATGGCTGGAACGGCTTCAACATCCTGCACAGTGAGGCGGCGCTTCCCGGAGCGCTCGATATCGGCTTTGTGCCGGAAGAAGGCGGCATGAACACGGCGGCCATGCTCAAGGCCGGTGAACTCGATGTGCTGTTTCTGCTTGGTGTCGATGAAGTGGAGGTGCCTGCGGGCGGCTTCGTCGTCTATATCGGCACGCATGGCGACCGCGGCGCCCACCGTGCCGATGTGATTTTGCCGGGCGCCGCCTATCCAGAAAAATCCGTAACTTATGTGAACACCGAAGGTCGCGCTCAGATGGCGAGCCGCGCAGCATTTCCGCCGGGTGATGCTCGCGAGGATTGGGCCATCCTCCGGGCCCTTTCCGAGACGCTCGGACAAAGACTTCCATACGATTCGCTCGGCGCCCTGCGTCAGGCGCTGTATGCCGCCCATCCGCATCTGTCGCGCATTGGACAAGTTACCCCGGGCGATGCATCCGATATCAGTAAGCTTGCAAAGCTCGGCGGCCACCATGACAAGGCACCGCTGCGCTCATGCGTGAGCGATTTCTATTTCACCAACGCCATCACCCGTGCTTCCGCAATCATGGCCGAATGTTCGGCCCTGGCCCACGCGGCGGCTAGAACTGCCGCGGAGTAGGGCGATGGACTTCTTCTGGACCTACATCTGGCCTTTGACTGTCATCGTGGCGCAATCGGTGCTGCTGCTCGTCATCCTGCTGATCGCGATCGCCTACATACTTCTTGCCGACCGCAAGATCTGGGCGGCGGTACAGATCAGGCGCGGGCCGAACGTTGTTGGGCCGTGGGGACTTTTTCAGTCGTTCGCCGACTTGCTGAAGTTCGTCGTCAAAGAGCCGGTCATTCCCGCTGGCGCCAACAAGGGTGTTTTTCTGCTGGCGCCGCTGGTGACCTGTGTACTCGCGCTCGCTGCCTGGGCCGTGATCCCGGTCAATAAGAATTGGGTGATCGCGAACATCAACGTCGGGGTGCTCTACATTTTCGCGATCTCCTCGCTGATGGTCTACGGCGTGATCATGGCCGGCTGGGCATCGAACTCGAAATATCCGTTTCTTGCCGCATTGCGTTCGGCGGCGCAGATGGTGTCCTACGAAGTCTCAATCGGCTTTGTGATCATCACGGTTCTGCTCTGCGCCGGATCATTGAATTTGAGTGCCATCGTCGCGGCGCAGGACGGAAAATACGGACTATTGAGTTGGTACTGGTTACCGCTGTTTCCGATGTTCGTCGTATTTTTCATCTCCGCGCTGGCCGAGACGAACCGGCCGCCGTTCGATCTTGTCGAAGCGGAATCGGAACTGGTTGCCGGCTTCATGGTCGAGTACGGCTCGACGCCCTATATGATGTTCATGCTTGGTGAGTACGTGGCAATTGGAACCATGTGCGCCATGGCGACCATCTTGTTCCTGGGTGGATGGCTGTCACCCGTGCCATACCCGCCTTTCACCTGGGTGCCCGGCGTGATCTGGTTCACGCTCAAGGCGCTGTTCATGTTCTTCCTGTTCGCCATGGCCAAGGCCATAGTTCCACGCTATCGCTACGATCAGCTGATGCGGCTTGGCTGGAAGGTTTTCCTTCCGTTGTCGCTTGCCATGGTGGCGATCGTCGCCGGCGTTATTCAATACGGCGCGCTGGTAACCAGCGCGGTCAAATGAGGGTGCGATGAGACTCGATCGCGCAGCCAAGGGCCTGTTTTTGATGGAGTTCCTGACCGGCTTTGTGCTGGCCATGCGCTACTTCTTCAAGCCGAAGGCGACGCTCAACTATCCGTTCGAGAAAGGTCCTATCTCGCCGCGCTTCCGTGGCGAGCATGCGTTACGCCGCTATCCGAATGGCGAGGAGCGTTGCATCGCTTGCAAGCTTTGCGAAGCGATTTGCCCCGCGCAGGCGATCACCATTGAAGCGGGTCCGCGACGCAATGACGGCACGCGTCGCACCACGCGCTATGATATCGACATGGTGAAGTGCATCTATTGCGGCCTTTGCCAGGAAGCCTGTCCGGTCGACGCTATTGTCGAGGGCCCGAATTTCGAATTCGCCACAGAAACGCGCGAGGAACTCTATTACGACAAAGAGCGCCTGCTCGCGAACGGCGATCGCTGGGAGCGCGAGATCGCTAAGAACATCGCGCTCGACGCGCCGTATCGGTGATGGCGATGGAAAGATCTCGTCACCTTTTGTGCCATCATGGCCGCGCTTGCGCGGAGGACCGCGTATGATCGCTGCGCTGTTCTTCTATCTCTTCGCGGGCATTTGCGTGGCGAGCGCGGTGATGGTGATTGCTGCGCGAAACCCCGTGCACTCGGTCCTCTATCTCATTCTGACGTTCGTCAACGCGGCGGGCCTTTTCGTGATGATGGGCGCCGAATTTCTCGCGATGATCCTGATCGTGGTCTACGTCGGCGCGGTCGCGGTGCTTTTCCTGTTCGTTGTCATGATGCTTGACGTCGATTTCTCCGAGCTCAAACAGGGCGCATTGCAATATCTTCCGATCGGCCTGCTGATTGGCGGCATGTTCCTCGCGGAATTACTGCTCGTCGTTGGTGCCTGGGCATTTGGGCCTGGCGTCCCGCAGGCGATCACCTCGCCCATACCGACAACAATTCCGAATACCGAGGCAATCGGCCTCGTGCTCTACACCCGCTACGTCTACTTTTTTCAGGCCGCCGGCATGATCCTGCTCGTCGCGATGGTCGGCGCCATTGTGCTCACCTTGCATCATCGCGAACGCGTGCGCCGGCAGAATATCGCCGTGCAAGTCGCACGCAATCCCGCTGCGTCGATTGAAGTTGTGAAAGTACGGTCCGGCCAGGGACTGGGGGGCAACGCATGACCATCGGTCTTGGTCACTATCTTGCGGTTGCCGCGATCCTCTTTACGCTTGGCATTTTCGGTATTTTCCTTAACCGGAAAAACGTCATCATCATTCTGATGTCGATTGAACTGATCCTGCTTGCGGTCAACATCAATCTGGTCGCCTTCTCGACCCATCTCGCTGACATCGTTGGACAGATCTTCGCACTGCTGGTGTTGACCGTTGCCGCGGCGGAGGCGGCCATCGGCCTCGCAATCCTTGTCGTTTTCTACCGCAATCGTGGCTCGATCGCAGTTGAAGACATCAATCTGATGAGGGGCTGAAGGCGACATGTATCAAGCGATCGTCTTTTTGCCCCTGCTCGGGGCGATCCTTGCCGGCGTGATTGCGCTTGTCGGCGCGCGCGCGCGATTTCCCGGCAAAGGGCCGGTTGCAGGAGCGGGAGACACCGCAGCAGGCCACGGTCCGCATGATGGCGGACCTGGCGCGCATGGCGGCGTCATTCATTCATCTCATCACGAGGAAGACGCACACGAGCCTGCCGCTACCGGTTCGCGAACGGCCGAGTTGATCACGACTACGCTTTTGGTGATTTGCATGATCCTGTCATGGATCGCGTTCGTCGATGTGGGCTTCGGGCATCACGAAATGCGGGTGCCGGTCTTCACCTGGATGACGGCCGGGGACCTCAAAGTCGATTGGTCTCTGCGCATCGACACGCTCACCGCGGTGATGCTGGTCGTCGTCAACACGGTGTCGGCCTTCGTACACCTCTATTCGATCGGGTACATGCACGAAGACCCGTATCGCCCGCGATTCTTCGCCTACCTGTCGATGTTTACGTTCGCCATGCTGATGCTGGTGACCGCGGACAACCTAGTGCAACTGTTTTTCGGTTGGGAGGGCGTCGGCCTTGCAAGCTATCTTCTGATTGGCTTCTGGTATCACAAGCCGGAAGCAAACGCGGCCGCGATCAAGGCCTTCATCGTCAACCGTATCGGAGATTTCGGCTTTGCGCTCGGCATATTCGCCATTTTCATGCTGACCGGCGCTATCGATTTCGACACGGTGTTTGCTCAGGCTCCCTCGCTCACCGGCAAGACGATCAATTTCTTTGGCTGGCAGGCCGATGCGCTGACGATCACCTGCCTGTTCCTGTTCATGGGCGCCATGGGCAAGTCGGCCCAGTTCCTGCTGCACACCTGGCTGCCTGATGCCATGGAGGGCCCCACGCCGGTCTCGGCGCTGATCCATGCCGCCACCATGGTGACGGCCGGTGTGTTCATGGTCGCGCGGCTATCGCCGCTGTTTGAGCTTGCCCCGAATGCACAGACTTTTGTCACGCTGATCGGAGCGACCACCGCGTTCTTCGCCGCCACCATCGGTCTCGTGCAGAACGACATCAAACGGATCGTGGCTTATTCAACGTGCTCGCAGCTCGGCTACATGTTCGTCGCAATGGGGGTGGGCGCCTATTCAGTCGGCATGTTCCATCTCTTCACGCACGCGTTTTTCAAGGCACTGTTGTTCCTTGGCTCCGGCTCAGTGATCCATGCGATGCATCACGAGCAGGACATCCGAAACATGGGCGGACTGAAGGATCGCATCCCGTACACTTACATCGTCATGCTCGTCGGCACGCTCGCGCTGACCGGTTTCCCGCTCACCGCTGGATATTTCTCCAAGGACGCCATCATTGAGGCCGCCTTCGTCGGCAAGAATCCGATGGCGCTCTATGGCTTCATATGCACGGTCGCGGCGGCACTGCTCACCTCATTCTATTCCTGGCGCCTCATCTTCAAGACGTTTCATGGCGAGCCGCACGATCGCAAGCACTGGCGCGAGGCGCATGAGAGTCCAATGGTGATGCTGATTCCGCTCGGGTTTCTTGCTGCCGGTTCGGTGCTCGCGGGGCTACCGTTCAAGGAAATCTTCGCCGGCCGCGGGGTTGAAGGCTTCTTCCGTGAATCGCTGGCCTTTGCCAAATCAAACCACGTGCTGGAGGACATGCATCATGTGCCGCTCTATGTCGGCATCCTGCCGACGGCGATGATGCTGGTCGGTTTCCTGGTCGCCTGGCACTTCTATATTCGTCGACCCGATATTCCTGTCGATCTCGCGCGCCAGCATGACTGGCTTTATCGCTTCCTGCTCAACAAATGGTATTTCGACGAGCTTTACGATCTGATTTTCGTCAGGCCGACCAAGTGGCTCGGCCGTTTGCTCTGGAAGAGCGGCGACGGGTGGCTCATCGACGGCTTTGGCCCTGATGGCGTCTCGGCACGCGTGCTCGACGTAACCCGCAACGTGGTGAGGCTGCAAACCGGGTATCTCTACCACTATGCCTTCGCCATGCTGATCGGCGCGGCCGCCTTCATTACGTGGTTCATGTTTTTGGCGGGGACGCACTGATGAATTGGCCAATTCTCTCCGTCGTTACGTTCCTGCCGCTCCTCGGCGCATTGCTGGTCGCGCTGTTTGTGCGGGGCAACGAGCGATGGGCGCGCGGCACCGCACGCTGGATAGCGCTGTGGGCAACGCTGGTAACATTCGCCATTTCGTTGGTGATGGTCTGGCGCTTTGACGGCGGCTCGCCGGAATTTCAGTTCGTTGAGAAGCATAACTGGCTCGGCATCGCGTCGTACCACATGGGCGTGGACGGCATTTCATTGCCCTTTGTAATTCTCACGACCGCGCTGATGCCGATCTGCATTCTCGCGAGTTGGACCGCGATCCAGACCCGCGTGAAGGAATACATGATCGCCTTCCTCGTCTTGGAGACGTTGATGGTCGGGACTTTCTCGGCTCTCGACCTGGTCTTGTTCTATCTGTTCTTCGAGGGCGGTCTGATTCCGATGTTCTTGATCATCGGCATCTGGGGCGGATCGCGCCGTGTCTATGCCAGCTTCAAGTTCTTCCTCTACACGCTGCTCGGCTCCGTGCTGATGTTGCTCGCCATCATGGCGATGTACTGGCAGGCTGGCACCACGGACATCGCCGTGCTGCTGCGGCACGGATTTCCCATTGGCCTGCAGAAATGGGCTTGGTTTGCATTCTTCGCTTCGTTTGCGGTGAAGATGCCGATGTGGCCGGTGCATACCTGGCTACCCGACGCGCATGTCGAGGCGCCGACTGCGGGCTCGGTGATCCTGGCTGCCATCCTTTTGAAGATGGGTGGTTACGGCTTCCTGCGCTTCTCGCTGCCGATGTTCCCGGCCGCGAGCCACGAGTTTGCGCCGTTGATTTTCACGCTCTCGGTTGTCGCCATTATCTACACCTCGCTGGTAGCGCTGATGCAGGAGGACGTGAAAAAACTAATCGCTTACTCTTCGGTGGCCCACATGGGCTTTGTCACCATGGGCATCTTCGCTGCCACCACCCAGGGCGTCGCCGGCGGCATCTTCCAAATGATCTCCCACGGCATCGTTTCCGGAGCGCTGTTTCTCTGCGTCGGCGTGGTTTACGACCGGATGCACACGCGCGAGATCGCTGCCTATGGCGGGCTGGTCAACCGAATGCCGCTATATGCGTTCGTTTTCATGGTTTTCACGCTCGCAAATGTTGGATTGCCGGGGACGTCGGGATTCATCGGCGAATTCCTTTCGCTGATCGGAACTTTCAAGGTCAACATTCCGGTCGCCACGCTTGCGACGTTCGGGGTCATTCTGTCCGCGGCCTATGCACTGTGGCTCTACCGGAAAATGATCTTGGGCACCCTCAAGCCTTCGCTTGAAGGCATCCGCGATATCGGCTGGCGCGAATGCGTGATTTTTGCACCCCTGGTCGTACTCACCATCCTGTTCGGTGTTGCGCCCAAGCCAGTTCTGGACATGTCGGCGGCTTCAGTCGCCCAGCTGCTCGAGAACTACAATCACGCGATCGCCGCGGCCAAAACAGCCGCGCTCCTGGCGCAATAGGCGAGGCCATGACCCAGTTGCTTGCCTTACAGGATTTGTTGCCGCTGCTGCCTGAGCTCATACTCGCGTGCGGCGCGATGCTGATGCTCATGATCGGCGCGATGATCGGGGAGCGCAGTTCTGCGGTCGTGAATGGTTGGTGCGTGGTCATCTTGGCGCTGGCGGCCGCCGCCCTGCTCTGGCTTCCGCGCGGTCCTCACGTAATGTTCGGCGGGAGTTTCCTGGTCGACGAGTATGCCCGCTTCCTCAAGATCCTGACGCTGATCGGGTCCGGCGGCGCGCTCCTGCTGTCGCTCGACTATCTAACCCTCGAGAAGCAGCAGAAATTCGAGTACGGCACGCTGTTCCTGCTGGCAACTCTCGGCATGTTGATGTTGATCTCGGCCTCCGATCTGATTGCCCTTTACCTAGGCCTCGAACTGATGAGCCTGCCGCTCTACGTGATCGCGGCGTCGAACCGGGAGAACACAAGATCGACGGAGGCGGGGCTCAAATATTTCGTGCTCGGCGCGCTCTCATCCGGAATGCTGCTCTATGGCGCTTCGCTGATTTATGGTTTCACGGGAACCGTCAATTTCACCGGTATCGCCAAGGCAACGCAGAGCGGTGCAAGCATCGGGCTGATCTTCGGTCTGGTGTTCCTGTTTGTTGGCTTCTGTTTCAAGATTTCTGCGGTGCCATTCCATATGTGGACACCGGACGTCTACGAAGGTGCCCCCACGCCCGTCACAGCGTTCTTCGCGGCCGCGCCCAAGGTCGCCGCCATCGCCATCTTCGCACGTGCGACCGTCGTGGCATTTCCCGGCATTACGCACCAATGGCAGCAGATCGTGGTGTTTGTTTCAATTGCATCGATGGTGCTGGGTGCCTTTGCCGCAATCGGACAGCGCAACATCAAGCGCCTGATGGCCTACTCGTCGATCGGCCACATGGGTTATGCGCTGGTTGGACTTGCCGCTGGGACGCCCGAGGGCGTCCAGGGCGTTCTGGTCTATATGAGCATCTACGTTGCGATGACGCTCGGCACCTTCGCCGTCATTCTGTCCATGCGGCGCGACGGCAAATTTGTGGAGAACATCGGCGATCTGGCCGGGCTCGCGCGCACGCACCCGACGATGGCCTTTTTCCTTGGCGTACTGCTGTTTTCGCTTGCAGGGATTCCGCCGCTCGCGGGCTTCTTCGCGAAATTTTACGTATTCCTCGCCGCTATCAAGGCTGGGCTGTTTACCCTTGCGGTCATCGGCGTGCTCAGCAGTGTGGTGGGCGCTTACTACTATCTCGCGATCGTCAAGATCATGTATTTTGACGAGCCGGTGAAGGGCTTCGAACCAATGCCGATACTCTTGCGGCTAGTCCTGGGAGTCTCGGGACTCGTCAACATACTTTTCTTTGTCTACCCGGCGCCGCTTCTTGGTGCTGCAACGGTAGCGGCGAAATCGTTGTTTTGAATGGACCGCGAAGCCACGGACCTGGCGGGGGTCCGGCACATATCCTACCAGACGCTCGGCTCGACCAACGCCGAGGCGCTGTCGCGTGCGCGCGCCGGCGAACGCGGGCCGTTGTGGATCACAGCGAAAACTCAGACCGCAGGCCGCGGTCGTCGCGGCAGCCAGTGGGTATCGCCACCAGGCAATCTTTACGCGACGCTTTTGCTGACTGAGCCATCGCCGAGCCCTCAGGCGCCGCAACTTTCATTTGTGGCGGCGCTTGCATTGCACGACGGCATAACCGCCTGCGCACAGCAGCTCGGTCCTTTGCTGAAGTTAAAATGGCCAAATGACCTGCTCGTCGAGAAGGCCAAAGTCGCCGGCATTCTGATCGAGGGTGAAAACGAGCCTTCCTTTGCGGTTGCGATCGGGATCGGGGTCAATTGCGCCTCACATCCGCAAAACACCGCCTATCCCGCGACGGACCTTGCTGCTGTTGGTGCAATGGTTGCACCCGAAGCGTTATTCATCGCGGTCGTGGCCGCCGCGCGCGAGCGTCTGAAGCAATGGAACTGCGGCCAGGGTTTTGCTGCCGTTCGAACTGATTGGCTCAAGCGCGCGGTCGGCCTTGGTGAAGCGCTGCAGGTGCGACTCCCAGGACGCGAGATATCTGGCCGCTTCCAGGGGCTTGATGACGCGGGGAGATTGATGCTCGAGCAGGCCGGAGGAGTTACAACGATCGCCGCAGGCGAAGTCTTTGGCTTTGGTGGACGCTGACCATGCCCGCGCCACAAGACCTTCTGTTTGCGCCGCTGGGTGGGGTCGGTGAGATCGGCATGAACCTGTCGATCTATGGGGTGGGCGACGCCCATCGTCGCACCTGGCTCGCCGTTGACCTCGGCGTGTCATTTGCGGCGGAGGAGCATCTCCCCGGGGTGGATCTGATTCTGCCCGATGTCCGCTATCTGGTTGAAGAGCGCAAAAATTGTGCGGGCCTTGTGCTTACGCATGCGCATGAAGATCATTTTGGCGCGCTGCTCGATCTGTGGCCGCGGCTGAATATACCGATCTATGCGACGCCTTTCACGGCCGCACTCCTAGAGGCGAAATGCGCGAGCGAGCCGGGGGTGCCGAAGATTCCGGTAAACATGGTCGCGTTGGGCAGCCGGTTCAATGTGGGGCCGTTCGACATCGAGCTGGTCACGATGGCGCATTCGATTCCAGAATCGAACGCGCTGATCATTCGCACGTCCGGCGGGACGGTCCTGCACACCGGTGACTGGAAGATCGATCCCACCCCGATCCTAGGTGATCCCACCGATGAGAAGAAATTGCGCGCGCTCGGCGAGGAAGGTTGTCTCGCATTGGTCGGCGATTCGACCAATGCGGTGCGAGAAGGTCGATCGCCGTCGGAATTGGATGTCGCAAAGACGATCGCGGAACTCGTCAAGGTCGCACGGGGCCGAGTCGCAGTCACCACATTTGCCTCGAACGTGGCGCGTCTGCGTGCGGTTGCGGATGCCGCACGAGCTGCCGATCGCGAAGTTGTCATCATCGGCCGCGCCATGGAACGCATCGTGCAAATTGCGCGTGAGACCGGCTATCTCGAAGGTGTCCAGGATTTTCGACCCGTCGATGCTTATGGCTATTTGCCCCCGAACAAAGTCGTTGCGCTTTGTACCGGCAGTCAGGGCGAGCCGCGCGCCGCGCTTTCGCGTATTGCCGAAGATCAACACCCGGAGGTCACATTCTCGGCGGGCGATCGGGTGATCTATTCCGCCCGCACAATTCCCGGAAACGAAAAGGCGGTCGGTCGCGTCATCAATCTGCTGATAGAGCAGGGCATCGAAGTCATAACCGATCGCACTCATCTGGTGCACGTGTCGGGCCATCCGCGTCGTGCCGAACTTGAAGAACTCATCGGCTGGGTAAAGCCAAAAGTACTCATTCCGGTACACGGTGAAGCGCTGCATCTACATGAGCATGCGGCGCTTGCTCGTCGTTGCGGGGTGCGCGAAGTCATTCAATGTCGCAACGGGGATTTGGTGCAGCTTTCCCCGCAGGTTCGCATTATCGACGAGGTCCCGTCCGGGCGGATCTACAAGGATGGCAGCCTGTTGGTCGATGCCGAATCGCGGACGGTCGCTGACCGCAGGCGATTGAGCTTTGCTGGGACGATTTCTGTTGCTCTCGCGATCACCGACAGGGGCGAAATGGTCGAAGAGCCATCGGTTGATCTGATCGGCATTCCGGAGCGCGATCGCGAGGGTGGGTCCATGTATGAAGCCGTGCGAGACGCTCTGATCGAAACGTTCGAGTCGCTACCGCGCGGGCGCAAACGCGATCCCGATGCGGTGGCCGAAGCGTTGCGCCGCGCCGTCCGCGTCGCCGTTGCACAGCGCTGGGGCAAGAAACCGATGTGCCACGTGCATGTCTTGACGGTATGATGAGTAGTCTGGAGTCAGTTAAAACATGATCGGTCGTCTCAACCACCTCGCCATCGCCGTGAGCGATATTGCCAAAGCTTCCAAGGTTTACCGCGACACACTGGGTGCCGAGGTTTCGGCCAAGGTGGCGCAACCCGATCACGGGGTTTCGACAGTATTCATCAGTCTGCCGAACACCAAGATCGAACTTCTTGAGCCATTGGGAGTGGACTCGCCTATTGCGAAATTCCTCGAACGTAATCCCGACGGCGGCATCCATCACGTTTGCTATGAAGTCCCGGACATTCGCATTGCTCGCGACAAGCTCAAGGCGCTGGGCGCGCGCGTTCTTGGCGACGGCGAACCGAAAATTGGCGCGCATGGCAGACCGGTCCTGTTTCTTCACCCTAAGGATTTTTGCGGTACGTTGGTCGAGCTGGAACAGGCCTGACGCTGGCGATGAGCACGACCACCGCCATCGCTATTTATTTCCTGATCTGGTGGGTCACGCTGTTCGCGGTGTTGCCGTGGGGCGTACGCAATCAGGAAGAAAGTGGCGAGGTCACACCGGGCACAGATCCTGGCGCACCGGCGATCCATCGGGTGTGGCACAAGTTGGGCTGGACCACGCTTGTGGCCACTGTGATTTTTGGAATTCTCTACGTCGCGTACACGCGGGGACTGATCCCGTACGATCTGCTGATGGCGATTTCCGGTCCACCGCGTCGCTAGGCTGACTCGCCACACAAAAAAGAGCAGGGCACGGGGCCCTGCTCATCACTTTCTATGTCCTTTGCCCCGGCGAATTTTGGGGTGGGCTGCGGTTCTCGCGCCCGGACTTGCTTCTCTCCCAAGACTTGGACCGCAGGTTAGGAACCGGTCTTGCGCCGGGTTCCGCTCGTACGGACTTGGGCGACGCTACCCGATCGTCGAAAGCGTGTCAGCACTTTTGTGACAGTTCAGCGTTCGATCACGATCGGGGCGTCGAGCACGATCGTCTCTCCTGGTTGCGGAGTAAAGATGACCTTGACTGTCCAGATTCCGGGCTCGGGAATGGTAATTCCGCTGACCTGCCAAGTCCCGTCGGCCAGCTCCGCGGCGTCCCGTTCGATTGCCGGGCTGATTGCGGCCGGTGGTTCGAGACGGAGGCGTACGTCCTTTACCGGGAAAAGAGTGAGATCTACGCGCATTACGCGAATCGTTGCCTTAACAGATCCTGGCCGGCCTGGGGCGATGGTCACGTCTGTCATCGCTTCTGGGGCGTGAATGTGGACGAACGCAACATCGGGCGGCGAACCCTCGGGCGCTGCATGCGTGTGAGCTGTCGGGGACAGCGTTCCAAGTATTCCAACGAAACTCAGCACACAAAGGCCGAGAGAAATTTCGGCAAGGCTGTTGCGTTGCAGCGCGCGCATCGCAGTGCGTTCCGGCAGCCGTGGTGTCAGGTAAAACTTGTTGACTGCGGCGATGGCAAGCATGGCAGCGAACAGGCCGACTTTGAATGCAATTAGCCGTCCATAGTCGGTGCTCACGAGATCCCGTGGCCCGCTCAACAGGTTCCAGCTGTTGACCAGCCCGCTCGCCAGCAAGACACCGACGCTGAGAGTGCTGACAATCGAAAAGCGTCGAGTCGCCCGGATTGCGAAGGTGCCCCAGGTGGGTTTCGCCTCTCGTCGGGCCTGCCAAAGCAACCAGACGAATGCCGGTAGGCCGCCCAGCCACGCCCCGGCCGCCAACAAATGCAGCGTGTCGGACAGCAGATGTACGTCTCCAGCTAGGCCAGGTGTCGCTCCTGCGTGGCCGACCACTGCAGGCAGCGCGAGCAAAAGGGCTGCGGCCGCGAGCTGAGATACCCTCAACGCCGGACGAAGAAGCAAAAGCGCCAGCGCGATCGCCAGCCCGAGCCGCGCGCACCAGACAAGACCGAAGCGCGTTTCGAAGAGTACGGGCCAGGCGCGGCCATGCAGGCAGACATCGACGAGCGGCGCCCCCACAATGTCGGCGGCAAGCAAAGCCATCCAGGCCGCGCCTGACAGAACGACCACTGCGAGCGCCAGCCAAGTCAAAATCGTCAGCCGGTCGCGAAGCAGCCGGAAATCAGAAGGCGGCTTGGTGGGCTCCGCCACCAACCGAACGAAACCAACCGTGCCGCATGCCACCAGCGTCGCGGCGAAATGCACACCGCGAACGAAGACCAACGGATCGGCCATGAAGAAGCGCCTTCCGCCCTACGGACCGACGCGAAAGGTGAAATCACCCTGCGTGCGGTGCGTGTCGACTGACAATACGCGCCACATCACCTTGTAGGTGCCCGGCGGCAACGCCTTGAGCGGTACACTCATTCGCGTGCGACCGCCGCGGTCAACAACGGCCTTTCCCGCCTGGACCGAGGCACCTTTTTCGTCGCGCACCTCAATGCTGCTAAAGGCTGGCTCGAGCTGATTAGTAAACCAGAGCACGACCTCCTTCGGTGCGGGCGTGACCGTGCTTCCAACCGCGGGAGCGGCGCGATCGAGGTGAGCATGTGGGAAAGCAGGGCCGGCAGCGGCGAGAAGAAATACGATGGCTGAGATGATGCGCATGGCTAGCGGCCGAGCAACGGCCTCCCTGTATTGGTATTGCTGGCGAAGATGGGTCGACCGAGCGTATTCGGGAATATATCGTCAAGGTAGAAGTGCAACTGGCCGATAATACAACACTTGTGCCGCTCTGGCGGTTCACCTGGATCACCGCTTCGACGGCCACCTGGTAGGTTTTGCCGGTAAAGATGATGCCATGATTGATCGTGCCGGTCGTCACGGCGCCGGAGGTCGCCGTATTCGATACCGGCGTCTGGAACGAAGCTTCGACGATCGGGATCATCCGATTTATGAAATCAGGCAGCCCGAGATCCACCACTGCGGATTTCAGATAAGGCATACTGTATTGAAGCGTGGCACCCCAGTTGAGAACGCGCGGGATGTACTCCGTATCGATGTCCTGCTCGAGGGTGTCAGGATCGACAGTCGCGCCGACGACTTTTGATACGCCAGGAATCGAATAGCCGACCTGTCCGGTAACCGCGAATGGGCGCGCCCAGTTCAGGCTTGCCGGGAAATCACCGAAGCCCTTCCCGAAAAAAATTGTGGGCGTGTAAACGTTGAAACGCTCGGCGCCGACGCCCTGCGCGCCGCTTCCGCCCCATTCGATCTCAAGTCCAGCCGACATCACAAACTCATGTTCGTCATTCTTGAACAGACGATATTTGAACAGCGTCGCCAGATTCTGGAATCCGCGCGCGCCGTTATCGTCAGGCCGCCAGGCGCGTAGAGCCGCGACCAGGTCGGCGCAATGGAGATCGCGAAATCCTCGGTAATACGTTTGGCGAACTCGGCCGATACGTCTAGTTGTTTGAACGAAGGATCATCTCCGGTTTTCGACATGGATATGGTCGGCAAAGCCAGCTCGTCGGTGACGCCCGGGTCGTCGATAGCGAGGGTGGCGGGGAAGAAACGATTGCCAACAATCTCATGGGCGAGCGCGGCGGTGGCAGGCGCTGCCAGGACGGCAGCAAACATGGCCAAAGGCCATGAGTTTTTAAACATGGGAAGCTCCAATTTCGCGATGACGGTACAAGTGGGCCGCGCTGGGCCGCGGCAGCTACGTCAGGCAAAAAGCGGAGGGCCTCGGGCAAGGCTAGCCTCGCCGATAATCGTATCGTGCCGGGTGCTATCGACGGATCGAGGAATTGCCAACGTCC
>JANWKN010000023.1 GCA_025451355.1 Pseudolabrys sp. | reverse complement strand
TACGACGGCCATTTATCGCCATAGCCGGGTTGCCCCGGCATAAGGAATATAAGCGCTGAAGGTTACTGAAGAAAGAGCAGCCGATTGGCCCTAAAAATAGGCGCTTATAGGCGAGGCGGCGTCGTATCGGCGAGCCATAGGAATAGGGGCCGGGAAATTCGCCCAGGTAAGACACGGGTTACCACGCTTCCGAACCGCGGTCCGGAAAGCCATGCATGTAAATGGAATGCCGGAGGTTCAACTCTGAAAACCTCCGCCCAGCGCGGTTCGACGGCCTGTTCGCCGGCCGAACAAATGCTGGCTGAGATGCCTGTAAAGATGGTTTGCGCGGCGCGATGAACGTGCCCTGCCGCGAGCAACAGCACGCGCGGATGGCTTTTGAGAACTGTTGCGAGTGCATCCGGGTTCCGCAACCGCACGGCGTCCGTGTACACGATGCCCGTGTCGAACGGTGGATGGTGCAAAAACAGGAATGCCGGTCGTGTTGTCGACGCCGCGAGTGTGCGGTCAAGCCATTCGAGCGTTGATCGAGCTCACCATGCGCTGCGCCAGCCACCGTTGAGTCGATCAGGACAATATCAAGCCCGTTGACGCGGCGTACTTTATTGAGCGCCCAGCCCGGCTCTCCGTAGGCGGAATCCGGAAACGACTCGCGCATGAGTGGGCGGCGGTCGTGATTGCCCGGAATTGCCACGAATGGCACCTTGAGCGCACCAAGCAACTTCGTCGCATGCGCATACTCTTCCGGCAGTGCCGAATCGGCGATGTCTCCGGAAATCACCACCAGGTCCGGGCGCGGCGACAATCCATTCAATGTGCTGATGGTCCGCAAAAGCGCCGTCGCGGTGTCGACGCGACCGTAGGCCAGGGCCCCAGGCCGGGTAATGTGCAGATCGGAGATCTGGGTGATTAAGATGGGTCGCGAGGCCAAAACCGGTCTCCGGCGTGATGGCGCTGTGGGCCGTTGTGGCATGGGAATATTGGTTACCGACCTCCGCGACCGTCCTGCCGTGTCGGTGCAAGGGAGATTTGCGCGCCGCTGCCTAGTCGCCGCTTTCGGCGCGATGTAGTTTGACGGCGCATGTCGGCATCCACTGCGCCACCGCCTTCCTCAACGGTCATCCGCCCCAAGCTTTCTGAACTTTTTCGCGCTTTCGTGATCGTTTCTATTTCAGGTTTCGGCGGCGCGCTGCCCTGGGCGCGGCGGATGATTGTCGAGCAACGTCGCTGGATGACGGCTGAAGAATTCAACGAAGCCTTCGCGCTTTCCCAATTTCTGCCTGGCCCGAACGTAGTAAATTTTTCGGTTGTGTTCGGCTCACGCTTCGGCGGTGCGCCAGGAGCGGCGGTTGCCTTTGCCGGGCTGATGGGACCACCACTGATCATTGTCACCATTCTTGCCGTTCTCTATGCCCGTTTCGGCGACATCGAAGCGCTTGGTCGTATCCTTGCCGGCATCACCGCCGCGGCGACCGGTCTGCTGATTGCGGTGGTCGCCAAGATGGCAACACCATTGTTCCGCAAGCGCTGGGATTGGGCGCCTCTCATCGCAATCGCAGCCTTTGTAGGCGTCGCCATCATGCAATGGCCGCTGCCGTTGGTGTTCGTGGTGCTCGCGCCGGTCAGCGTTGCGTGCGCGTGGGTGACCCGATGAATGACAACCCGCTGATCTCGTTGGCCGGTTACTTCGCGTTGCTGTCGTTGTTCGCAGTCGGCGGCGCCAACGCGGCGATTCCGGAAATGCATCGTATCGCGGTTGAGGTCATGCATTGGATGAGTGATCGGCAGTTCGCCGACAGTTTCGCGATTTCGCAGGTCTCACCCGGACCGAACATTATCATCGTGACCTTGATCGGATATCACGTCGCTGGCCTGGCCGGTGCGGCCGTGGCAACGGCGGCGATGTGCGGACCGACCTGCGTGCTGGCGTTTCTCGTCGCGCGCACCTGGGATCGCTTCAAAGCGGCGCGCTGGCGCATCGCCATTCAGGCCGGCCTGGTTCCAGTTTCGCTGGGGCTCATTGCGGCCAGCGCCTTCGTGCTTGCGAGGAGTGCGGACCACAACATTTATGCCGCCGCGATTACAGCCATGACGGCCATCGTTGGCTTTGCGACCCGCATTAATCCCCTGTGGATTTTTGCCGTGGGTGGGGTTCTGGGCCTGTCCGGCTGGCTTTAACCGCCTGCCGAACATCCGTGCTTCCGGCCGGGGTGTCTCGTGTGCTAGGGATCAGTCGGCGGGGGCCGGCCCAATAACCAAAAAGCAAGAAGAAAGAATAAAGACCAGGGAGGAACAGGATGTCCGAGGGGGCGAAGACCTCCGCGAACGGGGGCGGGTTTCGCTTTAAGGTGCGCGGTCCGCGCGATTTTTACGGCGGCCTTGCGTTAATCGGGCTGGCCATCGTTGCCATCTGGTCCTCGGGCGATCTTCCCGGAATGCATGGCTTTGCGTTCGGTCCGGGCACAGCGCCGCGCCTGTTTGCCGGCCTGCTTGCGGCTGTTGGCGCATTGGTTGCGCTCGGTGGTTTGCTCTTCGATGGGCCCCCAATTGAAAGCTATGCGGTCCGCGGCCCCGCGTGGGTCCTTCTGGGAATCCTCGCATTCGCAGCGATGATCCGCGGCTTTAGCCTCGGCTTCATCAGTCTTCCGCCGTTGGGGTTGATACCCTCCACTTTCGCCGCCTTCATGATCTCGATCTTTGGCTCAACCGAATTTCGGTGGGTCGAAAGCCTGATTGCCGCCGTGGTGATGACGGCCTTTTGCGTCGTTCTATTCGTCTATCTGCTGCAATTGCCGTTTCAGCTTTGGCCCTGGTACTGAGCACCCGTTATGAGTGAACTTCTCGCCAACCTTGCGCTCGGTTTCTCGGTTGCCGCCCATCCATACAACATCGGTTTTTGTCTGCTCGGCGCGCTCGTCGGCACATTGGTCGGCGTTCTTCCGGGCATAGGGACTGTCGCGACAGTTGCGATGCTGCTGCCGATCACCTTCGGCCTGCCGCCGGTCGGCGCGTTGATCATGCTCGCGGGAATTTATTACGGCGCCCAGTATGGCGGCTCGACCACCTCGATCCTCGTCAATATTCCGGGTGAAGCCACCTCGGTTGTCACCTGCCTCGACGGCCATCAGATGGCGCGGCAGGGCCGCGCCGGCGCGGCGCTCTCGATCTCGGCCATTGGCTCGTTCTTTGCCGGCTGCGTCTCGACGGTGCTGGTAGCAGCACTCGGCGTACCCCTCACGTCGATCGCGCTTCTGTTCGGGCCGGCGGAATATTTTTCACTGATGGTGCTCGGCCTGATTTTCGCGGTTGTCCTTGCCAAGGGGTCAGTGCTCAAGGCCATCGCGATGATCGTCACCGGTCTGTTGTTGTCGATGGTCGGCTCAGATCTTGAAACGGGCGCCGGCCGCATGACCTTCGACGTCGCGGAGCTATCCGACGGCATCGGCTTCACCAACGTGGCGATGGGCTTGTTCGGCTTCGCCGAGATCATCCGCAACCTGGAAATGTCGCAGGAAAGCCGCGACATCGTGAAGGCCAAGATCAAGGGCCTGATGCCGACACGACAAGACCTGATCGATTCCTCCGGCGCAATTGCGCGCGGCACCATTCTCGGCTCGATCCTGGGCATCCTGCCCGGCGGCGGCGCTGTGGTGGCCTCGTTCGCGGCCTATACCTTCGAAAAGCGCATCTCGAAGAATCCGGAGCGCTTCGGTCGCGGCGCCATCCAAGGTGTGGCGGCGCCGGAAAGTGCCAACAACGCCGCGGCACAGACGTCATTCATTCCGCTACTCACACTTGGCATTCCGCCCAATGCGGTGATGGCATTGATGGTCGGCGCGATGACCATCCACGGCATCGTCCCTGGCCCGCAGGTCATGACCAAGCAGCCGGAGCTCTTCTGGGGCATGATCGCCTCAATGTGGCTCGGCAACTTGATGCTGGTCATCATCAACTTGCCGCTGGTCGGCGTGTGGGTGACGCTGCTGCGCGTGCCTTACCGTCTGCTCTATCCGTCGATCATCGTGTTCTGCTGCATCGGCATCTACTCCATCAACAACTCACCGACTGACGTGGTGATTGCTGCGATGTTCGGGCTTGTCGGTTACTGGCTGACCAAGCACGAGTTCGAACCGGCACCCCTGGTGCTTGCCTTCGTCCTGGGTCCGCTGATGGAAGAGAATCTGCGCCGCGCCATGCTGATCGCGCGGGGCGACGTCACCGTGTTTGCCACGCGGCCGATCTCGGCCGGGCTTCTCGCGGTCGCGTTGTTTCTGCTGGTGCTCGCCGCTCTTCCGATGATCCGCAAACGACGCGACGAAGTGTTCGTCGAATAACGCCACAAGCCGCTTCGGGTGGCGGTCTCCGCCGGCCACCCGTACACGATTCAGCCCGCGACAGCTCCGCTCACCGCCAACAATCCGGCCGCAAGGATTGCGAGCTGAACCGAGAAGGCGGTGATGTTGGCGTCCCATCTCTTGGCGATGATCGGGATGGGCGCCCTGAAGGGCTGATAGCCGTTTTGGTCGTAGGCTGCGCCGCCATAGATCGGCATCGCGATCAATGCCGCAAAAAACGCGGCATAAACAATCGCCCCCATGAGCGCCACTAGATAGAGCCGCTCCACGGCCAGCGGCCCCGGCCACCAGATCAACCCGAAGGCTAACAGTCCGAATCCGACATAACTCGAAATCTGCCACACGACGTGGAACCTCGCGTGTGGCGTCCAAGCGGGATTTGTTGCGTGCGTCTTATTGAAATCGGCAACTACGGTGAGGATGGCCCAACCGACGGTCATTAGAGAGAAAAGAAGCCGAGCGATGAGAATACGATCGAAGCTCACGGCGACCCCCCAATACGGCAACGCAATACTATCAGGTTTCAGGACCCGATGATCGTAAAACAGATTTCAGCCGTTGATAAAAGCGTGCCGGCAGTTGTGCTCGGGGGTAAACTTCCCCAGCTTTCGAGTCGCGGAAAAACCGACAGCCGATGCGCCAGTATCTCGACCTGATGGAACTCATTCTTAGCCGCGGTGCGGAAAAGCACGACCGTACCGGCACCGGCACCTTGTCGGTTTTCGGCCATCAAATGCGCTTTGCGCTCGATGACGGTTTTCCCCTGCTCACAACCAAGAAGCTCCATCTGAAATCCATCGTCTACGAGCTGCTTTGGTTTCTGGCGGGCGATACCAACGTCAAATACCTCCAGGAACACGGTGTGCGAATTTGGGATGAGTGGGCCGATGAACGTGGCGACCTCGGTCCGGTCTATGGTCATCAGTGGCGCTCTTGGCCGACGCAGGACGGCAAAACGATCGATCAGATCGGCAATGTGATTCAGATGATCCGGCGCAATCCGGATTCGCGTCGATTGATCGTCACCGCATGGAATCCCGCTGATGTCGACAAGATGGCGCTTCCTCCGTGCCATTGCCTGTTTCAGTTTTATGTCGCCGACGGCAGGCTCTCTTGCCAGCTTTATCAGCGCTCGGCCGACGTTTTTCTCGGAGTGCCGTTCAACATCGCTTCTTATGCGCTGCTAACGATGATGGTAGCCCAGGTGACGGGTTACAAGCCGGGCGATTTTATTCATACATTCGGCGACGCGCATTTGTATCTTAATCACCTCGAGCAGGCGCGGCTTCAATTGTCGCGCGCGCCGCGACATTTGCCGACGGTGCGGTTGAACACCCTGGTGAAGGACATATTCGCGTTTCACTATGAAGATTTTGCGATCGAGAATTATGATCCGCATCCGCACATCAAGGCCGAAGTGGCCGTGTGACCCGCCGGAAAAAACTACTGTCCGTGTTGTCGCCGTTTGTACGCATCAAGCTAAAATGATTTTAATTGGAGCTTTTTTCGGCCTGTTTGGATTTTCTCGCCTGTATCTTTCGTTACGTGGTGGGCGCTCGTTAGTGAATTGTCAGAACAATCAGCATATGAACGATGACGGAGCGCCGGACCATGTCGAACTTTTTGACAAATTTTGTCTGTGATTTCTCGGCGGAGATGGCAGGTCTATCTCGGTGTCTCGCTCCAGTCCCCGAAGTGCGTTTCGCCACCGGGACGCTGCCATGAAAATCGTGCTGGTTGCGGCGATTGGCGACAATTCGGTCATTGGTCGTGAAGGCCAGCTGCCGTGGCGGCTAAAGTCTGATCTGCAACACTTTCGAAAGCTGACGCTGAATCGTCCGGTGATCATGGGCCGCAAGACCCACGAGTCTATTGGGAACTTGCTTGAGGGCCGTACCAACATCGTGCTCACGCGCGATCTCAGTCTTGTTGCGCGTGGCCCCGTGTTGGCGACTAGCCTTGATGCGGCACTCGGCTATGCACGCACCGATGCGGCTAAGCGGGGTGTGGATGAAATCATGGTGATCGGCGGCGGCGATATTTTTGCTGCAACGATGCCCATAGCCGATCGATTGGAAATCACCCATGTGCACGCTTCGCCCGATGGGGATGCGCTGTTCCCGGCAATCGATCCGGAGATCTGGCAAGAGGTATCGCACGAGGATCGCTATGCCGGACCGGATGACGACGCCAACTTCACCTTGGCGACATATGTGAGACACTAAAACACCGATAGTCGCGGCATCGGATCGCGTTGTAACGGGGCTTGGGGTCCCCTATAACCCCTCCCAACTAAGGTTAGCCGGGCAAACATCCGGCGCGGGAGATATCATTCAATGCCTTGGACCAATCAGGGCGGCGGGGGGCCGTGGGGCAGTGGCGGCAAGGGCCCGTGGGGGTCAGGGCCGCAATCACCGGGGCCGGCACCACCCGATCTCGAGGAAATCCTGCGCCGTGGCCAGGACAGATTGCGTCGCGTCCTGCCGGGCGGCAATCTGGGCGGACGCGGCCTTGCTCTCATCGCGCTCGGCGTACTGGCTCTTTGGGGATTTTCCGGTTTCTTCAGGGTCGAGCCGGACGAACTGGGTGTCGTGCTGCGCTTCGGCAAGGAGGTACGCGAAGTACAGCCTGGCTTGAACTATCATTTGCCATATCCGATCGAGACCGTGCTGACGCCAAAAGCGTTGCGCGTAAACAAGATCGACATCGGCATGCGGGTGGTCGACGAC
>JANWKN010000022.1 GCA_025451355.1 Pseudolabrys sp. | reverse complement strand
GAAACACCAGTTTCTTCTCCGGATAGACGTAGCGGTGCGCCTTCTGTGCCATAAGGGCGGCCTCATGGAAGCCGGAGAGGATCAGCTTGAGTTTGCCCGGATAGGTGTTGATGTCGCCGACGGCGAAAAGACCCGGAATATTGGTCTCGAAGGCGGCAGTGTCGGTCGGGATGAGTTCGTCGTCCATCTTGATACCCCAGTGTCGCCGCCTCCTACGATCAGCAGACGCTTGCCGCGGAAGGCCTCCATCTTGCGCACGGCATAGAAGACGGATTTTTCTTCATAGGGTTCGACGCCGTTGATCGGCGGGCGCTTTGGCTGAAATGAGCCGCCACCGGCCGCAATCACAACGCACTTCGCCTCAAAGGTCTTGCCGGCATCGGTGCGCAAGCGGGGATCACCGATTTTTTCCAAAGTGGTCACCATCTCCCCAAGATGAAACGTGGGATGAAATGGCTTGATCTGCTGCATCAAGGCGTCGGTTAGACCGTGACCTGTGATGAACGGGATACCGGGGATATCGTCGATGGGCTTTTCGGGATAAAGCTCGGCGCATTGGCCGACGACCTTGTCGAGAATATCGACGAGGTGTGCCTTGATATCGAGCAGACCGAGCTCGAACACGGCAAACAGGCCCACCGGCCCCGCTCCGATAATCAGAACGTCGGTCTTGATGGTCTCACTCATACTTGTCATCCCGGCAGCGGCCGGCTCCTCGTTCATTCGCTATTATTCACGGCTGTAGCCGCCTCAAGGCCGACGTCGCGGGCAACGAGCCAGGCGATGCGGAATGGGAAAAACGCCGCGGCGAATTTCTGCCTTCGGACCCTGACCGTGATTTTATTGAGAGCCTGATGAAGCCGCAGACGGAGCTGGGCAAGTTCGCGAGCTGGATTGCGCCGCCCAAAGTCGGCATCGACAACAAGCCGGGCGAATTTGAGTATGTGAAGATCGCGTAGGGCGAGGCGATTCATCGTCCCGCGCCTAGATCCTCTTCTCGGAGCTTGAATCGCTGCAACTTGCCGGTGGCTGTGCGCGGCAGCGCGGTCCGCGGTTCGATCCAACGGGGGAACTTCCAATGCCCCGCATGGTACTTTACGTGAAGTTTAAGCGCCTCCAGCAAAACCTCATCGGCCTTGAAGCCATTTTTGAGGACAATGAAGGCCTTCGGTTTGATCAGCCCGTCGGCGTCTTCCTTACCGATGACGGCGGCCTCCAGCACGGCTTCGTGGGAGACCAGCGCCGCCTCGACGTCGAAGGGCGACACCCACATGCCAGACACTTTGAACATGTCGTCAGTGCGTCCGCAGTAATAGTAGTAACCCTCGGCATCGCGCCGGTATTTGTCGCCCGTGTGTGTCCATTCGCCCGCAAAAGTGCGCCGGCTCTTGGCCCGCTGGTTCCAGTAGCTTTCGCCGGCCGACGGGCCGCGCACAATCAGTTCCCCGATCTCGCCGTCGCCCAAGTCTCGGCCACGCTCGTCGATGATGCGCGCGTCGTAGCCGGGCACGGGCTTGCCAGTCGATCCGTAGCGAATGTCGCTGGGGCGGTTGCTCAGGAATGTGTTCAACATTTCGGTTGAACCGAGCCCGTCAAGAACATCGACCCCTACAGTGTCGCGCCAGCGCTCACCAATATGCGAAGGCAGGGCCTCGCCTGCCGAGACACAGATGCGCAGACGGTCCGAGCCGGCGCCCTTTGAAATATCCTGGTGCGAGAGAAGTGCCGTGTAGAGCGACGGCACGCCATAGAAAATTGTGGGTTGATGGCGCCGCATCATGTCGAAGACGCCCTCAGGCGAAGGGAGGTGCGGCCACAGAACAGCGGTGGCGCCGACAGAAAGAGGGAAGGTCATGGCATTGCCGAGCCCATAGGCAAAGAACAGCTTGGAGGCGGAATGCACGACATCATCCTCGCCGATTCCGAGGATTCCCTGGCCGAAGAGCTTCGCAGTGGCCATCAAGTTGGAATGAACGTGCTTGACCCCCTTTGGATCGCCGGTCGAGCCCGAGGTATAGAGCCAGAAGGCAACTTCATCGGACACCGTATCGGCGGTGAACGGCGTCGGGTCGGCGTGTGCGATGAGGTTCTCGAAAGAATGCGCTGACTTTCCACTGTACGGGCGAACATCCTTCGGCTGGTCGCCAACAACGACGACAGTTTTTAGTCGCGGCAGCCGCTCGATGATTGGTGTGGTCATCTGTGCGAGGGACGCCGCCACGACCAGCGTCGTCGCGCGACAATCACCAAGGATATAAGTGTATTGCGGAAGTGGAAGGTACGTATTGAGGGGGATCGCGATGGCGCCTGCGCGAACTACTCCCCAGAACGCTACGGGGTAGTCTACGGTGTCGTTGAGCAGGAGTGCGACGCGTTGTTCATGCTCCACACCCAAGTTGCGCAAGGCGTTGGCGAAGCGAATGCTGCGTACCTGTAGGTCGCCATAGGTGAGCGAGCGCTCGGGGTCGACGAACGCGATTTTCGGGCCCAGCCCACGCGCTACGTTGGCGTCGACGAAATCGCTGGCGGCGTTGTAAGGGCGGCGCTCGGTGAAGTCGTGCGGCACGCGGCCCCCAATCCAGTCAACCTTCGAAGAGCCGCGAAACGAGTCGTCGCGCCAGCACGCCGGCGACCCGCCGGCGGTAGTGACCAGGGGTGAAAGTGGTTTTCATCGGCATGATCTGGTCGCGCACCAACGCATCGAGGCCCTTGATGACGCGTTCGTCGAATACGCCGCCGCAGAGCTCGGCGGTACCGGCAAGCAAGACCGGGCGCGGATTGGTGCCTGTAAAAGCAACACGCAGGTCGGCAAGACTGCCGCCGTCCTTCCTGAGCGCTACCGCGACCCCAGCGACCGGGTATTCGATCGAGCGGCGGATGCGGATCTTATCGTAGGCCGAACGCAAGCCCGGCGTATTCTTCGCGCGTACCGCGGTGACGATCTCGCCCGGCCGCAATGACAGATAATATTTGCCGTCGCCCTGCATTTCTGTCACCGGCACGTCTTGGCGCGCAAAGCCGATATAGAGCTTCTCGAGTGGAATTGTGCGCCGGCCTTTCGGACCTGCGATGTCGACATCGGCGTTGAGCGCGAGCAAAGCTGGCGCAAGATCGCCCGAGAAAGTTGCAAAACACACGCCACGGCTCTTCGGTGCGACGTGGCAGATGGTGCCGGTTGTTTTTAGGCAGTGGTTATTGGCACTTCGCCACCATTCACTCTGATTGTAGAAGATACAGCGCGTGTCGAGGCAGAGGTTGCCGCCAATGGTTCCCATATTGCGATGCGTGGGACCGGCGATGTGCGCAGCGGCCTGCGCGACGACCGGGTAGTATTTGTTTATCGCCGGATGTTCGGCAATTTCGCTTAGGCGAGCCGAGGCACCCAGCTCGATCGATTTTTCGTCCACGCCGATCGCGTGCAATTCCTGCACGCCGTTCATGTCGATCAGGACCTGCGGCGACACGATCCCGCGCCGGATGTTCACGACGAGGTCGGTGCCGCCGCCGAGCGGCATTGCTTTTGGATTGTCCGCGCGGGCCGCAATCGCCTCCGCGAGCGTTGTCGGGCTGACGATGCGAAACTCGGGCAGGGCGTCCATTACCGGTCTCCACCCATGCGCCGTAGGCAGGCACCTGCCCAGCTATTGTCTTTGCCGGGCTTGACCCAGCAATCCATGAGGTCGGCCAACTGTGACCGTCGCAAGGATATGCCGATCTCATCATAGATGCGCGGGTCAAGCCCCAGCATAACGGTTGAGAGCGTGGCGTGCGTGTTATGCACCATCACTCGCCCCCGTTTTTCGTCGATTTCTCAATCGCCCGCCGCCGCTTCTCGATGGCCTCGAAGACTCGATCCGGAGTCACGGGCAGGTCGTTAAAGCGGATACCGATCGCATCGGCGATTGCGTTAGTGAGGGCGGGTAGGAACGCTGCGAGCGAGCCTTCGCCCGCCTCCTTCGCGCCGAAAGGCCCGTGCGGGTCGATGCTTTCGACAATGCCGACTTCGATCGGTGGGGAGTCCTGAATGGTTGGTACGCGATAGTCGAGCATGTTCGCTGTGAGCATCAGCCCGTCGTGATAGGCGGCTTCCTCGCTCATGGCCTGACCCATGCCCATCCAGACCGAGCCCTGCACCTGCCCCTCGACCGTCAGTCGGTTGAGTGCCTTACCACAGTCATGCGCGACCCAAACCTTGTCGACGGTGACGACGCCGGTTTCCTCATCGACGCTGACTTCCACCACCTGGGCTGAGTAGCTGTAACCCATGGTGCCGCCGATGGCGGAGCCGCGATATTTCTTGCCACCGTGAGATTCCGGGATGGTCGAATAATTGCCGGTGACGGTGATGGTGCCGCTATCCTTCAGCCCTTCCGTCACCACCTCCTCGAACGTCGCGCCCTTGTCCTGAGCGCCGGCGCGATAAACTTCACCGAGGCATTCGATGTCTTCGGGCCGTGCTTCAAGCTTACGAGCAGCCGCATTGACCAGCAGGCTTTTCAGATTGCGTGCGGCGTCGAGCGCCGCATTGCCGACCATGAAGGTGACGCGTGAGGAGTAAGAGCCGTTGTCCTTCGGCACCACCTCGCTGTCGCCGGTCACGACGCGTACACGCGAAAGATCGAGCCCAAGCACCTCCGCGACCGTTTGCGCCAGGATGGTGGTCGAGCCCTGTCCGATATCGGCGGCGCCCGACAACACCACGATCGAGCCGTCGAAATCGAGCTTGATCTTCACCGTGGCGTGCGGCTCGCCGGTCCAGTTCACCGGTTTCGAGGCGCCCGAGATGTAGTGCGAGCACGCCATTCCCAAGCCTTTGCGAGCACCGTTGCCGCCCGTCGCCTTGCCTTTGCGAGTTTTCCAGCCGCTTTCGCGCTCGACCCAGTCAAGGCATTCCGGCAAGCCGTATGAGTTCACCATGAAGTCGTTGTCGGTAAAGGTCGGCGCCGTCAGGAGATTGGCGCGGCGCACGGCGAACGGATCAAGGCCTAACTCAGCTGCCATCTGGTCGAGGAGACTTTCGAACCCAAAGCGAATGTCGACGGTGCCGTGACCGCGGAAGGCGCCGCAGGGCGGCGTATTGGTGAGCACGCGACGGCCGGTGTACTTGACATTGTGCAGGTCGTAGATCGCGTAAAGCATCGAGCCGGAATAAAGGATTGTCACAACACCGTATCCCGAGTGCGCCCCGCCGCGCTGGTCGCAATCGCATTTGACTGCGGTGATACGGCCATCCTTGCGCAGGCCGATCTTCAGGCGAATGTCGGTCTCGGGCCGTCCGCGATGCGTGATGAAGGTCTCCTCGCGTGTCGTCACCATGCGCACTGTGGCGTTGGCCTTGCGCGCAAGCAGCGCGGCGATCAGCTCGATATTCAGTGTCTCGGTTCGGCAACCGAAGCCGCCGCCGACATGCGGCTTGATCACCCGGATACGCGACATGTCCATGTCGAGGATCTGCGACAGCATCAGATGCACGTAGTAGGGCACCTGGGTCGAGGCGTGGACGGTCATGCGGTCCCGCACGGCGTCGTATTCGGCCACCGCAGCGTGCATTTCCATCTGGTTCTGGCAGACTTCGGCGCAGTTGTAGGTGCCTTCGCGCACGAGATCGGCATCGGCGAAGCCCTGCGCGGTCGAGCCAAGTTCAAACAGAACGTCACGCTCGATATTGCCGGGCTTCTTGTCGTGCAGTAGCGCGGCGCCAGCTGCGAGCGCGTCCTTCGTCGTATAGGAGGCGGGTAATTCCTTTACAGTGAATTTGATGCGACGGAGGGCTTCACGGGCGGCGGCATCATCGATCGCGGCGACGGCGGCAACCGGCTCGCCACGATATCTTACTTTGTTTCGTGCGAGCGGATGCTCGCTGTGCGCGATCGGCAAGACGCCAAATGTTTTGTCGCAATCCGCACCGCTGACAATCGCAATAACACCCGGGATCTTGAGCGCCTCCGAGATGTCGACGTCAACGATCTCGCCATGCGCATAGGGACTGCGATAGATGTGGCCGGCGAGCTGACCCACTCCGAGAACATCTGCCGTATACTTGGCGCGGCCGGAAACTTTCTCCGGACCATCGATCATCGGCACATGGGAACCGATGTTACGCGCAGGGAGAGGCAGATTCGTTTCCCTCACGGCGCAAGCCCCTGTTTGCCGAGCGCCACCGCGAACCTCACCGCCTCGATGATTTTCACATAGCCGGTACAGCGGCAGATATTGCTGCCGAGCGCTTCAATAATTTCCGCATCGCTTGGGTCCGGATTTTTCCGCAACAATCCGGCGGAGGCCATTATAAAGCCGGGCGTGCAATAGCCGCATTGCGAGCCGAGCTTCTCGTGGAAGCCGCGCTGGATGGCGGACAGCTGCCCCTCCGTGCCGAGCGATTCGATTGTGTCCACGCGCTTGCCGTGTACGGTGGTAGCGAGCGTCAGGCAGGACAGCGTCGGCTTGTTGTCGATGAGGACCGTGCAGGCGCCACATTCGCCGCCATCGCAACCGGTCTTGGTGCCAGTGAGGCCAACCTTTTCGCGCAGGTAGTCCAGCAAAAGGATGTTGTCGGCGACCGCGTCGGCGCGGTCACGGCCATTGAGCCTGCACTCCAGCAGACGGGCCACGCGTTTCGTTTCCTCTCACGCGCATTTCCCGCGCGCTTGTCATTTTTGTTGTCGTAACAAGCACAATACTAGCGCTGCGGCGAGCCCCGCCGAAGACCTTCCCCAGACCAATTCCTGGGAATGGCTGGAACGATTACCTGCCACTGAATTTCGCGATCACCTCGCCGGGGATCGCGGCACCACCTATTTTTTCGGGGTCATCCTTGCTGCGCGATGCCCAGACACGGGTCTCTCCGCCTTCGACCGCCACCTCGCCGCCGACCGAGAGTCGGTGTTCCACGTCGAAGCTCGAGCGGCGGAATTCGCTGACTCGCGAGGTCAAGTCGACAATGTCGCCGAATTTTACAGCCTTGATGAAATTGGCCCGCACATCGACCAGGGGAATTCCCATGATGCCGAAAGCGCTCGCAAGCTCGTGTGGCTTGACGCCGAGCGCGGCCTCGAACATTTGCCACGTGCTCGCGTCGAACATCTCGAAGAAGCGGCTATTGAACACGATCCCCGCGGGATCGCACTGACCCCACTCGATTGTGAGCTGTTTGCGATAGGTGAAGGACGTCACGCGCTAGGCCCCACGACATGCAATGGTCAGCGTTATAGCTGTCGCTTTCACCACTGTCATGCCGAGTGCCTTCCAGTCAGGACTGTCTGTTCCTTTTCTTCTTCCTCGGGTCGGGCCATTCGACGACCTCCTGCGACAGCATCTCAACCCGTGAAGCGCGGCGCCGCTTGCGCAATGCGTGTCGTGGTGCAACCGGCAAGTGGGGCGAGGTATCGAGATCAACCAGGAGCCAGTCGAGGTCTTCCGGCGCGATAACCCAGCTGCGCGGCGCATAGCGTGCGAGTGAAAAAGGTTTCGAAAACGACAGCATCGATTTCTTGCCGCCCGGCAGACAATACTCGTGCGCGTAGGTCATCGCGAGTTCGCGCACACTTCGATAGATCGGATCGCGCCAGCGCAGGATTGCGTGATTGGTTTTGCTGATCGCACCCCAGAGGCCGCGCTCCCGGAACAGCGTGATGATGTGATCCTGGTCGCTCGGCAGTGCGCGGATATCCATCAGCAGGGGACGCTTGCCATGATAGGCCAATACGGCCGCGGCGAAGATCGCGCCTTCGGCGCAATGCGCCATACGTGCGCCAAGCACGCGGCGAGGTGACATCGCGGTGTCGCCCTCAAGACTGAAGTTGACCGGCAACTTGTCCAGGAAGTTCTGGATCTTCGCCGGCGTATCGAGGCGCGCGAACAACCGATGCTCAGACGGCGTTAGGAGCGAATGCAGTCTGCGGCGATAGGTGGACATCAGGGAGTGGTGAGTTCTGGAGGAGTGAGCATCACTTTCCGTGTTTTGCATACGTTTTTGTGGGATTCGAGCGTTACCGGCGTTCTCTGCACAGGCGCGGCGAAGGAAATTGTTATCCGCAAGGCTCATCCGAAAGCAGAAACCTTCTTATTTTTCGGTACTTATTGCTGTTTTGAAGAATAATCTCCTACTTACAGGTATCGTTGCTGGAAATGGGAGCCGATTAATGAGTGATGTTCCCCACAAGTCGGAGCGCGTTTCGGGCCTTGAGGCTTGGGCGCTGGCCTTGGCGACCGCCCTGGTCGCTCTGATCGCTGTCGGCGTCATCCCGCATGTTCACTGGTGAAGGCTCGAACACATGACCACGGCTGCCACGACCTGGAACGAAGCGACCCCGCGGCGCGCCGACAATGTCGAAATCGCGCCGCGCCTCAGCGAGGACTGGCTGTCGCTCATCATCGGGCTTTTCATTTTCGTCCTGGCGCTCGCCGGCATCGCCAACGTCGATCTGCTCGGCTGGGTCGTCACCACCTCGGTATGGAATGACATCGGCAAGGCGCTCGGCACAGTTTCCAAGTCCTACGCTTCGCTCGGCGGCTTCGGCGCGCTGGTCGCGACCTACCTTGCGCTACTTGTCGTGTTGAGTGCGGCGGCCGTCGCGCTGAAAAGCGAGCTCATAAAGTTCGCGCTGGCATTCACGGCGGTGTTCTGGGTTGCTTATGCGAGCTGGGTGATCGGCAATTTCGCGAACTTCGCGGCTGTGACTCCGGCCGATCTGCAGAAATTCGGCCTAAGCTGGTCGCTAAGACTCACGAATGAGGGCGCCTATATCTTTGCACTGATCGCCGGTCTCGTCATCGCCAATGTGTTTCCGCGCTTTGCGGAAGCGATCAAGGACGCGGTGCGGCCGGAGCTCTATATCAAGATCGCGATCGTTATACTTGGCGGATTTTTCGCCGTAACCGCGGCCGGCAAATTGTCGCTTGCGAGTTCTCTCCTGCTACGCGGCGTCGCGGCAATCATCGAGGCCTATCTGATCTATTGGGCGGTCGTCTATTTCGTCGCCCGCAAATGGTTTGGCTTCAATCGCGAGTGGGCGGCTCCGCTTGCCTCTGGCATTTCGATCTGCGGCGTGTCCGCGGCGATTGCGACTGGCGGCGCTATCCGCGCACGACCGATGATCCCTGTGCTGGTGTCGTCGCTGGTCGTCGTGTTCGCGGTGGTCGAAGTGCTGTTGCTGCCATTCCTAGCGCAGACCTTCCTGTCGCATGAGCCGCTCGTGGCGGGTGCCTGGATGGGCGTCGCCATCAAGACCGACGGCGCGGCAATCGCCGGCGGCGCGATCGCCGAGTCTCTGATCCTCGTGCAGAACGCGGCCGAAGGCATCAAGTATCAGCCGGGCTGGATTCTCGGCACGGCTGCAACGATCAAGGTATTCATCGATATTTTCATTGGCATCTGGGCCTTCGTCCTAGGCTACATCTGGACCAATCACATTAACCGCACCGCGGACAAAGCGAGCGCCTGGGAAATCTGGCAGCGCTTCCCGAAGTTCGTGATCGGCTTTCTGATCACCTTCGTCGTCGGACTTTATCTCGCGCTGGCGACTCCCGCGGACATTGCCGCAAAGGTGCCGGCATCAATGGGCGAAGCCAATACGCTGCGTGTCGTGTTCTTCATCCTCACCTTCTTTTCGATCGGCGTGCTCTCCAACTTCAAGAAGCTCTGGCAGGAGGGCATTGGCCGACTCGCCGCGGTCTATTTCGTAAGCCTTTTTGGTTTCGTGATTTGGGTCGGGCTGCTGATTTCCTGGCTGTTCTTCAGTGGCGTTAAGCCGCCACTGGCCAGCTAAACGAAGGAGCGAAACGTGTCGCAAGTGAATGTCGGTGAGGAATTCCGTAAGGCGCAAGCCGAGCCGCTGCTGCCGGTCGAAAAGAAGCTGATCGGCTGGAGTCTAGGCATTGGCGTCGTCCTGCTGGTCATTCTTGCCATCGTCAACCAACTGTTCCCGGCGTCGATCTGACGCCTCGCCATACGACGGCGCCGGTTGTGCCGCCGAGAAATGGAAATGAGTATGTCGCCAATTCCGAAGACCGCGCCCTTCGCCGAAGAGGAGATTGATCTCCTCAATCGCGTCGTCGGCACCGCAAGCCCGGTTCAACGCGCCTGGCTTGCCGGATTTCTGGCGGGTCTCGACGCCTCCGGTGCCACCTTGGTGCCACAACTTCCTGCCGCTTCAGCCCGGCCGGCCGAGCCGCTGACGATCGTCTACGCGAGCGAGTCGGGGAATTCCGAGAAACTTGCGGGCGATCTCGCCAAGGCTGCGCGCAAGAACGGGTTGAAGCCGACGCTTATTGATATGGCTGATCTCGAACTGGCCGCCCTCACCACCGCCAAGCGGCTGGTGGTGATTGCTGCGACTTGGGGCGAAGGCGAGCCTCCGGCGCGCGCCGTGCGTGCCTACAACGAACTGATGGGTGAGGGCGCGCCGCGCCTCGACGGCGTCGAATTCGGCGTGCTGGCGCTGGGGGACACCGCCTACGCGGAGTTCTGCGCGATCGGCAGGAAGATCGACGAGCGGTTGGCTGAGCTGGGCGGCAAGCGGGTGACCGATCGCGTGGATTGCGATCTCGATTTTGCGGGGCCGGCCGCCGGCTGGATTGGCGATGCGGTGAAGGCTCTCGCGCCACCAAATGCCGGCCGCGTCATCGAGGTTGATTTCGGCGCCAAGCCTGCTGCCACACCAAGCACCGACATCTTCGAAGCCGAGATCACCGAGCACGTTGACCTGAACTCCTCGCGTTCGGACAAGGAAACCATCCACCTCGCACTTTCGTTCGAGGGGGGTGCGCCGGCCTATGAACCCGGCGACTCGCTTGACCTTTATGCCGAGAACGATCCCGTTTACGTCGACGAGCTGCTGAAAATTGCCGGCCTGACGGGCGACGAGCAATTGCGGGCCGAATTTATCAAGTCACGCGATGTGACCACGCTCTCGCTCAAAACCGTTGAGACCTACGCTTCTTCGACGGGCCACCAATACGTCAAGGCTTTGCTGGCCGACGGCCAGGCGCGCGACTGGGTCGCCGGGCGCCAACTCATCGACCTCATCGCGACGTTCCCGATCGCGCTCGATGCCGACAAGCTTCGCGCACTGACGCGTCCGCTCGCCCCGCGCGCCTATTCGATCGCTTCGTCCCGCCGCGAAGTCGGGGATGAGGCACACCTGCTCATTTCTGCGGTGCGCTACGAAAGTCATGGCCGGGCGCGCAAAGGCGTTGCCTCGAATTATGTCGCTGAGCGACTAAAGCGCGGTGGCCACGTCCGCGTGAGACTCAAGCCTAACAAGCATTTCGCCCTGCCGGCAGCCGACAAGGACGTCATCATGGTCGGTCCCGGGACCGGCGTAGCGCCATTCCGGGCTTTCGTGCAGGAGCGGCGGGCTACCCAGACGAAAGGCCGCAACTGGCTGTTCTTCGGTGATCGCACGTTCACGCACGACTTCCTCTATCAGCTCGACTGGCAGGATGCACTCAGGGACGGTTCGCTGACACGAATGGATGTCGCGTTTTCGCGCGACACGCCTGAAAAAGTCTACGTGCAGCACAAGATATGGGATCGCCGCGCCGACCTGATCGAATGGTTGGAGGCTGGGGCGTACTTTTATGTGTGCGGTGACGCCAAGGCGATGGCAAAGGACGTTCGCGCCGCCCTGGTACGCGCCTATGCCGACGTAAAGGCCCTGTCCCCCGAAGCGGCCGAGCAGGCGGTGGTGACACTTGAGCGCGAAAAGCGCTATCTGCAGGATACGTATTGATCCTGCACCGATTGGACGGCCAATGACCGACGAACTGTCGCGCAACGAGCGCATCAAGGAAGCCAGCAACTATTTGCGCGGCACGCTGGCCGATGGTCTGCGCGAGGAAATCACCGGTGCGATCATCGAAGACGATGCGCAGCTCGTGAAGTTCCACGGCATGTATTTGCAGGACGACCGTGACCTTCGTCCCGAGCGCACGCGCAAGAAGATGGAGAAGGCCTTCTCCTTCATGATCCGTGTGCGTATTCCAGGCGGCGTCCTCAGCCCGCGGCAATGGCTCGCGCTCGATGAAGTCGCTCGCGTGTACGGAAACGGCACCATGCGGCTGACCACGCGGCAGACGGTGCAGCTTCATGGGGTCATCAAGTCAAACCTGAAGGCGACGCTGAAAACGATCGATGAAGTCCTTCTCAATTCGATCGCAGCCTGCGGCGATATCAATCGCAATGTGATGTGCAACGTCTTGCCAGAGCAGTCGCGCGCACATGCCGCGGCGATCGACATGGCGCGCACCATATCGGACGACCTACTGCCGCATACACCGGCCTATCGGGAGATCTGGCTCGATGGCGAGCGGATCGCAGGCGGCGAGGAAGAGGTTGTGGAGCCGATCTACGGCAAGACCTACCTGCCGCGTAAGTTCAAGATCGTGGTGGCAGTGCCGCCATCGAACGACGTCGACGTGTTCGCACACGATCTCGGCTACATCGCCATAGTCGACGGTGCAGGCGACGTTGTCGGCTGGAATGTCACCGTTGGCGGCGGCATGGGCATGACCCATGGCGAGCCGGATACCTACCCGCGCACTGCGGACATCATAGGGTTCTGCCAGACAACGGACGCCGTCAAAATTGCCGAGGCCGTCGTCACGGTGCAGCGGGACTGGGGCGATCGCAAGAACCGCAAGCACGCGCGGCTCAAATACACGATCGAGGATCGCGGGCTCGATAATTTCCGGGCTGAGGTCGAGAAGCGCTCCGGCGTCAAGCTCGCGCGGGCGAAATCCTACACATTTACTTCGACCGGCGACCGCTATGGGTGGACCGAAGGCGCCGACGGTCGCGGACATCTTACATTGTTCGTGCAGAATGGGCGCGTGCACGACGTCGATGGTGCTTCCCAGCAGACTGCCCTGCGCACGATTGCGCAAGTGCATTACGGCGATTTCCGTATCACGCCAAACCAGAACCTTGTGATCGCCAATGTGCCAACGTCACAGCAGGCTGAAATCGAACGCATTGCACGCGAGGCCGGGCTGCTCGCGCCTTGGTCGGGTTTACGGCGCAATTCGATGGCCTGCGTCGCGCTGCCGACCTGCGGGCTCGCGCTTGCCGAGAGCGAGCGTTACCTGCCGGAGTTGGTCGACGCGCTCGATCAGAAGCTTGCCGCGCACGGGCTGTCCGCCGACGACATTGTCATCCGCATGACAGGTTGCCCAAACGGCTGCGCGCGGCCCTATCTCGCCGAGATCGGTTTGGTTGGCAAAGGCCCGGGCCGATACAATTTATATCTTGGGGCCGCCTTCGACGGCTCGCGCATGAACAAGCTTTACGCTGAAGACCTCGATCATGCGGGCATCGTCGCCGCGCTCGATCCATTGTTTGCGGCCTATGCCAAAGAACGACAGAAGGGCGAGCGCTTCGGCGACTACGCCATCCGGTCCGGCGCCATCGCCGCGAGCGGCAACGGCACCGACTTCCACGCGAATGTGCGGGCGTATAAACCGAAATAGGCAGTTCGCCGCTGGCCTAATGCTTGCCGTAGTGCATGACGAGCAGGGCTAGGACGATCAGAAGTGCAACAAACAAAATCGCCGACAGGCATTTCCAGAAGAGCAGCGGATCGCGCTCGATGAGTGGCATCGATGCCGTTGCGATAAATTTCTTGTTGGGATGACGCAGGTCGAAGACGAATTCCGATAACTCCTCATAGCGCTGATATGGATCGGGGTGCACGGCCTTCTTGAGCGCCCCGTCGATCCAGGCCGGCACATCGCGATTGTCGTCGAGGGCGGATCTGTAGCGCAATTTTCTTTGCTGAGCTTTCGTCCGGGTCCTGGCGACCTGCGTACCATAGGGCAGCCGGCCGGTGAGCATTTGGTATGCGATGACCCCAAGCGAGAATATATCGGAACGCGGCGATCCGCCTTCGCCGAGAAAATATTCGGGCGCCGTGTATTGCGCCGTTCCTAGAATGTCGTTCGACATGCCGGCTGCGTCATCCGCAATGCCGGCAATCCTCACCGAGCCGAAATCGATAATCTTCGCGGTGCCCGTCTTGTCGATCATGATGTTGGCGGGCCGCAAGTCCTGATGCAGCATCTCCAGCCGGTGGAACGCCTGCAAGCCCTTGGCGACCTGCTCCACTATTCGGCGGGTTGTTTCGATTCCCGGTTTTGGATTGTCGATCATCCACTGGGCCAAGGTCTGCCCATCGATGAATTCCGTCACCACGTACAGATAATTCTGCCGTCTTGATTGAATGCGCGGCTTCAAAACGTGGGCGCTGTTGATACGCCGGGCCACCCATTCCTCCATCATGAATCGCTGCCGATAGGCGGGGTCGTCACGCAGGTCGGTCGACGGAATCTTGACGGCGACCAGCGCGCCATCAGCACTGTCGACAGCCATGTAGATGTGGCTACGGCTGCTGCCGTGGATTTCCCTGACGATCTGATACCCGTCCAGTACCGTTCTTGCCTCAGGCAGAGGAGGCCACGGTAACTCCGACGCCTGCCTGACGACCTCGCTGCTCTCGCCGTCGGGCAGCGCATCAACTCTGACGATCTGGATCGTTAGATTGTCGGGGCTGCCCAGGCGCTTCGCCTCTTCAACAATCGTTCTTGCGGCGCCCTCCAGTTCGTTCGCGCTTTTGTTTATTGTTTCGGCGATAAACCGGCTGCTGACATGCTCGTAAACGCCGTCTGTTGCCAGCAGAAAAAGATCTCCCTTTTCGACCGTGACCGCACGATAGTCGATCTCGATCTGAGGATTGATGCCCAAGGCGCGGCCAAGGTAACTCTGCTGGGACGACACAATGACCCGGTGATCCTCGGTCAATTGTTCGAGGTTGTTCCCGGCGATGCGGTAGATGCGGGCATCACCGATATGGAAGATGTGCGCCGTCGTCGACTTGATGACCATGGCGCTGAGTGTGCACACGTAGCCCCGGTCTTTGTCGTAGAGATGTTGACTTTGTCGCGTTTGCGCGTGCAGCCAGGAATTTGTCGCCGCAATTACGCGCTGCGCTGAAGTTTTGACAGACCATGAATCCGACGTGCAGTAGTAGTCGGTCAGGAAGCTTTTGACCGCGGATTCGCTGGCTATCGCGCTGACGTCGCTGGTGCTGATGCCGTCGGCCAGGACAACGGCGATGCCCTTCAGACCGAGGAGCGGCTCTTCCGGGATCAGCGCGCCGTGAAAATCCTGATTAGCCTCCTTCCGACCTTTATCGGAGTGCTGCCCGATCGATATTGCGAGCTGGCTTGGCATCGGCCGACCAAAGGAAAGAGCCTCAGCACTTACGCGCTGAGGCTCCACGATAGCAAATTGCATCAAGCGACGCGCTTGAGCACGGCGCGCTTCGGAGCTGTCCGTACGTGGGTGGCATAAAGGGTGAGGCCGGTGAAAGAGAGGCCGCCAACCAGATTGCCAAGCACGGTCGGAATTTCGTTCCAGATGAAATAGTCCGCGATCGAGAAGGGTGCATGCAGCATCAGGCCCGACGGGAACAGGAACATGTTCACGACGGAATGCTCGAAGACCATGTAGAAGAAAACCAGGATCGGCATCCACATCGCGATGACCTTTCCGGGCACGGACGTCGATATCATCGCGCCGACGACTCCGGTCGAAACCATCCAGTTGCACAACATGCCGCGCAGGAACAGCGTTGCCATGCCGGCGGCACCATGCGCCGCATAGCCGAGCGTGCGGCTTTCGCCGATGTTTCCAATTACAGTGCCGACCTTGTCCGGTCCTTGCGTGAAACCATACGTCGTCACGAATGCCATCATGAAGGCGACCGTAAGCGCGCCGGCGAAGTTACCGACGAAGACTAGGGCCCAATTTCTCAGAATGCCTTTAATCGTCACGCCCGGCCGCTTGTCGAGCCAGGCCAGGGGACAGAGTACGAACACACCCGTGAGCAGATCGAATCCCAGAAGGATCAGCATTGAAAATCCGACCGGAAACAGAAGCGCGCCAACCAGCGGCTGGCCGGTGTTTACATTGATGGTGATCGCAAACCAGGCGGCCAACGCCAGGATGGCGCCGGCCATATAGGCGCGCACGAGCGTGTCTCGTGTCGACATGAAGACTTTTGATTCACCGGCGTCGATCATCTTGGTGACGAATTCCGAAGGGACGAGATAAGACACGGGCGCGCGCTCCTTTTGGTCGTTTGCAGTTTCTCAACCGCTTTTGAGCAATTGACATGCCAACTGCCGGGTGACTGCGCGTTGCCGCGTGGGTTCGCGTTTTAAGCTTGGAAAATATGTCGCGGTGCGCGGTTGCGCGGCACCTCGATAGGTCCGCACCCGCGAGGACCCTTTGCCCGCCTACGTTGCAGTGCACAGAATTTCGCCGCTACCGGCTAATTACCGGGCAACAGCGTCCTAAATTCTAGAAATATCTTTCTATATCAGCGTATTAGCCTCTGGCACGGTCATTGCTCCATAACGGCAGGAGGGACTATGCAGGTACCGAGTGGATGACCACTGAGGCCGGGACAACGTTTAAGCCGCCGGCCGAAACAGCGGCTGGCGATTTTGAACCCGAACAAAAACGATATCTCGAAGGCTTTGTCGCGGGGCTGCAGATCGCCAAGACGGCGAAAGGGATCGCCGCGCCCGCGACGACGTCAAGCGAGGCCATTGGTCCCGAGGCGGCCGCGCGCAAAGCGCAGGACCGTGTCATTGCGGCAGGGGGCAAGCTATCGGACCCCGAGAAATTCAAGCGGGACGAACATCCTTTCGATACGTACGAGCGGCTGAAAGCGCACGCCGCGAGAAACGACTATCCCAAGCCGCCCGACAATTTTCGCTGGCGCTACTTTGGACTGTTCTACGTCGCGCCCAACCAGAATTCCTATATGTGCCGCTTGCGATTTCCGAACGGCATCCTGAAGTCTGCGCAGCTTGTGGGACTCGCCGACCTTGCCGAGCGATATGGCGGGCGCTACGCCCACGTCACAACGCGTGCGAATATTCAAATTCGAGAGATCGAGGCGAAAAATTCCGTCGCGATGATCGAGGCAATACAGGATCTTGGATTGTGCTCGCGCGGCTCCGGCGCCGACAACATCCGGAACGTCACCGGAACGCCGACCGCCGGTATCGACCCGCAGGAACTGATCGACACCCGTCCCTACGCACGCGAATGGCATTTTCACATCCTCAACGACCGTTCTCTCTACGGCCTGCCGCGCAAGTTCAATGTCGGTTTTGACGGCGCGGGGCTCATCCCGGTGCTGGAGGACACAAATGACATCGGTTTCCAGGCGGTCCAGGTAAACGAAGGATTCCCACTCGATGCCGGCGTTTGGTTCCGTCTTTGCCTCGGCGGCCTTACCGGTCACCACAGTTTTGCCAGCGATACTGGCGTCATTGTCAGGCCGGCCGATGCGACGATGGTGTCCGACGCCGTCGTGCGCGTATTCATCGATCATGGAGACCGCACTGACCGCAACAAGGCACGTCTCAAATACGTGATCGAAAAAATGGGCGTCGAGAAGTTTCTCGCGCTCGTCGAGGAAAAGCTTGGCCGCAAGCTCCATCGCGCAGTAGCTGGTGCAGTGGCGCCGCGACCTGCACGCTCGCGTACCGCTCATATCGGCATTCATCCGCAGAAGCAGGAATGCTTGAACTGGATCGGCGTTGCGGTACCTGTCGGTTACCTTTCCGCCGCGCAGATGCGTGGGCTTGCTGACATCGCGCGTGAGTTGGGCGACGGCGATATTCGTCTGACGGTTTGGCAGAACCTTCTGATTTCAGGAGTTCCTACGGACAAACTCGTAGACGCGCGCCAACGCATTGAGACGCTAGGCCTTGCCATCCAAGTCAACGCGCTTCGCTCTGGTCTCGTTGCCTGCACCGGCAATACCGGGTGCAAGTTCGCCGCATCCAACACCAAGCGCCATGCGGAGGAAATCGCTCGTTGGTGCGAAACGCGCGTCTCGATCGATACGCCAGTCAATATCCACCTTACCGGGTGCCATCATTCCTGCGCGCAGCATTTCATTGCGGAAATCGGGCTGTTGGCCTGCAAGGTCCAGGACAACGAGGAGGCCGACCCGGTTGAGGCCTATCACGTGCTGGTCGGCGGGGGCTTCGGGCCTGATGCCGCGCTCGGGCGCGAGCTTTACCGCGACGTAAAGGCTGACGATATCCCGCAAACGATCGAGCGGGTGCTCAAGGCCTATCTTGCAAATCGCGCGTCACCACAGGAAAGCTTCATTGAATTTGCGCGCCG
>JANWKN010000021.1 GCA_025451355.1 Pseudolabrys sp. | reverse complement strand
GCTATCGGTTATGCCGAGCATGGTCATCCGCTGGTCGAGCGCGCCAATGCGACGATCGCGCTTGTCCAGGAGCTATTTCGCGAGCATTGGCCGACCTCTGCGGGGATCTATCTCCCAGGCGGGCGCGTGCCGGAGACTGGCGCCTTGTTCACGAACAGAACCCTCGCGGCCACTTACTCGCGCATCTTGAAGGAAGCCGAAAGCGCCGGCGGCGATCGCGTCGTGCAAATCGAGCGCGCACGCAAAGTCTGGTCGCAAGGCTTTGTCGCCCAGGCGATCGATCACTTCTATCGTACCCAGGAGATCATGGATGTTAGCGGCGAGCGGCACCGCGGAGTACTGACCGGAAGTGACATGGCGAACTGGCGGGCGCAAGTCGAGGCGCCGCTGACATACGACTACGGGCGCTACACGGTCTGCAAGGCAGACGTCTGGAGCCAGGGGCCGGTTCTCCTCCAGCAACTGGCCTTGCTGAAAGGCATGGGCCTCGACAGCCTTGATCCAACCGGTGCGGAATTCATTCACCTGCAGGTCGAGGCGGCCAAGCTCGCCTTCGCCGATCGCGAAAAATTTTACGGCGATCCCAACTTCGCCAAGGTGCCGATCGAAACCTTGCTGTCGGATACCTACAATGCCGACCGCCGCAAGCTCATCACCGATAGGGCCTCCCTCGATCTGCGGCCTGGCTCGGTCGAGGGATTCGGGGCAGTCGTCGAACTGCGCCGTGAAAGCGGCCCCCGCCTCGCCGTCAGTGCGCTCGGCGCCGGCGAACCGACCGTGGGCCGGATGGGTGAAGTGCGCGGCGATACAGTCCATTTCGACATCATCGATCGCGCCGGCAACATGATATCGGCGACGCCATCGGGTGGCTGGCTGCAATCGTCTCCGGTTATTCCTGAACTCGGCTTCGGACTAGGCACACGAGCGCAGGCGTTCTGGCTCGACGAAAAACATCCGGCCGGGCTTGCGCCCGGCAAACGTCCACGCACGACGCTCAGCCCGACGCTCGCGTTGCGCGACGGCGAACCCTATCTCGCGTGGGGCTCTCCCGGCGGCGACCAGCAAGACCAATGGACGACGCAGTTCTTCCTTCGGCACGTTCATTGCAAGGTGAACATGCAGGAAGCGATCGACGCGCCCGCATGGCACTCGGAACATTTCCCGATCTCATTCTGGCCACGTACGGCTCGCCCCGGCGTGCTGGTGCTGGAAAACCGCGTACCCCAGGCAAGCATCGATGAGTTGAAAAAGCGGGGACATATCGTTGAGATCGGTCCAGGCTGGTCCGAAGGCCGGCTAACCGCGGCATTACGCGAAGGCCGTCACCGCCGCGCCGCAGCCAACGCGCGCGGCATGCAGGGTTATGCGGCCGGGCGGTAGCTTCGAAGGCTCAAGGAATGACCTGGTCGATCATTGCCCGTGACAAAGCCACCGGCTCTTTCGGCATTGCGGTTGCGACGAAATTCTTCGCGGCAGGCGCGCGTGTGCCATTCATTGCCGCAGGCGTGGGCGCCATCGCAACGCAGGCGCTGGTCAATCCGTTTTACGGCACCAAGGGACTGCTGCTCCTGCGTGACGGAATGACAGCGGACGCAGTCGTCAAAACGCTGATCGCCGGTGATGACGGACGAGATCATCGTCAGGTTCACGTCATTAACGCAAGTGGCCGCGTTGCGGCCCATACAGGCGCCGCCTGCATCGACTGGAATGGACATGTTGCCGGCGACGGTTTTTCCGTTGCCGGCAACATGCTTGCCGGTGCTCAAGTCCTCGACGCCACCGCGGCGGCTTATATCGCAGGTGAGGCGGCGCCGTTTCCACGTCGCCTGATCGCGGCAATGCGAGCTGGCGAGGCAGCAGGCGGCGACAAACGCGGCAAACAGTCGGCCGCGTTACTCATCTATCGCGAAGACGAGTGGTCAGACCTCGACCTGCGCGTCGACGATCACCCGCAGCCACTGGCCGAGCTCGAGCGGCTCGAAAGGATCAGCCGCGAGCGCTGGACAATCTTCCGACGATTCCTGCCGAGCCGGCGTGACCCCTTGGGGGTGACCGACCGATCCGTCATAGAGGGGGAGATCGCACGAGCGCTTGCCGCCGGGGATCAGCAATGACCGCTCTTGTCGATGTCGCAAATCTGAGGGTCGTTTTCCACGGAGACCGCGGGCAAACAATGCACGCCGTCGAGACCGTGAACTTCGAACTCGCACGCGGAGTAACGCTCGGTCTGGTCGGAGAATCCGGTTGCGGCAAAAGCGTGACCGCTCTGGCCATCATGGGACTTCTGCCGAAAGCATCGGCTGATGTCTCAGGATACGTGGGTTTTGAGGGCACAAACCTTCTCGGCTTGACTAATGCCGCAATGCGCGACCTTCGCGGCGATCGCCTAGCCATGATCTTCCAGGAGCCCATGACGTCGCTCAATCCCGCCTTCACGATCGGTGAGCAGATTATTGAAACGCTGGTGCGCCATCGCGGAATGAACCGCGCGCAGGCTCGCGCTCGCGCGATCGAGCTTCTGCGAGACGTCCGAATTCCGTCACCTGAGCAACGAGTGGACGAATACCCGCACAAGCTTTCCGGTGGCATGCGCCAGCGCGCGATGGTGGCCATAGCGCTCGCCTGCGATCCACAACTGCTGATCGCCGACGAGCCGACCACTGCGCTCGATGTCACCATCCAGGCACAGGTGCTTGACCTGATCCGCAGCCTCAAGAGGAAGACGAACGCCGCAATCATTCTGATCTCGCACGACCTCGGGGTGATTGCCGAAATCTGCGACGAAGTTGCGGTCATGTATGCTGGCGAAATCGTCGAACACGCCCCGGTCGACGCGTTGTTCGAGGTTCCACAGCACCCTTATACAATCGGGCTGCTTGCCTCGATTCCGCGGCTCGACCGCCGGGTAGAAACGCTCGCGACGATCGAAGGCTCGCTTCCCGACATGAGCGAGGTTCCACAGGGCTGCCGTTTTGCGCCCCGCTGTCCCTTCGCAAGCGAGATCTGTGTCGGTAGCCCGCCGCCCATCGCGAACATTGGCGCCAGACATTGGTCGCGTTGTGTCAAAGCGCCATTGGAAGAGGTGCGCCCGTGAGCGCTCCCCTGCTCGAGGTCGAAGGACTGAGAAGGCATTTTGTTGCCCGTCGCTCGGCTTTCGGACGACCGACCGCGACCGTTAAAGCCGTGGATGGAATAAACCTGACTGTACCCGCCGGCAGTACGCTCGCACTCGTTGGTGAAACAGGCTGCGGCAAGTCGACCGTCGGCCGGCTGCTCCTGCGATTAATCGAGCCGATGGCCGGCAGCATTAAGTTTGCGGGCCGTGACATTCTTGCATTCGGCGAAAAGGAATTGCGCGCCTTCCGGCGTGAGGCGCAGATTGTTTTTCAAGATCCGTATTCGTCGCTCAATCCACGAATGACAGTGGAAGAACTGATCAGCGAACCGCTGGCTCTGCATGACATTGTTCCCGCATCCCGACTCCGCGACCGCGTCGCCGAGCTACTGGGCCTGGTTGGCCTCGATGCGAGATACGGACGACGCTACCCGCACGAATTCTCTGGAGGTCAACGACAGCGGATCGCCATCGCGCGAGCGCTTGCGGTTGAACCGAAGCTGATTGTCTGTGATGAACCAGTCTCGGCGCTCGATGTTTCGATCCGCTCGCAGGTACTGAACTTACTGAACGACCTACGCAAGCGGTTATCCTTGACCTACATCTTCATTTCGCACGATCTTTCGGTGGTCAAACACATCGCCGACCGGGTTGCCGTCATGTATCTCGGGCGTATCGTGGAGAGCGCTCGTGCGGACGAGTTGTTCGCGAACCCGCGCCACCCCTATACGCGCGCGCTGTTTTCGGCCATCCCGGTTCCGCAGCCTCACGCCCAACGGCAACGGCAGCTTCTGGAAGGCGACGTCCCCAGCCCGCTCTCGCCTCCCGCCGGCTGTCATTTGCATCCGCGGTGCTCCTACGCCACCGATCGCTGCCGGATCGAGTGGCCTGCGCTTGTCGACGACCCGAGCGGGCACGCAACTGCGTGCCATCGCTGGCGTGAACTGCCTGCCATCACGGGAACCTCCAGACAGGACGCGCCAGCCCCCCGGCTTGAGGCGCTGATGGCGAAATTTACTCGGCGGACCGTTGTGCGCGAGGCGAACGGTGTTGATACACTCAAGGTGGAAAATGGCCGGCCCAACTAATTGCCGGCAATAACTGCGCGAGGGGATCATGAGAGGCATTCGTTGGGCCGCACCAGCGGCCGCGTATTTGTTATTGACCTGCGGGTTGGCGACGGCCCAGACGACTCTGCGGATTGGGCTGGCCGAGGACCCCGATGTGCTCGATCCCACGCTCGCCCGGACCTATGTCGGGCGCATCGTCTTTGCTTCCTTTTGTGACAAATTGTTCGACATTGATCAAAATCTGAATGTGGTGCCGCAGCTCGCGCTGTCGAACTCCACCTCCGCCGACGGCAAGACCGTCACGATCAAACTCCGGCCCGGCGTAAAATTTCATGACCGCGAGCCCTTTAACGCCGAAGCGGCCAAATTTTCTATCGAGCGTCACACGTCGATGACCGGTTCGTTCAGGAAGCCAGAGCTCGCTGCGGTCGATCACGTGGACGTGGTCGATCCACTGACGATCAATGTCGTTCTCAAGGCCCCCTACTCACCGCTGATCGCGCAGTTCACCGACCGCGCCGGCATGATGGTTTCGCCCAAGGCTGCGAAAGAAGCCGGCGACAAATTCGGACTGCATCCGGTATGCGCCGGGCCGTACAAATTCGTCGAGCGCGTCCAGCAAGATCGCATCGTGTTCGAGAAATTCGCGGACTACTGGAACAAGGACAACATCCACATCGATCGCGTCGTGTTTCTGCCGATCGTCGATTCCACTGTCCGTCTCGCCAATCTCAAATCCGGTGCGCTTGATTTGATCGAGCGCGTGCTGGCGACCGACATCAAGAGCGTGCGCGAGGATAAAACGCTCAGTCTCGCGACCGCACTCGAACTCGGCTACCAGGGACTCGACATCAATGTCGGCAACGGCGCCCAGTCGAAGAATCCACTCGGCCAATCCGACAAGGTCCGCCAGGCGCTGAATCTCACGATCGATCGCGATGCCCTAAACCAAGTGGTGTTCAATGGAGAATTCACGCCCGGCAATCAATGGGTCAGCCCGGAGAATCCCTATTATCAGCAGGCCTATCCCGTTCCCAAACGCGACGTTGACAAGGCCAAGGCGCTCATGAAAGAGGCTGGCGTCTCCGCGCCATTCGATGTCGATTTCATGGTGCCAAAGGGTGCCGAAACCCAGGCCGTCGCCGAAGTCATTCAGGCGATGGCGGGGGAGATCGGCATCAACATGAAGATCCGCGTCACCGAATTTGCCACCTCGCTCAAGCAGGCCGAGCAAGGCAACTACCAAGCCTATCTGCTGGCGTGGAGCGGACGCACCGATCCGGATGGCAATACTTATATCTTCTTCAAGTGCAACGCGCCGCAGGATTCGATGGGCTACTGCAACGGCGACGTCGACAAGCTACTCGATGAGGCACGCGTGCCTTCCGAACTTGCCGCGCGCAAGGCGATCTACGAAAAACTGACGAAGACCATTCTGCAGGACGTCCCGAAGATCTATCTCTACCACCGCCGCATTCTCATTGCTCACATGAAAAAGCTCGACGGCTACAAGCAGATGCCGGACGGCCTCGTGCGTGTTGTGGGACTTTCGTTCAAATGAGCGTCGCTATGGTACGATCGGCGAAACCGCCCCTGCTATGCTGAGTCTTCTTGGCAAGCGATTGCTACAATTGATCCCGACCCTGTTCTTTGTGTCAGTGATCATCTTCTCGCTACAGCAGCTGTTGCCGGGCGATCCCGCCCTGATCATGGCCGGCGAAGAACGCGATCCGGCCGTGATCGAGCAGATTCGGCAGCAGTATCACCTCGATCGGCCGTTCCCTGTGCAATACGTTTACTGGGTGCAGGGTGTGCTCTCCGGCAATCTCGGAGAATCAATGCGGATTCACGTGCCGGTCCTCGATCTGATCCTGCAAAAGCTGCCGGTGACAATCCAGCTCGGCTCGATGGCCATCGTGATTGCACTCGTGATCGGTATTTCCGCAGGCATTATCTCCGCCATCAAGAAAAATACCTTCTGGGACTATGCGGCCAATGCGTTTGCACTTTGGGGCATCTCGACGCCGAACTTCTGGCTCGGGATCATGCTGATCTTCCTGTTCTCCGTAAAATTGGGCTGGCTGCCGGCTTCGGGCTACGTGCCGCTGACTGAGGATTGGCGGGCCAGTCTCGCCTCAACGATCATGCCGGCCTTCGTCCTCGGTAACGCCATCGCAGCGATCCTGATGCGGCATACCCGCAGCGCCATGTTGCAGGTGCTCGAAAGTGACTACGTGCGCACCGCGCGCGCGAAAGGCTTGTACGAGCGCACGGTCATCTTCAAACACGCCATGCGCAACGCACTGACCCCGGTCATCACGCTGGGCGCGATCGAATTCGGAACGCTTCTTTCGGGCGCGGTCCTGACCGAACAGATTTTCACCATTCCAGGCTTCGGTAAATTGATCATCGACGCCGTCTTCAACCGAGATTATGCGGTCGTGCAAGGCGTCGTGCTCGTCACGGCGACTGTCTACATCGTGCTCAATCTGCTTGCCGACATCGCTTACGTTCTCGTCAATCCGCGGCTGCGCAACTGACATGGCGGACACCACCGTCAATACAAGATTGATCGCGGCAAAGGACACGTCCGAAACGCCTCTTCGCCGCGCCGCGCGTCGGCTTTTTCGCCGCAAAAGCGCTGTCTTCGGGCTAGCTGTTGTTACTTTTTTTGTCGCGCTGGCCGTCCTCGCACCACTGCTGAGCCCTTACGACCCGGTTGCGCAGAGTTGGACCTTGGTGCGCCATCCGCCATCCGCGGCGCATTGGTTCGGCACCGACGATCTCGGACGCGATATTCTGGTCCGCGTAATCTATGGGACGCGCGCGTCGCTGCTGGCCGGTGTCATTTCCGTCGGTATCGCCCTGTCGATTGGCGTGCCCCTGGGCCTAGCGGCCGGTTATCTCGGCGGATTTCTCGACGCGCTGATCGGGCGCATGACAGATGCCATGCTCGCCTGTCCCTTCCTCATTCTGGCCATCGCGCTGGCAGCCTTTCTCGGCCCGAGCCTTGGCAACGCCATGATCGCCATTGGCGTTACGGCGACGCCGATTATCGTCCGCCTGACGCGCGGACAGGTGCTGGCGGTGAAGATGGAAGATTACGTCGAGGCCGCGCGTGCGATCGGAAATCCGCGCTGGCGCATCGTCTTCGTCCATATCCTGCCGAACATCATGCCGGCACTGCTCGTCCAGGCGACCCTCTCGATCGCGGCGGCGATCATTGCCGAAGCGGCGCTTTCATTTCTCGGCCTAGGCCAGCAGCCGCCGGAACCATCCTGGGGGAGCATGCTCAATTCGGCGCAGCGTTTCCTGGTCAACGCGCCATGGATGGCTGTGTGGCCAGGCCTTGCAATTTTCCTGACAGTCCTGTCATTCAATCTGGTCGGCGACGGTTTGCGCGACGCGTTGGACCCGCGGGAAACCGGCCGCGGCTGAGCGGCGAAGGCGCAGGGCCCCACG
>JANWKN010000020.1 GCA_025451355.1 Pseudolabrys sp. | reverse complement strand
TGCCCAGCCGGCCCTCAGGGGCGGATAAGGAGAAGGAGCGTGCCCAGAATGAGGGAAGCCGCGGAGCCGGCGTATCCCGCCGTCCGCCCGATCGCGCGAATATTCCTGCGCGTCGACATGGAATGTTCCCTCGTCTCGTCGGTCAACTTGACGGGTCTAGGTAAAGCCCGAGTTAACCGGCCTGCTTTTAGCGGAAAGCGCCGGCCCAAATCAAGCGTACCCGCGACCGCCACAGTCTGATGCCAAGTTGCCCCATTGAGGTTCATGGAACCGCTAGTATGAACACACTTAATCGCCGGGCTTGGTCCAGATCCGCGGTGTCCCTCGTTGCCTTCTTGGCATTGCTGTTCGTACCGGCAGGTACGCTCCATTTCTGGCAGGGATGGCTCTATGCCTTCGTTTTCGCCGCGTCGACAACTGCAATCAGCATCTATTTGCTGAAGCATGACCCCAAGCTCGTCGAACGCCGTATGAAGGTCGGCCCGGCGGCCGAACAGAGGCCCGTGCAGAAAATCATCATGGCGATTACTTTGGTGGGCTTCATATTGCTGATCGTTGTGCCCGGTTTCGACTTCCGCTGGCATTGGTCGGCGGTTCCCACCTGGCTCGTGCTCGCGGCCGACGCTTTGCTCGCGTTGAGCTTCGTGATCTTTTTCATCGTGCTCAGACAGAACAGCTACGCGGCATCGACGATCAGAGTCGAGGCGGACCAACCCGTCGTCTCAACCGGCCTCTATGCAATCGTCAGGCATCCGCTCTACTCGGGCGCCTTGCTATTGCTTCTCGCGACCCCGCTCGCGCTTGGCTCTTATTGGGGGGGCCTGGTCGCCTTCGCGTTGATACCCGTGCTTCTCTGGCGACTCCTCGACGAGGAACGCTTCCTGAAACAGAATTTGCCCGGCTACGCAGAGTATTGCCACGCCACCCGTTTCAGACTGATCCCCCTGATCTGGTAGTCGTGAACTACCCGCGGGCAAATCGCGATGCCATGAAAGCCGTCGCATAGCCCGGCATGGCGGGATCGAAATCGCCGGGCCCGCGTACGATATGGATATCGGCGAGTTCCGGCCTTTTTTCGCTGGCAAGATATGCGCGAATGCGCCCGCGCAGATCGGTGGCCGATTCTTTCGACCGCAAAACCTTGACTTGCGCGATCAGCGCGCCGTCGACTGACATGGTCCAGCCCGGCTCTGGCTCAAATCCGGTCATATCGAGACCGGTTTCCTCCTTCAGCTCCCGCCTCAGGCTCAGGTCGAGATCGACCTTTCCGTCAACAATGACAGCTGGGTCCGGCGTGCCGCACGGAAAATAAATCCTCCCTCCGTTGAACGTGTGAGGTCCCATGACGCCAAGAAGGAACGCGCCGTCGGCCGACAGGATTGCCGCTGCGCTGAAACAATCGCCCACGCCGGCCGCCGGCCGATTCCAATGGCACCAGGCGGAAAAACTCGCATAGTCGGTTTCCAGATACTGGCCATGCAGGACGCCGTTCTCAACGCTTCGATCGTGCATCAGGAGAACGCGGCCGTTCCAGACATGCGGCTTCTCCCGCCTTAGCGCACTGAAATATGCGTCGATCTCGGCCCGCCGTTCGACCGCAAAAGCCCAAGGCTTGGGAGCGAAAGAAAGCTCCAACCGATCGACGTGAAAGACCGACGGCGCTTGCATCATCGCCCCAGCGCTTCGGCCTTGAACACGCGGCTTGGCCTTACGATTTCGTCCTGAGCGGTCACCACCTGGATTTCCCGCGCACCAATTTCCGCGGTTTTCGCCAGCACCCCGAATATGGCCGAAACCGCGGACGAAAGTGCCTCGTCGATATTCGGGTCTCGCAGATAGTGAGCGAAAAACAGAGCGGCGATGGCATCGCCTGCTCCGTTCACAACTAGGGGCAGTTTCGGCGTACGCACGAGGAAACAACCACTCGCATCCGACGCCAGCAGGTCGATCGTGTCCGCCGGCGTCTCCTCCGTAAGTAAGGATGTGACTAGAATTGCGCGGGGTCCGAGATCGTGCACCGCTTTCACCGCATCGCGCGTCTGCCGCAGTGTTCCACTGGCGCGCCCGCTAAGGTAGTCCAGTTCGAACTGATTTGGCGTGACGATATCAGCGGCCGGCACGGCCTTTGTCCTCATGAATTCCGGTATGCCCTCGCGTACAAAAATGCCGCGGCCGACATCGCCGATCACTGGGTCGCAGCAATATTTTGCGCCCGGATTTGCCTGTCTGACCGTCGCGAGCGCTTCAAGAATGGCGGTGCCGATCTCGGCCGAGCCCATATAGCCGGAGAGAACGCCATCGCACTCGCCAAGAACGCCGCGTTGCGCGATCCCCGCAACAAGCTCGCCGATCATTGCGGCGTCGAAGACGCGGCCTTTCCAGCTCCCGTAGCCGGTGTGGTTGGAGAACTGCACCGTGTGGATAGGCCAGACCTCGACGCCCATCCGTTGCAACGGAAAGGTGGCCGCGGCATTACCGACATGGCCATAGGCCACGTGCGACTGGATCGAGAGGATATTCATCGCGGGCGGCCGCTTGCGGTCATCTCAAGACCTGATGGCCGGGACAGGCCCGGCCATCACGCAAATATGAGAACTCGAAGCTCCGAACGGACACTACTTCATCCCGGTCGTCTTGTTCGCCGCGTCGACATATTTGTTTGTATAGGTCTTCAACAGATCGATATTGGCCTTGGCGACATCCGGTGAGGACTGACTGAACACCGCGAGCACCGCCGCGGCACCCTTCGGGTCCATCCGGCCGGTCTCCGAATACATCGGCAGCGTATTCTTGAGAGCGGCGACGTAGAGCGCCTTGTCCTTGCCGACGAGATTTTCCGGCATCTTGTCGGCGATCTCTTCCGGCGTATGCGAGTGGATCCATTTCAGCGTGGCGATGATGGCGTTCGTCAGAGCCTGCACTTCTTTCTCGTGCGTGGCGATCCAATCTGCCCGCGTGTAGAGCGCACCACCCGGATATTCGCCGCCGAACACGGACAACGTGTCCTTCTGGCTACGCGTATCGCTGAGAATCTTGAGTTGCTTGTCCTGGCCTTGCAGGACGGTAACGGCCGGATCGAGCATGATGGCGGCATCGACGGTGCCCTGCTCCATGGCGGCAACGGCCGTGGCGCCGAGGCCGACACCGATGATACCGACGGAATTCGGATCGACGCCGTTCTTGCTCAGCATGTATTTGAGGAAGAAGTCGGTGGACGATCCGGGAGCGCTGACGCCCACCTTTTTGTTGGCGATGTCCTTGATCGAGTTGATTTCCGAAGTGTGCTTGGGTGAAACCACAAGCGCAAATCCGGGATAACGGTCATAGACCACGAAAGATTGCAGGTGCTGGCCCTTGGCGGCGAGATTGACACAGTGGTCGAAATAACCCGATACGACGTCAGCGCTGCCGCCGATCACGGCCTTGAGCGACTCCGAGCCGCCCTTGAAATCGACGATCTCGACATTGACACCGGCCTTTTCGTATTCGCCCAGCGCCTGCGCAAGCATGGTGGGCAGGTAGCACAGGCACGACCCGCCACCGACGGCGAGCGTCACTTTCGACTGTGCGAGCGCAAGGCCCGACGAAAGGACGAGTGCGGCGAGCGAAACACCGAGCCGCCGGATGAGTTTCACGGACATGAATTCCTCCCTTAAGGAACTGCGGCCTTGCCAGCCGTTCGGGAGCGAACGATAAGCCAGCCTGCCCGACCTGACTAGGGCCGCGCATCGCCCACAGCGGGCCGCCAAATCAAAAGCCGCTTCTCGATCAGGCTGACGACCGTGTCGATCACGATCACGAAAGCGGCCAGCACGAACATTCCGGCGAATACGCCAGCAACGTCGAACACGCCCTCTGCCTGCTGGATCAGATAGCCGAGGCCGGCGGCTGCGCCCAGATATTCGCCCACCACCGCGCCCACGACAGCAAAGCCCACCGCAGTATGCAGCGAGGAGAACATCCATGACAGCGCCGAGGGCCAGTAGACGTGGCGCATCAACTGCCGCTCGCTCATGCCCAGCATGCGCGCATTGGCCAGCACCGTAGGGCTGACTTCCTTCACGCCCTGATAGACGTTGAAGAACACAATGAAGAACACGAGCGTGAAGCCGAGCGCGACCTTCGACCAGATGCCGAGGCCAAGCCAGAGCGCGAAGATCGGCGCCAGCACCACGCGCGGCAGCGCGTTCACCATCTTTACATAAGGATCGAACACCGCGGCGACGCGTGGCTGGCGCGCGAACCAGAAGCCGACCAACACGCCGCCGATCGATCCGAGCACAAAGGCGAGGATCGACTCGATCAATGTCACCCAGAGATGTTTCCAGATCACGCCTGAGGAAAACCAGGCGACGATCTGAGCTGCGACATCAACCGGGTTGGAAAAGAAGAACGGCGGCAGCAGCAGTTTACCGAAGATGGGGTAAGTGGTGAGCACGTGCCAGAGCGCGATGCTCACAACCGCCACCAGCACCTGCAACAGGAGGAGATTGATGCGCGACAAGGCAGTCAAGCTCCTCCCCGTTGCATAGACGTCAGAGCGGGTTCTTGAACAGCCCGATAATGCCAGTCGAGCCTTTCACGTGGCCGGTGAGCTTTTCGAACAGCTCCGGCTTGGTGAGGCCGGGCGGCAGGGCCTTCGGGTCAAGATCGGTCGCGATCAACACGAAGGTGTAATGATGCGGCGGTCCCGGCGGCGTGCAGGGACCCATATAGATGCTCTGCTTCGCGGTGCCGATGCCGCCGACATATTTGTCTGACGGCTTGCTGGTCTCGCCCTCGGCGAACGCAGTGACCGACGCCGGAATGCCGTAGGCAATCCAGTGATCGACGCCGGTACCGCGGCCTTCCGGATCGGTCATGACCAGCGCCAAGCTGGTGGTGCCGGCCGGCACATTCGACCACGCAAGGGGCGGCGACACATTTTCGCCGACACAATTCGGATTGCTCTTGTTGTCGCCGGCGTTCTTCTTCGCCAGCAAGGCGCCATCCTTGAAGGCTGACGAAGTGATCGTGAACACTTCGGCGGCGTGAACGGTGCCGGCCAGCAGGAGAATTCCTGCCGCAGCCGCGAGCGTTTGACGTATTCCAAACATTGCATTCCTCCATCTTGCGTTTTTGGTAGTCGGTATCATCAACAATGCTAGCGCAAGTAAATTCCACCCGCATCAGACTCGTTCGCTCCAGGCGTAGCCTTTGAGGACTTCGGCCTTCAGCTTCTGCCAGATGTCGTGGTGAAGCTCGTGGAACGCCGGATCCAGCTTTACCTCGGATATATCGCGCGGACGCGTCAATGGTACGCGCCAATCGCCGATAATACGTGCAGCCGGCCCTGCCGACATGATCACGACCCGATCGGATAGAGCGATGGCCTCTTCCAGATCGTGTGTTACGAAAAGAACGGCCTTGCGATCGGCAGTCCACAGGTCGAGTAGCAGATTTCCCATAATCTGCCGCGTCTGCGCGTCGAGCGGACCGAATGGCTCATCCATAAGCAAGATTTTTGGATCACGGATTAACACCTGCGCCAGACCAACGCGCTTCCGCTGGCCACCCGACAACATGTGCGGATAGCGGTCCGCGAATGCCTCGAGTCCGACACGAGCTAGCCATTCTCTCGCGCGGGCGCGGGCATCAGTCACCGGCGTACCGGACGTCTCAAGGCCGATGGCGACATTCTCGAGCGCGGTTTTCCAGGGAAAGAGGGCGTCGGCCTGAAACAGATAGCCGGCCTGGCGGTTCAGCGAAGAAAGCGAATTGCCGAAAATATTGACCGCGCCCGCGGCCGGCGTAACCAGACCAGCCGTGACGTTAAGCAAGGTGGACTTGCCGCATCCGGTAGGCCCGACGATAGCAACGAATTCGCCATCGGCAACATGAAGCGTTGCACGCTCAACGGCTGTATAGACGACATCGTCCGCGAGGCGGAATGCGACTACAACGTCGTCGAGTACGATTGCTGCGTCCGATGCGCGCGCATTTTGAGTATTCGACGCAGCCACGGCGGCATTCTCCGCCATGTTTCCTCTCCCGAATTGTTTCTTGGCTGGCAAACTATCCGGACGCTGGAGGCTTGCAAAGCCCGCTACGTCAAAGCCCTTTGATCAGTCCCGCATCGATCAGCAAACGGTTGAAACGGCGCGCCTCCGCACCCCCGGCGCATCGATAGAACAGCCCGTGACAGCGTTTCAGGATATTTTTCTGTTCGGAAAAGGACGGATCAAGCGGCACACCTGCCGCCTCCTGCACCAGCAGAGGCAAGTACGGTGCATCGAGCGCCTTGAGTGCCGACGACAGATCGACAGGCCTGAAATTTATGGTGTCGATTGCGTAGTAGCTCGTGTAGTAGCGCGGATCAAAGGTTTCCAGTTGTCGCGCAATCGCAGGCTCGCTGAGCGACGGATCGATGATGCGATAGGCAAATTCCGGCTGATGATCTCCGAAGCGAACGACCAGGAAAGAATCAGTCGGAAAGTCCTGCTTCAGGCGGGCGAGCAGCGCTGAATAATCCTTCGCACTCAAAGTCTGTCGTCTTATGTATTCGTCAATATTCGGAGCGTTACCGAGAGTACGCCAATCCGGCGTGAGCTCGGGGCGAAATGTGAAGTCCCACGGAAAGTGGTTAGCGGCCGTGTAGACGAACAAAAACAGCGGTCCATTGCGATGTTCGCGCGCAATGATGTTTGTCGCCTGATCGTAATAGAAGCTGTCACGCTCGAGCCCACGCGTCCCAAGGTCTTTCATATCGAGATAGCGCTCGATACCGGCGCTGGTCTGAAAGCCGCGCGAGCCGAGAAACGCTCCGTAGAAGGGATAGAGACTGAAGGTCTTGTAACCACAGCGGCCAAGGGCGTTAGGCAAGCCGCGCGCAACATGACCTGAGGCAATTCGCGTAACCGACGTGGCGAAGCGGCCATAGGAGCGTGCCGACAGACCGGTCAGTACGTTGTATTCGGTAAACCAGCTCGGGCCACCGGCGCCTTCGACGACGAGTTTGCGCGAATCCCCGTCGAACGACCGAAAGTGTCGTTGGTAGCCGGGCGGTACGATCATGCCAGGCGCCGCAGTGATGTCGAAACTCGACTCATCGTGCAGCAGAATGATGTGGGGAAGTTTTCCTCCCGGACTGCACGCCGCGGCTGGCGCTTTCAGCCGATCAGTGACGAGAGCATCCGATTCCAAAAGCCCGTGCGTCGCGAATTCGTAGATCGCGTCCACACCCGAGCGCGCGAACTTCGATACGTAGTCCCGGTTGAAAAATTCGCCGTAGAAGTCCGCGGGATAAGCCATCGAGAGGGCGACGAGCGCCCCCATGCACAGAGTTCCGCCGAGCGCGCTCGTGCGAATGCGGATACGGAAAGGATCGATACGCCAAAGAAGCATCAGCAACGGGATGGTGAACAACACGCCCACAAGAACCGGCCCGCGCAAGCGCGGCATGATCGTAAAGAGAAAAGCCGATGTGTCCGGATCGATGATCATCAGGTCGACGAAGTTCACAGTCATCATCAACTTGTCGTACTTGAACTGCGACAAGAGGATCAGCGCAACGACCATTGCGAGAGACAGCACAGCTGCTATCGACGGCCGGCGAAGCACAGCCAGCCAGAAGAAATTCAATAACGCCCAGGTGACCAGGAACGTCGCCTTGGTCGCCAGGTCGAACTCGGTCGCGGTCATCACGACGAGTGCGGCAACGTGTAAGCATGTAATGATAGCGAGCGCCAAAGCATCGCGACGCGAGATCGCCTCGGACGGCGCAAGTCGGCTGAGTAGTGCGGACGCAACGGACAACATGGCCAAGACGGCCCTGCCCGGCTGCGATCCTCACTTTTCCCCAGCGCACGGCCCACCGTCATAAGACTGTAATCAATCGGTCATTGCAAGGTGTCGGGTCACCGTCAGGGCGATTTTTCCGATGTTAACCAAAGGGATACTCAGAGCCCTGCGGAATCCCCCGTTCCGCGCCCCAGCCTTGCGTGCCATCATCGCCGATAATGATCCTCGACGCCCGCCTCGCCGACGCATGGTCGCGGTTGCCCGACTACCTCGGCAACCATGTGCTGGTAAGCCTCACCGCGCTGGCCATTGGCCTGGGCATTAGTCTGCCCATCGCGATCGGCTCGAGGCGTAGGCCCCTTCTACGCGGCGTACTGCTGGGTGCCGCAAGCGTCGTGCAGACCATTCCCGGCCTTGCGCTTCTGGCCCTGTTCTACCCCTTGCTCCTGGCAATCGCCGCCCTTTCGGAGCGCGCCTTAGGGAAAGGCTTCTCAGCCCTCGGATTTCTTCCGGCGGTGCTCGCGCTCGCGCTTTATTCGATGCTTCCGGTCTTGCGCAACACAGTGACCGGGCTGAATGGCGTGGATAAGCGGTTGAGCGAAGCGGCACGCGTCGTCGGTGTGCGGCCCTGGCAGCTGCTCCGCGACATCGAACTTCCATTGGCCCTGCCGGTCATTATGGCGGGCATCCGCACCTCCGCCGTCTGGGTTATCGGCACCGCAACGCTCGCAACGCCAATTGGTCAGACGAGTCTTGGCAATTACATTTTCGCGGGCCTGCAAACCCAGAACTGGGTCTTCGTCATTTTCGGATGCATCGCGGCAGCCGTGCTGGCGCTCGCAGTCGATCAACTGCTGGCGCTGATGCAGACCGGCGTCACCCGCCGAAGCAGCACACGCACCGTGCTCGGAGCTTCGGGTCTCGTTGCCTTAACGTTGGCCGCATTGCTTCCCGGACTCGCGCGGCCGCACGGCGAATATGTGATCGGTGCAAAAACATTCGCCGAGCAATATGTGCTGGCGGCCTTGATCAAGCAGCGCCTCGAAACAGTCGGGCTTAGTGCCGAACGCCGCCCTGGATTAGGCTCCAATGTGCTGTTCGATGCGCTAGCTTCGAGCGAAGTGGACGTCGCGGTCGATTACTCCGGCACGCTTTGGGCCAATCGCATGCAGCGCAAAGATGTGGCGGCACGCGAGCCGATGCTCGCGGAACTTTCGCGGTGGCTCGCGACGACGCAGCATATCCACATGGTCGGGCCACTTGGATTCGAGAATGCCTATACACTGGCGATGACAAAAAAGAAGGCCAACACTCTGAATATTCGCTCGATCGCCGATCTGGCGGCTCACGCAAGTGAACTCAGTGTCGCCGGCGACTATGAGATTTTTGCGCGACCTGAGTGGGCATTGCTGCGGTCCGCCTATGGTCTGAAGTTTCGCAACCAGCGGCAGATGCAGCCGGAATTCATGTACAGGGCGGTTGCCGAAGGCGAGGTTGACGTGATCGCCGCCTATACCAGCGATGGCCAGATTGCGACTTATGACCTCACCGTGCTTGCTGACGTCAAACACGCGATCCCCTCTTACGACGCAATTCTGCTGGTCTCACCCAAACGTGCCAGTGACGACAAACTGCTTGCCGCGCTGAAGCCCTTGGTCGGTTCGATCGACGTCGCAACTATGCGCGAAACAAACGCGCGCGCCACAAATGGAGGTGACACGCCGGATGGCGCCGCCAGGTGGTTGTGGGAGCGCGTTGGAAAGAAGTAGTGAAATGGTCGGGACGAACCCGGCCACGAGACCACTAGTTCTTACTCTTGTCTACCAGAGCCCGCTGCTTGATCCAGGGCATCATGTCGCGCAGCTTAGCACCAACCTGCTCGATCGGGTGTTCAGCGAGTTTGGCGCGCGTGGCCTTGAACGACGTCTGATTGACTTTGTTTTCCAGCATCCAATCCCTGGTAAAACGACCGGACTGAATGTCGGCGAGTACGCGCTTCATTTCGGCCTTGACCTCGGGCGTGATGACACGCGGGCCAGAAACGTACTCGCCATATTCGGCGGTGTTCGACACCGAATAATTCATATTGGCAATGCCGCCCTCGTAGATGAGGTCGACGATCAGCTTCACTTCGTGCACGCACTCGAAATACGCCATCTCGGGCGCATAACCGGCTTCGACGAGCGTCTCATAGCCGGCCTTCATCAGTTCGACGAGGCCGCCACACAGCACCGTTTGCTCGCCAAACAGGTCGGTCTCACACTCTTCCTTGAATGTCGTCTCGATGATGCCGGCACGACCACCGCCGATCGCAGAGGCATAGGAAAGCCCGAGGTCATGCGCGTTACCGGAGGCATCTTTGTGAATCGCAACAAGGCACGGCACGCCGGCACCGCGCTGATACTCCGAACGCACCGTATGGCCCGGACCCTTGGGCGCGATCATCAGCACATCGAGATCGGCGCGCGGCTCAATCAGATTGAAGTGTACGTTAAGACCGTGCGCGAACATCAGTGCCCCACCGTCCTTCATATTCTTAGCGAGATGATCGCGATAAATGTCGCCCTGCAGCTCGTCGGGCGTCAGCATCATCATCACATCGGCCCATTTTGCCGCCTCGGCGACGTCCATAACCTTGAACTTTTCGGCTTCGGCCTTTTTTACGCCGGCAGAGGCCTTGCGCAGCGCCACCGCAACCTCTTTCACCCCGCTGTCTCGCAAATTGAGCGCGTGGGCATGGCCCTGACTTCCATAGCCAATGATGGCGACCTTCTTGCCCTTGATCAGGTTCAGGTCGGCGTCGCGATCGTAATAGACACGCATGATACTTGGTCCTTTTGGTCCTTCGTTCGGCCAAATGTCTGTTGTTTATGTCGGAGATTGCCCCGTCGCGGTGCTTCTAGGTCGCTCCGGCAGTCCGGGCAAGTCCCTTCGATGGTTTCCGTTACTGCCGATCTCGCTGTCGCCTGATCTGCATCCTGCCGGCGTAGATCAGCGCGAAACCGGCGAGCACACAGCCGTATTTGATCACCTCTGGCAGATTGGAGCCCTGCTCGAAGCAGTAAGGTGCTCCCACGAAGCTGAGACTGATGCAGCGCAAGTTCTCGACCGAATACGGCTTAATGAATATACCGAGGAGGATCAGCGGGATCGCCAGGATGGTAAGGCCCATCGCCTACATCCCCGCCGGTCCGCGCATGATGGCGGCAATGCCCGTGCGGGCGACTTCCACGAGACCGAGCGGCAGCATCAGGCTTATGAACTGCTCGATTTTTTCGCTCGCACCGGTGATTTCGAAGACAAAGCTTTCGGTCGTGGCGTCGATCACACGCGCGCGAAATGCGTCGGCCAGCCGCAGGGCCTCGACGCGGTTCTCGCCTTTGCCCTTGACCTTGACCATCGCGAGTTCGCGCTCGATGGCATTGCCGGCGAGCGTCATGTCCACCACGTGATGCACGGGCACAAGCCGGTCAAGCTGGTTCTTGATCTGCTC
>JANWKN010000019.1 GCA_025451355.1 Pseudolabrys sp. | reverse complement strand
CCGGCGTATCCTGCGCACCGCAGACGGATGCGAACATGACACTCTCGCGGATATTCTTAGGTCTCTTTTTTCTCGGCATTTTGACAGCCGCTGTCCCGGCTGCTGCCCTCGAGGGGAAGACGCCGGTCTGGCGTTACTATGCGCACAGTTCAGAGCTGCCATTTCCACGCAGCAAGCGAGCCGAGGCGGTTTGGGCATCGGACGCCTGCTGGAGCGACTGCGGCTCCTATTGCACTTGGGGTTTGGCTGGTTGCCTTAAGGAGGATTCCCAGGGTCGCTGTCTGAAATTTACTGACAAATGCGATCGCTATTGCCAACGCCAGTGCCGTACGAGAGGCGGCCCACTCCTCTCTGTAGAATTTCCTTGGGAATAGGCGTCACCGCCGCCATTCGATCCAATTCGACCTTGCATGGAGACCCCGAGCGGGCGAACTTGGCTAGTCGTGTCGCCGTGGGGAGAGTTGGCCCATGAAATTTCAGGCAGCCTGTGCGTTTGCGCTCGTGGCCCTTGCGACCTTGGTCGCCGTGGACGTCCACGCAATGGATTATCCAGAACGCAACATCACGGTCGTGGTGCCATTTCCACCCGGCGGCGCGTCAGATGTCACCGCGCGGCTGACCTCCATCAAGCTCAGTGAGCGGATCGGAAAGTCTGTCATCATTGAAAACCGCGGGGGTGCTAATGGCGGTCTCGGTGCGGCCGGAGTGAAGTCGGCTACGCCCGATGGCTACACCCTGCTGATCGGGTCGATAGGTGTTTACGCGATTAATCCGGGATTGTACAAAAATCTTAAATACGATCCCCTCAAAGATTTTGACCTTCTTTCGCTGCTTGTACGAACGCCGAATGTACTGGTTACGAGTCCGGATTTTCCGATCAGCACCGCGACCGAGCTCATCGCGCATCTCAAGAAGAATCCCAATCAGGTCACATTCGCGTCTTCGGGGATCGGCTCGTCCGATCATTTGACGGCGGCACTGTTCTGGCAAAGGACCGGCACCACAGGGGTGCATGTGCCGTACAAAGGCGGCGGCCCCGCGATCAATGACCTTATGGGCGGTCATGCCAACGCTTCGTTTCAAAATCTTGGTGCTGTCGCTCAGCACATCAGGGCGGGCAAATTGAAGGCGTTAGCAGTGACCGGTGAGAAACGCGCCGCCGCGCTCCCGGATGTTCCGACGACCGCCGAAGCAGGCATCGGCGATCTCGTTGTCTATTCCTGGCAGGCCGCAGCAGCGCCCAAGGGGTTACCGGCAGATGTGCGCGCCAAACTAGAAAGCGAAATCGCCGCCGCTATCAATTCGCCGGATGCTACAAAACAGTTCAACGACATCGGTTTCGATGTGGTTGCCAGCAATGGTACCCAATTCACCGAATTTCTAGCCGCCGAAACCCAGCGCTGGAAAAAGGTGATCGAGGCGGGAAATATCGTTGCAGAATAAAACTCGGCCATGATCGATCTCGGCAAGGGCGCACCCATCGTCACTGAGATGCTGGTCATCCCGGTTGCCGGGGAAGACAGCATGCTGCTCAACCTAAGCGGGGCGCATGGCCCGCTGTTCACTCGCAATATTGTTGCCTTGCGCGACAATGCCGGTCGGACAGGTGTGGGCGAAGTGCCGGGTGGCGATCGCACCCGCCAGACGCTCGACGAAGCGCGGCCGTTGGTCATCGGGCAATCGATTGCCGCCGTTAATGGCATACTCAATTCCATACGATGGAAATTTGGTGCCAGAGACGCGGAGGGCCGCGGTCAACAGACTTTCGATCTTCGCACCACAGTTCACGCTGTCACGGCCGTCGAGGCTGCGATGCTCGACCTTCTCGGACAGCATCTCAACGTTCCCGTTGCGGCGCTCCTTGGTGAGGGCCAGCAGCGGTCAAGCGTCAAAATGCTCGGCTATCTATTCTACGTCGGTGACCGGAAACGAACGAACCTGCCGTATCGTAGCACCCCCGATGCAAATGGCGAGTGGTTTCGGTTGCGCGACGAAGAAGCCTTAACGCCGGCGGCCATTGTTCGGCTCGCCGAGGCCGCGCATGAGCGGTATGGGTTTGAGGATTTCAAACTGAAAGGTGGCGTCCTCGAAGGAGACAAAGAGATCGCTGCCGTGACGGCTCTGGCGGAGCGATTTCCGGACGCGCGCGTCACGATTGATCCGAACGGCGCGTGGTCGCTCGACGAGGCCGTGCGACTATGCCGCGGCCAACGAAATGTTCTTGCCTATGCCGAGGACCCTTGTGGCGCGGAGAAGGGGTATTCCGGGCGTGAAATCATGACGGAGTTTCGCCGCGAGACTGGTTTGCCGACGGCAACAAATATGATAGCCACCGATTGGCGGGAAATGGGTCACGCGATCCAGCTTCACGCGATCGATATCCCGCTCGCCGACCCGCATTTTTGGACGCTGCAGGGATCGGTGAGGGTTGCGCAGATGTGCCGCGATTGGGGCCTCACTTGGGGCTCACATTCGAATAATCATTTCGACATCTCTCTTGCAATGTTCACGCATGTTGCCGCGGCCGCACCAGGCAATGTCACAGCAATCGATACGCATTGGATCTGGCAGGACGGCCAGCGCCTGACCAAGGAGCCGTTCAAGATTGTAAAAGGCGCGGTCGCTGTGCCGGAGCAGCCAGGCCTCGGTATAAATATAGATATGGCTCAGATCGATGCGGCGCATAAGCGCTACAAAAGCATGGGGCTCGGTGTGCGAGATGACGCGATTGCCATGCAATTTTTGATTCCAAACTGGAAATTTGATCCCAAACGTCCGTCACTTGTGCGCTGACTGGCTTCGTCTTCCGCCGCCCTTTGCTGTGACGCCCGGTCACGATACTGTTTGCAAGGGGAAGACCTGAGTGCTCACGCGTGACAGCTCTCCATAAAGCCCGAATTGGGGTCGACATCGGCGGCACGTTTACCGACGTCGCACTGGAAGTCGGTCACCGGCGCTTCACAGCCAAAACCTTAACGACCTCGCGCGCCCCCGAAGAAGGCGTGCTGGTCGCCTTGCGCTCGGTCCTCTCCGAAGCCGGCGTTGATCCTGGCGAGGTGGGGGTCGTCATTCATGGAATGACACTGGCGACGAACGCGCTGATCGAGCGCAAGGGCGCAAAAACTGCTCTTCTCACAACGGAAGGTTTCCGGGACGTGGTGGAAATCCGGCACGAAAATCGCTTCGAGCAGTATGACGTCAATATCGATCTGCCGCTGCCGCTGGTGCCACGGCGCCGCCGCCTCCCGATCTGCGAGCGTATCAACGCACGAGGCGAAATACTCCAGGTGCTGGATGAATCCAGTGTTGCTCGCGCTATCGAGACGCTTGCGGCCGAAGAGGTCGAGGCTGTGGCGATCGGATTTCTACATAGCTTCACTAATCCAGCTCACGAGCATCGGGTCGGGGATGCGATCGCACGCGCGCTGCCGAACATTGCGGTCACGCTGTCTTCTGACGTCTCGCCTGAGATGCGTGAATACGAGCGGTTCTCCACGGCCTGCGCCAACGCATATCTTCAGCCTATGATCGGCCGCTATCTGGCCAATCTGGAGCGCAACCTGCAGCGGGCCGGCTTTCGCTGTCCCATGCTACTGATGACGTCCGGTGGCGGCATCACCAGTGTCGAAACAGCCATTCGCTTTCCTGTTCGTCTTGTCGAATCCGGACCGGCGGGCGGAGCGATCTTTGCGTCCTGCGTTGCGCGCCAGAACGGCCTCGACGAAGTCGTATCTTTCGATATGGGCGGCACGACTGCAAAGATCTGTCTTATCGACAAGGCGCAGCCGCAGACCGCACGTGCTTTCGAGGTGGCGCGCATTTACCGTTTTCTCAAAGGCAGCGGATTGCCATTGCGCATTCCGGTGATCGAAATGGTTGAAATCGGCGCGGGCGGCGGCTCAATCGCCCGGGTCGATACTCTCGGCCGGATCGTCGTCGGACCGGACAGCGCAGGCTCGGATCCAGGCCCAGTGTGCTACGGCCGAGGCGGCACAGAACCGACCGTGACCGATGCTGATGTCGTGCTCGGCCGCATCGATCCCGCTGCGTTTTCCGGCGGAAAAATGAATCTGGATGTGGTGAGCGCCAAGCGCGTGGCAACCGAACGGATTGGTTCCAAACTCGATCTCGCAACCGAGCACGCTGCCTTGGGCATCAGCGAAATCGTGGACGAGAACATGGCGAACGCCGCGCGCGTGCACGCAATTGAGAGCGGGAAAGATCTCCGTTCGCGCACGTTGATTGCGTTTGGCGGCGCCGCGCCCCTGCACGCCGCGCGCGTTGCGGAAAAACTCGGGATCGACCATGTCCTCGTTCCCGCTAATGCTGGCGTCGGATCGGCGATTGGCCTCTTGCGTGCTCCGGTGGCATATGAAGTCGTTCGCGGTCGGTTGATACGTCTCAGTGCATTCGATGCTTCTGCGGCAAACCGGCTCTTTTCCGAGATGCGGTTAGAAGCAGAGGCTATAGTCCGGCGCGGCGCACCTGATGCCGGACTCACCGAGCGACGATCGGCCTTTATGCGCTATCGCGGACAAGGCCACGAGATCGGTGTGCAACTTCCCGTGCGGGAATTCAGTGCCGCCGACAAAGCTACATTGACCCAGCTTTTCGAAACCGCATATCGCCGGCTATATAGCCGGCCAATCCCGGGGATTGAAATAGAAATCCTGAGTTGGGTGCTCACACTGAGCGCCCCCTCGGAAGGCGAGCTTGCCAAATCGGCCGCGACCAAATCGCACAAACCGAAGCCGGATGGACATCGGCCGGTCTTCGACCCGGGCACAGGCGAATTTCTCGAGGTTCCGATCTTCTGGCGGCCCGATCTCGAGCCCGGAGCAGAACTGACAGGACCGGCTGTAATCGCGGAAGACGAGACGTCCACGGTCATCAGTCCGCTCTTTGGCGCTCGCATCGACCGGTTCGGTTATATTGAACTTATTCGCCGCGAGATTTGACCATGGTCGCACGTCCCAATGCCGCGCTTGCCCAGATCCATATTCAGGTGATGTGGAACCGGCTGATCGCCGTGGTCGAAGAGCAGGCGCAGACCATGCTCCGGACCGCGTTCAGCACCTCGGTGCGTGAGGCTGGCGACCTTTCGGCCGGCGTCTTCGATCGTCAGGGGCGCATGCTGGCACAAGCGGTCACCGGTACGCCGGGACATGTCAACTCGATGGCCAATGCGGTGAAACATTTTCTCGATGTCTACCCGCTCGCGACCATGAAGCCGGGCGATCATTTCATCACCAACGACCCCTGGCTTACATCGGGTCATCTTCACGACATCACGGTGGTGACGCCGAGTTTTTACCGGGGTGAAGCCGTGGGGTTGTTTGCCAACACGATCCACGTCGTCGACATCGGGGGGCTCGGCATGGGACCCGACGGCCGTCAGGTGTTCGAGGAGGGACTGTCCATCCCGATCATGCCCCTCGCGCGAGAAGGGCTGATGAACGAGGATCTCCTGCGGATCGTTCGGGCCAATGTGCGTGAACCGATGCAGGTTGAAGGCGATATCTACGCTTGCGCGGCATCCAACGATGAGGGCGTCCGGCGCCTGATCGAAATGATGGACGAATTCGAGATCGCCAACCTCGACACGCTCGGCGATACGATCATTGAAGCGTCACGAGAGGCAACACTCACGCGCATCCGCGCTCTGCCAAAGGGTACCTATCGCAATCAACTGAAAATGGATGGCTACGAGAAGCCGCTCGTCCTGAACGCGGCTTTGACGATATCCGAGGAGGGCCTGCACGTCGATTTCGACGGGACGTCGCCGGCGTCAAGCCACGGCATCAATGTCGTTTACAACTATTGCCTCGCCTACACGGCTTTCGGGGTTAAGTGCCTTGTCGCGCCCGACGTGCCGAACAACGCCGGTTCGCTCGCGCCGATTACGGTCAGCGCCCCTGCCGGCTGCGTGCTCAACGCCAATCGACCATGGCCGGTGGCGGCTCGCCACACGGTGGGTCATATGCTGCCTGATGCTGTATTCGGTTGCCTTCACCAGGCGATGGCGGGCGGCGTTCCGGCCGAAGGTGCATCCTCGTTGTGGAACCCGCAGATCTTCGGTGGCGGCTCATTGGTCGACGAGATCGACCCCGGTGTCGATGCAAATGCACTGCCGGCATTCAGCACCGTGATTTTCCATTGCGGCGGCGCCGGTGCGCGACCGGGCAAAGATGGGCTGAGCGCGACGGCATTTCCTTCCGGCGTGCGTACGATTCCCGTGGAAGCAACCGAGAGCGTGGCGCCTGTTGTGTTCTATCGCCGCGAATTCCGCGAAAGCTCCGGCGGCGCCGGAAGATTTCGCGGCGGGCTCGGCCAGGTCATTGAGCTCGGCGGCGCCGGCAATGCTCCAATCGCACTGCTTTGCAATTTCGAACGGGTGCACAATCCCGCGCGAGGACGCGAAGGCGGTGCGTCTGGCGCAAACGGGGCAGTATCACTTCGTTCGAGCAAGCCGATCCGGCCGAAGGGGCGCCAGACAGTGCCCGCGCGTGACGCGATCTGCCTCGCCTTGCCCGGCGGAGGTGGCTTTGGCGATCCGCGGACCCGTGACCCGCAACGTGTCCTCGATGATGTACTCGACGGCCTGATCACGGCAGATGAAGCGCGACGCGACTACGCTGTCGCTATAGACGGCCAGGGATGTCTCGACCTGATCGAGACAAAACGAATGCGATCGTCGTAAATTCGCAATCAGCGGATCGGCGAAAACGGCGCCGGGAAAAATATATCGACCTGCTGAGCGGCAATATGGTCTGGTCCTCCCGGGGGAGGCCACACACCTTCCTCGGCTGCTTTGGCCCGCAAACGCCCACGTTCCTCAACTGATTTGTATGGCCAGATATGAGTGAAACGGGTGACCGCACCGGTGACCGAGGTCATCGCGGTAAGCACGGGAGAAATTCTGTTGCGAACAGGAACGGCCTTCCGCCAGAGCTCGATTGTCGGCGCCAGCCCGCCGTGTTTGAGAATATAGCTGCGCACTTCGAAACAGGGCCCCAGTGTGCCCGGCTGCATCGGCGGCAGAAAATCAAAGGCGACAAACGTGTCCATGGTCATGCCAGTCATGAATTCGCCGACGTCAAACGGATTTTTCGATTTCTGCGTCGCCATACGGTTTTCGAGGGCGGCCGCCGGATCGCTGATACTCCGGAGGATCATTATCTGGTTGAGCGCGCCTATTTCTGAAAACCAGCAGGCGAGCAGTGCCGGGTCATTCGCCAAGCCGTGCTCGAGCACGGACAAGGCTTTAAGATGTGTTGCCGGCCGCACCATGATGATCGTCACGTCGTACTGGTTTTGCATTTCTTGCCTCCAGAGCGCGGCCGTGACCGCGCGTGGAATTGACAGCATCGGACGCCAAACCTAGCGTGGCTCTTCCAGTTTTACGTTAGTGACGGAGCCGTATTGAGACAATGCCGGGTCGCCGGATCCGGTCGCGTAGCCAAAAAATCGGTCCATTGATCAATCGTGACCGGGGAGGAAACATGAAAGGATTTCGCGTGCTGAAAGCGGTCGCCGCTGCGGCAACCGCCTTCACGTTTTACGCCGCAGCGCAAACCAACGCCGCAGAGTCGGTCAAAATCGGGATTATCTGGCCGCTGACGGGCAATGCAGCAGCGGCCGGTCAGGCGTCAAAGGCCGCCGCCGAAGTCGCCGCCGATATCGTCAATAACGCGCACCCTGAACTCGGCGATCTGCCTCTCGCCAAGACCGCTGGCTTGCCGAACATGGGCGGAGCCAAGCTTGAGCTTATCTTTGTCGATCATCAAGGAAACCCGTCGCTCGCACAGCAGTTGGCAACGCGGCTGATCACCCAAGACAAAGTTCACGTATTGATGGGTGCTTATCAGTCTTCCTGCAGCTTCACGGCGACCGCAGTCGCCGAGCGCTATGGCATTCCGTTCATGGTCGGTGAATCGGCCGCCGGCAACATCACCGGTCGCGGATTCAAATGGGTATTTCGTGGTACGCCGATCGCCTCCGACTATGCTCGCACTTACATGAGATTTTTTGCTGACATGAAGAAGCAAGGCAAAAAAATCGATTCAATTGCGATCGTGAACGAGAATACCGATTACGGCACGTCGGTCGCCGATGCGATCGTCGAGGAGGCGAAGAAAGCCAACGTACCGGTCGCGTTGCGAATTCCCTATAGCGCGAGCTCGACCGACGTGTCGGCGCAGATTCTCCAGCTCAAGGAGAAGAATCCGGATGTCGTGATCTTCATCAGCTATACGGCAGATTCGATCCTCTACATGAAGAGCATGAACAATCTGCAATACAAGCCGCCAATGGTGATCGGCGACGATACTGGATTTTCCGATCCGTCATTCATTCCGGCAGTTGCCGACGCCGCGCAGGGTGCCATGAACCGCAGCGCATGGGCGATCGGTAAACCTGGTTCGACGACATACAAGATCAATGAGATGTACAAGGCCAAGACGGGCCGCGATCTCGACGACACAAGCGCGCGGAACATGCAGAGTTTCTTCGCGCTTGCCGATGCGATCAATCGCGCAGGATCGACCGATCCGGAGAAGATCCGTGAGGCGCTGACGAAGACCGATCTCAAACCCGAACAACTTATGATGGGCTATCAGGGGGTAAAATTCGATGAGACCGGCCAGAACATCCTCGCCGCCACCTATCTGATCCAGTTGCACGACAAAAGCTACGAGCTGGTCTGGCCTGACAACGCCGCCACCGCCAAACTACAATGGCCGATGACGGGCGGGAAAAATTAGCCGATGCTTCTTTTGCAGGTGATCGTAGGTGGTCTCCTTCTGGGAGCCATCTACGCACTTTTCTCCTCGGGTCTCACGTTGATCTGGGGGATGATGAATTTCATCAACTTCGCGCATGGCGAGTTCGTCATGCTCGGCATGTACGTGAGCCTGCTCGTTGTCATGTACCTTGGAGGCGGCCCGGCGGCGTTTGGATTTGGAGCGGCCTTCGCGCTCTTCGTGTTGGGGGTGGTGGTCTATCTGTCCCTTATTCGTTACGTGCTGCGTGGGCCTATGCTTGCGCAAATCCTTTCGACCTTCGGGCTCGCCCTTCTACTGCGTTACACGGCATTCTGGATCTTTTCGGCGAATTTCGTCTCGCTGCCGCAGACGTCTCTATCGGGCACGATCAATGTCGGCGGGATCTTGATGCCGATACCGCAACTGGTCGCCGGCGTTATCGCCATTCTGTTGACGATCGGTCTGCACCTGATGCTCACGTGCACGACGATCGGCAGTCAGTTGCTCGCGGTGTCGGAAGACCGTGGGGCCGCGATGCTGATGGGAATCAAGCCAGATCGCATGCAGGCACTCGCATGGGGTCTGTCGGCGGGCGCGGCCGGGATCGCGGGAGCCCTTATGGCGATCGCCTATCCCTGGTCGCCGTCGGTGGGGGAGACATTCGGATTGACGGCATTCGTTGTCGTCGCACTCGGCGGCTTTGGCAGCGTGCCTGGGGCGCTATTTGCGGGCCTGATCGTTGGACTTATCCAGGCGCTCTCCGCGTTCTGGTTTGGACCAATCTACAAGGACATAGTCGTCTATGCATTGTTCGTGGCGTTGCTGTGGTTGCGGCCGCAAGGGTTGATGGGCAAAGCGTGAATAAAATTCCAGCCTTATCCCCGACCGTTCTGCTGGCAGTTGCCTTGCTCATCTACCCACTTATCTTCTCCGGAGCTTTCTATCTCGACGTCGGCGTGACGTTTCTGCTCGCTGCGATTTCGGCGTCGGCCTGGAATATCGTCGGTGGTTATGCAGGTCAGGTTTCGGTCGGCCACGCGATGTTCTTCGGGCTCGGCGCCTACGCACCGCTCCTCTGTTACAAGCTCTATGGATGGACACCGATGGCCGGAATTCCTTTCGGCATTGCGGCCAGCGTCGCGCTAGCGATCTTGATTGGTATTCCGACGTTCCGGTTAACTGGCCATTATTTCAGCATGGCCACCATCGCAGTCGCCGAATTGATCAGAATTTACTTCGGCACCTGGGATCTGGTCGGAGCGGCAATCGGGCTGCAGGGACCTGCTACGGCGCGTGGCTGGTGGGATCTGACCTTTCGCAGCGAGTTGCCCTACTACTACATTTTTCTCACCGTCTTAGCCGTTCTGCTGAGTTTCACTTATCTGATGGAGCGCCACCGATTTGGTTACTACCTACGGGCGATCAAAGTCGGTGAACGCGCTGCCCGCAGTCTTGGCGTTCCGGTTCAACAGACCAAAATCAGAGCGCTTGTCCTTAGCGCCATGTTCACCTCGGTGGCGGGCTCTCTTTATTCGGTCAAAACAGGGTTCATCGACCCGGAAAGCGGTTTCGGCATTCTCGTGTCGGTTCAGATGGTCATCATTGCCGCTTTAGGCGGCGCCGGGAGGCTCTATGGTCCGCTCATCGGCGCGCTCATTTTGATCCCGCTGCAGACAGCAACCAACACCTGGTTCGGTGGCGGCGGGACAGGTCTCACATTTATCGTTTATGGCGGCATCATTGTGCTTATCGCGCGATATGAGCCTGGGGGCATATACGACTTGTGGGAACAGATCTCTCCACGGCGCTGGAGACGCAAGCATGCTTCTTGAGGCGCACGCAGTTTCAAAATCGTTCGGCGATTTCTTTGCGGTCCGCGATGCGAACCTGTCTGTCGGCGAAGGAGAGATCGTTGGTTTGATTGGTCCAAACGGTGCCGGCAAATCCACATTTTTCAACTGCCTTGCCGGCGATGCCGTCCCCACCAGCGGCAAGATCATTTTCGACGGTCAGGACATGACCAAAGCGCCGCCAGAAGCGCACGCACGTCTCGGGATCGGTCGTACGTTTCAGGTGCCTGCGACCTTCGAGGGCATGAGTGTCATCGATAATGTGATGGTGGGCGCCTTTCTCCGACATCCGCATCAAGGAGATGCGCGTGATCACGCAAGCCGCATCATCGAGTTGACCGGACTGAAGGCGCAAATGGACCTCGCTGCGCATTCACTCGGCACGCCAGGCCGAAAGCGACTTGAGATTGCACGCGTGCTTGCGACGAATCCACGCCTTATGTTGCTGGACGAGTCGCTCGCCGGCTTGACGCCGACTGAACTGCAGGAAGCGATCCGCCTGGTCCGCAAAATCCACGAGATGGGGATCACGATCGTGATCGTCGAACACATCATGGAAGTCATCATGACGTTGGCCGGGCGGGTCCTGGCGTTCAATCAGGGCCATGTTATCGCCAGCGGCAGGCCGGAAGATGTCGTCAAGGATGAAGCCGTCATCGAAGCTTATCTGGGACGTGGTAGTCACAGAGTTCGGAGGCGATCCGCGTGAGCGACCTTGTCGTTGAGCACCTTGAGGTGCGCTACGGCGATCTGATCGGCGTTGCCGACGTCTCGATGCGCGTCGACAACGGCCAGATCGTCGCGCTCCTCGGCTCCAACGGTGCCGGGAAAACCACGACACTCAACGCAATCGCGGGATTGGTGCACGCTTCCAAAGGTCGCGTCACCTGGCGCGGCGAAGTCATTTCCGGGCAGCCCTCCTATCAGGTCGTAGGCAAGGGACTGGCGTTGTCGCCGGAGGGCTGGCGGCTTTTCGTTTCGCAGACAGTCGAGCAGAATCTCCGTTTGGGTGCGACGGCACTGGCCGACCGGACGCGGATCGAAGCTTTGTTCGACAGGGTTTACCGACTGTTCCCTCGACTGCGCGAGCGACGCCATCAACTGGCCCGCACATTGTCGGGCGGGGAAAGACAGATGTTGGCGCTCGGACGAGCATTGATGAGCGAACCGAAAATGTTGTTGCTGGACGAGCCAAGCCTCGGTCTCGCGCCAACCGTTGTCGAGTCGCTTTACGATACGTTGCTGCAGCTCCACGGGGATGGGCTTACACTCTTGCTGGCGGAGCAATCAATTCCACTCGCCCTCGGAATAGCGGACTACGCCTACGTTTTGCAGACAGGACGTGTGGCTATCGAAGGGAAGGCGACCGAAATGGAAAGCAACAGGCAGGTGCAGGAAATCTACCTCGGGATCGGGACGCCGACTGAGCTGCAGCGTTAAAACAGGCCCAGCGGGTTCGATCGATCTTTCCGCTCGTGGTCCTGCTGGTGCTAAACTTCCAATGCGGAGCTACTGGCAAAAAACAGGGAGGATCTAATGACGAAAGCGGGCTGGATCGCAGCTACCTTGTTCATGGCCTCGGCCATAACCATTCAGGCTCACGCAGCCGACGTTAAGATCGGCGTCATCTATCCACTCACTGGCAACGCTGCGAGTGCCGGCCAATCCGCCAAGGACGCGGTTGAGCTCGGCGTGGAAATCGTCAACCGGGGTTATCCAGAACTCAAGGCGATGCCGCTTGGTGCAACCGTTGGATTGCCAAATCTCGGTGGCGCCAAGATCGTTCTTGTTCTTGCCGATCATCAGGGCAACCCGCAGGTCGGTCAACAGCAGACTCTGCGCCTGATTACCCAAGACCAAGTGGTCGCCATGCTTGGTTCGTACCACTCCTCGGTTTCTCTGGTCGCCACGGCCGCTGCCGAACGGCAAGGGATTCCGTTTCTCGTCGCCGATTCCGTGGCGCTCAACATTACGACCCGCGGATTCAAGTGGACCTTCCGCAGCGGGCCGATCGCTCCCGACTTTGCCAAGGCCTACACCGAATTTCTCACCGATTTGAAGAAGTCGGGCAAGAAGATCGACACTATCGCTATCGTCAATGAGAACACCGACTACGGCTCGTCGGTTGCAGCAAGTATTCTCGAGGCGGCGAAGGCTGCGAACATCAACGTGGCGGCGCAAATTCCTTATAATGCGAACAGCTCGGATGTCTCGGCGCAGGTCCTACAACTCAAGACCGCTAAGCCAGATGCGGTCATTTTCATCAGCTATACGGCCGACACCATTCTCTACTTCAAGACAATGAAGAACCTCGACTACCTGCCATCGATCATCATCGGCGACGACGCCGGCTTCTCGGACCCGACTTTCATCCCAAACGTCGGCGATCTCGCTCAGGGCGCTGTCAACCGCAGCGCCTTCGACATCGGCAAGCCCGGCAGCAACAGCTACATCATCAACGAGATGTTCAAGGCAAAATTCAATCGCGATCTCGACGATACGAGCGCTCGCTGGATGCAAGGATTCTTCGTGCTGGCTGACGCCATCAATCGCGCCGGCTCAACCGAACCCGACAAAATTCAGGCGGCGTTGAAGGCAACGAATCTCACGGCGGATCAACTCATGATCGGCTATCGCGGCGTGAAATTCGATGAATCCGGGCAGAACACCTTATCAGCGACCTACCTGATCCAGCTGCAGGGCAAGCAATATGTTTCAGTCTGGCCGGAGGATCGGGCGACCGCGAAGTTCGCATATCCGATGAAGGGCTGGAATAAATAAGAAGTCGATGATTGAATCGCGGGTGCAAGGTCCGTCCGAAGCGAACATTCTCTTCGGGTGAGTAAGCCTGCCTCCGATACCACCTTTGCAGCGACGCGACACCAAAAAGGCCGCCCGCCATTCTTGCCGGCGGCCTTTTTGTGCAAACGTGGACTGCAACGTGCACGCGCGCTAATCCCGCGCGTCAACCGGGAAAGTGGTAACTAACGACCATCCCAATGGAAAAGCGCTTGATGT
>JANWKN010000018.1 GCA_025451355.1 Pseudolabrys sp. | reverse complement strand
CGGACGCACCAGATTGAATTTCAGCTCCAGCGTCGTCCACGCATCGCCTTTGGCGACCGTGGAAAAAATCGCGCAGCCGAGCGCCGAATCGAGCAGTGTCGCGGCGAATCCGCCGTGAACGGTGCCGATCGGATTGTAGTGGTGGAATTCCGGCAGGCCCTCGAACACGGCGCGGCCTTGCTCGGCCTCGGTCAGATGAAATCCCATCAACTCGCTGATCGGCGGGTTCGGCACCGTGCCATCGATGATCGCCTTGAGAAACCCGAGGCCATCGTAGGATCTGAGGACCTCGGGCGCCACCACGCCGTAGCGCACCACACGCTTGTCCATGTCGCTCTCGTTACTCCCTCGACGGTTACGCCGATGATATCGCGTTCCGCCGCCCCGCGAACAGCATGTGGGTTCAGCCGATATTTAGGCGGAAAGGATGGCCTTCGGTGGCTGCATCACCGACGCCGATCGCATCGATCGCCCGTACCATGCGGCCGTCCCGTTCGAGAAGACGGTCGGCAATCGAAACGATTCGCGCATTCGGTTGCGCCGTGCGCGATGCACGCCGTATGTCCCACGCGATTTGCATTTCATCGCCCTTGGGATTGAGTGCGCAGGCGGCCACGTAGGCTCCCGCCGTCGAGCGGCTGATTCCGGCGAAGCAATGCACCACCATCGGCGCTTTGCGATCCCAGGCCGTGACGAAATCGATGAGCCGCTGCACGTGCTCGTGCGCCGGTGCCGTATAGCCATCCATCGGTGCCGTGATGTCGTCGACCGCGAGCACCAGATGATTCTCCGGCGCAATATGCGCCGGGCGCTGCACCCGGTCGACCAGGCGCAGCAGTGTCACGATATGGCGCGCTCCGGTCTCATCGACGGTGGCGTGCAGGCGTGAGAGTGAGCAGACGTGAATCATGAGTGCAACAGTCTCGATTCGTACAACATATTTATGACTTCGAGGCCGGCATGGAAAGCCTTAGCCGCGCAGAAGTTTCTCGAAACGCTCCCGAAAGCGCGCCTGCGCGGTTCCTGCCGGCCATGGACTGAGGTAGTCGCGCTCGAGTGCCGCGGAGAATTTCGGGGGTGGTCCGAAGAACTTCCGCGCCTCGTCCTCGGCGAAGCCGGCGAGCCGTGTCGCCTCCAGGTAGGCGGCGCTGCGGTCGGCGGCCTTGATCAGATCTTGCAGGCGCTCGGGCAATTTCGGCGGCAGGCCGAAGCGTAAATGAATAGCGGCGAGCAGGCGCTTCTCCACGGCCTTGTAGCTGTCGCCGATCACCGCCTTGAACGGCGAGATCATGTCGCCGATGACATATTCCGGTGCGTCGTGCAGCAACAAAGCAAGCCGGCCGATACGGTCGAGCCGCGGAACCTTGGCGCGCGCCAGCGCTTCCACCAGCAAGGCGTGCTGCGCGACGGAGAAGATGTGCGCCCCTTGGGTTTGCCCGTTCCAGCGGGCAACCCGCGCCAGTCCGTGCGCGATATCCTCCAATTCAACATCGAGCGGGGAGGGATCGAGCAGATCGAGCCGGCGTCCCGAGAGCATGCGCTGCCAGGCCCGCGTTCCGGATTTTGCCCGTCGTGCAGGCTTTGGCGGCGCGGTCATCGCTTGCGCTTGAACTTTGCGAGCGCGGCGTAGCGATGGCAGGTGACGAGATGGTCATTCACCATGCCAACCGCCTGCATGAAAGCGTACACGATCGTCGGCCCGACAAATTTGAAACCGCGCCCGATGAGTTCCTTCGACATTTTTTGCGACAGGGGCGTTTCCGCCGGCACCTGTTTGGTCGTGCGGAAATGATTGATCTTGGGTTTGCCGTCGAGATGGTCCCAGAGGACCTTGGAAAATCCCGGACCTTTCTCCATGATTTCGATCCAGGCACGCGCCGAGGATACAGCGCCTTCTATCTTAGCGCGGTTGCGGACGATGCCGGCGTCCTTCATCAGGGATTCGATCTTGCGTTTCTGGTAGCGCGCGATTTTTTCCGGCTCAAAATCGTCAAACGCGCGGCGAAAATTCTCGCGCTTGCGCAGGATCGTGATCCACGAAAGCCCGGCCTGGAATCCATCGAGCACGAGTTTCTCGTAGAGTGCGCGATCGTCGAATTCCGGCACGCCCCATTCGTCATCGTGATAGGCGACATAAAGCGGATCTTGTTTCGGCCAGGGACACCGCTTGATGCCGTCCGGGTGGAGAACCGACTTGCTCATGTCGGCACCTTGGCTTCGCCCGGCCAGTCGAAATTCGCCCAGTCTGGTTTCACGGCGCGAATGGCGATACCTCCGGCTTCGAGTGCCGCGCCGCTTGCAACCGCATCCTCGACGCGATCAAGACGCAGGAGCGCGAGGCCACGGCCCTTGGCGGTCGAGCCAAGCAGTCCGACCTGCTTGCCGTTCGCCGTGATCGGCAGCCCTGAACTCGGCGCGAATTGATCATAGGCAATCGGCACGACGCGGCTGCGCGCGCTGGCGCGGTGCTCGACGCGCGAGACAACCTCCTGTCCGACGTAACAGCCTTTGTCGAAATCGACGCCGTTGAGCTGGTCCATGTCGGCCTCGTGCGGGAATGTGTCGGCATACATGAAATCGAGACCGCCCCGTGGCACGCCGAGCGCAATGCGGTGGGTTTCGTAAGCGTCCGCATCCACCAGTGAAGCGCCCAGATCGGCGGCGGCTTCCGCCGCAAGGTGCGGCGGCAGCATGACGCGCGACCCGAGTTTCGAAAGGCGCGGATCGGGGTAGCTCAAACCATATTCGGTGCCGCCGGCGCCGTCCCATATCGCCATGACACCGAGAACCTCCGACAGGTCCTCGCAGATGACTTTGGCCCGCAGTTTGTAGAAGTTCAACTTCTCGACCAGCGTTGATGCCAGTGCCCTTGGACAGTCGAGAAAAAAGCCGCCGCCATCTTCGGTCGGCGCTTCGGCGACGATAAAGTCGACGATGATCTTCCCTTGTGGGGTCAGCAATGCAGCGAAGCGCGGGTTGGCCGGCGTGACCTTGGCCATATCGTTGGTCACGAGCCCGTTGAGAAAGCGTCGGGCATCGTCGCCGGCCACTTTGATCACGCCGCGATCCGGAAGAAGTGCTGCCTGCATGCCAATTCTCTGGGGTCTGTTTTCTATAGTCTCTTGCCAGAACTTGCGGCGGAACGTAAGCGCTGTCAGGCAGGTCTCAAGCCCCGTTTAGATGCGTTCCAGCATGGCCGATACGTACGACTTGATCCTCAAGGGTGGCATCGTGGTCAACCACGACGGCGAGGGGCCTCTCGATTTGGGCATCCGCGCGGGGCGCTTCGCCGCCATTGACGACCTTTCGCGCGCTTCGGCCGGTGAGGTGATCGACTGCAAGGGTCTGCATTTGCTGCCGGGCGTGATCGACACCCAGGTGCATTTTCGCGAGCCCGGTCTCACCCACAAGGAAGACCTCGAAAGCGGTTCGCTGTCTGCGGTGATGGGTGGCGTCACGGCCGTGTTCGAAATGCCGAACACCGATCCGCTGACCGTGAGCGCGGAGACCTTGGCGGACAAGGTCAAGCGCGGCCATCATCGCATGCATTGCGATTTTGCTTTTTTTGTCGGCGCGACCTCGGACAACACGACGCACGTTGCCGAACTGGAGCGCCTTCCCGGTTGTGCGGGCATCAAGGTGTTCATGGGTTCATCGACCGGATCGCTGCTTCTTGCCGACGATGCCGGCCTGCGCGCGGTATTGCAGCGGATTCGCCGCCGCGCCTCTTTTCACGCCGAGGACGAGCCGCGGCTGAACGAGCGCAAGAATTTGCGCGTGGAAGGCGATCCGCGTTCGCACCCGGTGTGGCGCGACGAGATCGCGGCGCTGAAGGCGACGCAGCGCCTCGTCACGATCGCGCACGAGACCGGTGCGCGCGTGCATGTGCTGCATGTCTCGACCGTGCAGGAGATGGAATATCTCGCCGGACACAAGGATGTGGCCTCGGTCGAGACCACACCGCATCATCTCACACTCGAAGCGCCCGGCTGCTACGAGCGCCTCGGCACGCGCGCGCAGATGAATCCGCCGGTGCGCGATGCCGTGCATCGCAATGGCGTCTGGGCCAGCCTGAACAACGGCGTGGTCGATGTTCTCGGCTCCGACCACGCTCCGCATACCCGCGAAGAGAAAGCCAAAACGTATCCAGCAAGCCCGTCAGGAATGACCGGCGTGCAGACGCTCGTTCCGATCATGCTGGATCACGTCAATGCCGGCCGGCTCACCCTACTGCGATTTGTCGATCTGACAAGCGCCGGGCCCGCACGCCTGTTCGGCATTGCGCGCAAAGGCCGGATTGCCGTCGGCTACGATGCCGACCTGACGGTCGTTGATCTCAAGCGCCGGCAAACGATCACCGACAAGTGGGTAGCATCGCGCGCGGGATGGACTCCCTACGACGGCGTTGCGGTGACCGGGTGGCCGGTCGGCACGATCGTTCGCGGACGCAAAGTGATGTGGGATGGCAGTCTCGCCACGCCGGCCCAAGGCGAGCGCGTGTGCTTTCTGGAAACTTTGGCGAGCTAGAGACTCGAAACTATTGCCGCTGCTCGATCGAGAATTCACCGTTGCGAATGCGGTTGCTGAGACCGTCGGTGAATTTGGCGGCCGCTTCTTCACCATATGTGGAGACGAATTCGGCAAGAGCTGTGAACAGGCAGGCTTGCGCCAGGCAATCGCCGTCAATTCCGTCGTGACGCGCCTCGGCCCAGGCCTCCTGCAGGTAGCCGAGTGCCATGCGCTTCTGGTCGCGATCGGAAATCGGCTCGCGTGAGTGGCTTGAACCTTCGGCCGTTGTCATTTTTTCCTGCGTCCCCGGCGCCGTGAAACCGGACGCCATCACAACCCAACGGCGACGTTAGCACGGCCTCCTTGGCGCGATAGCGCTCAATAAAGAAAAGGTTAATCGCGATTGCTAGTTGGCGTACCGCGCGGTGATGTCGCGGGCGATCTTCGCGCCTTCGTCGAGGTAACGCCGGATCGCGAGGTCGGCCGCGGGCGTGCAACTGCGGTAGCTCTGCTGGAATCCGCGGTAACCGCGGTTGAAGCTGGCCACGATCTTCCGCCGCCGCTCGCCGCTTGGGGCTTCGGCATCGAGCAGGGCCTGCATCTCATTGCGCCACTTCTGACCTTCGTTGGCCCCGCAGATCGCACGCAAATAGTGAAGCGCTCCCATGATCTCGCCGAGCCGCTGCAGATCGTTGTCAAAGGGCGCGGGCGTCTCGCTCTGCGCGTGTGCGGGCAGGCTCAGACAAAGCAGCACGGAACCGATGGTGAGAAGTCTTTTCACGCGATTTGCTCAAGATCCCCAAGCGGGATGTATGCGCTGGCTTGGCGGCAACCGCAAGGCGGGTCACGCCAGAGGCGCCAGCAGCGCCGCCGCATTGGTCACAATTTCGGCGAGCCCTTCGGTGGTGCGATAGCCACCGAGTTCGGAAGGATCAAGCCAGCGCGCATCGTCGAGCTCATCGCTGAGTATGGGTTCACCTGCCAGCCATCGCGCGGCAAAACACAGAATGACGAAGTGCCGCTCGACTTTTCCCTGTTCGTCACGCGCGATCACCTCACGATGGCCGGTAAGCACCACAGGTTCGATCGAGAGCGAGGTCTCTTCGCGCACTTCACGGATTACAGCGTCGACCAGCGTCTCGCCGGCTTCGACTGCGCCGCCCGGCAGCGTGTAGAGGTTGAATGCCGGTTTGCGCGCGCGGCGCACCACCAGAACTTTCCGATTTCGGATAATGGCAGCGCTCACTGCCAGGTAGGGGCGTTGCGGATAGGTTCGCTCGTCGGCCACGCGGTCTATCGTTTCATCAACCTGTCGACGACGTCCTGAGGTGTGGGTGCAACCTCTCCAACGGACTCACCGTTGATAATTGCGCCGGCACGGGCGATCAACGGCTTCGGCCGGCCGATGGCATTGCCCGCGAGTGCCGCAACCGTCTCGGGCCGCCTGTCGACGTCATCCATCGCGGCCCGGGTTGCCTCTAGCACGATCGTCATCGTAACGGCCAGCGTGTCGAGCGTGTTTCGGATGTTCGCATCGGCCCTGTCGTAGGCGGCGATCGCGAGATCGCGGGCCTTGAAGCGCGAAAGGCGGAAGTGCTCCCGGTAGCTCATCGGCTCCCAGGCCAGAAAATCTTCGCGGAATTCCGGACAACTCGACAACATGTCGAGCAACATGACGGCTTCGTTGAAGCGGTTGAGATAGTCGGTAGCGAGGCCTGTCGCCGGGTTGATGCGGGCTTTGGTCAGCGCTCGCTCGGAGCGCTCGAGATATAGGTTGCACGCGGCGCTGAATCCTGTGCCCTGAGCGGGTTATCGGCGCGAATGATCGCGCCTTAACCGCGCGGCCATTCCCTAGCTCACAGTTCGTGCGCCACAAGCCACGATCAATTGCCTAGGCGAGTAGCCCGAATAGGCGCATTGTACGGGCGCCGAAAAAGGGGGCCCCATGGCGCTAGACACCAATACTTTTCTAATCGTCTTAGCGGCAGCAATTATTGTGATGGCCTTCGTTGTCTGGGCCATGTTCAAGAAAGTTTCGTGACCTATGTCCGGTGTCCCAGAGTGGAGCGGACATGGCAATTGCGCCGCGAGTGTGTGCGTGCCGGGAAGCCATCGCCGCGCGATTTGGAGCTTGACGTCAGTCAATGCCGTTTTTCCAGTGCGGGTACAAACAAGATTTGCTCGTCTGATTTAAGAAGAGATAAAGCCATGTACACTCTGTCGAGAATTGGTTTTTATGCGCCGTTATCCTCATGGCTTCTTCCGCTGCTCTATCGAGGGATGGTGGTCTCCCCCAATTTGATATTCAGAAACAGTGTCAAAAGATTCAGAGGGCGGCCGATGAATTGACCGGCACCAAAATTCCTGGCGTCATTGATTCGTGCGTTAAGAACAAACAAAGCACACGCGACAAACTTACCGAGCGCTGGGCGACTATTCGGCATTGGATAAAACAAGTTGTGTTCAATCGGCGGGTTGGTCACCAAGCTATTCCAAATGGCTTGGGTGCCTGGACACAAGAGAGTACGTGCGAACGATGCGCAAGGATCACCCGGAAGCTATGGCCGTCTCGAAGCTGTGCCCAACGGTGAGTTGGCAATTGGATGGCTCAATCACCAGTGTCGCCGCATGCCCGCTGCGATAGAAACTTACCGCCCTATTGATGCGGTCCGCGCCGTGGGCCTCCGCCTCGCAGTAACCCTCCCCAAGCGCTGCAAATTTCCATGCCAATGTCCGCTTATGGCATAGACATTCGATCGATGGCGACTAATGTCTGCTTTCGAGTTAAAGCGCACGGCGGAATGTCCGCTTATGATTCAAAGCGGACAACGGCTGCCCTCCCAATCTCGTTGCCTGGGCCTGTAAATTAACTTGTCCCAGGGTCCTACTTCGAATGACCAAGGGGTTGGCAGCGGGGTTCAGCCGTTTGCGGGGATTTCCCGAGAAAAACCGGCTGCATGTCAAAAGCAATAATGTGTAGAGTAAGCAGCAAGCGCCCAGGCTATGTACGGTTACAACTTAGCCAAGGTCGTACAAACGAAAACAAAGAACTGAGGCTGCCGGAATTAGCGGTCTCCTAATTTCCCCAGGGAGGGATGACGATGAAACGGTCCGTACGCCGAACCTCGCGCAAGCAGAATCGTAGAGAGTTTCTTATCAAGACTGGTGGTGCGCTTGCCGCTGCAGCGATTGGTTCGCCGCCGATCATTACGCACGCCGCGGAAACCGTAAACATCGGCGCGCTTTATCCGACGACTGGAAGCATGGCGCAAATCGGTGTGGGTTGCGTTGCAGCGGCCAAGCTCGCGGTCGAGATGGTCAACGATGCCGGCGGTATCAAATCGCTCGGCGGTGCCAAGCTTAACCTCATCGTCTCGGACGTGCAGAGCGACACCACCGTCACCCGCACGGAAACTGACCGTTTGATCTCGGGCAACAAACTCTCCGCAATTCACGGTTGTTTTGCCAGCGCGCTGACGTTGATTGCCAGCGAAGTGGCGGAACGCGCGAAAGTGCCGATCATTACCGGATCAAGCTCCGACCAGCTCAACAAGGGTCGCACTTATACATTCACGCCTTTCGCGCGTGCCTCGCAGTTCGCCAAGGCTCAGTTGCAAATGTCAAAGCTTGTCAGCGACAAGCCGAAGGTAGCGGTGATCTTCGAGAACACAGCGTTCGGCACCTCGACCTCGAACGGCCTCAAGGAATTGGCTCCGGACGAGGGCGTCGAGATCGTGATGTTCGAACCCTATTCGGCCGGCTTCACCGACGCCTCGCCGCTCGTCAACAAAGTAAAGGCCTCCGGCGCCAATGCGCTGTTTTCGGTGTCTTACCTGAACGACCTCATCTTGATCGTGCGCACGGTTAAACAGGTCGGCCTCAACGTCGCGATTAACGGCGGCTCCGGCGGTTTTGTCATTCCCGACTTCTACAAGAATGTCGGCAAGCTCGCCGAAGGTTTGCAGGGTGTGGCGCATTGGAACCACGACATGAGCGACGAAGCTCAGAAGGTGAACGCCGAATACAAGAAGCGCACCGGCGAGTTCTTGTTCGAATATGCCGGCGGCCTTGTCGCTCAGACCTTCATGCTTGCCGATGCGCTTGAGCGGGCGGGCTCGACCGATCCACAAAAAGTGCGTGAGGCGCTATCCGCGCTCGACGTTTCGAAGGGCTACGCAGCGATGGCGCCGGGCGGAAAAGTAAAGTTTGGCCCTGACGGCAAGAACATCTACGGCCGTCCGGTCGGGGTGCAATGGCAAAATGGTGATCTGGCGAGCGTGTTCCCGAAAGAAGACGCGCGTGCTCCACTGATGAAGACCTAAACCCTGTCAGCCGGCAATGCTGGAAATCTTGGCCCAGGCCGTCATCAACGGCCTGCTGATCGGAGGGATTTACGCGCTGGTTAGCATCGGCGTCACGCTGATTTTCGGCGTGGTGAAGATCGTCAATTTCGCCCAGGGCGAATTCGTGATGATCGGGATGTACATCAGTTTCTTCCTGGCCACGCAGTTCGGTATCGACCCCATCGTCTCATTGGCCGTGTCGATGCCGGTTCTGTTCGTCATCGGCGTCCTGATCCAGCACTTCCTGATCCGCAGGGTTTTGGGACTCAACGATTTGCCCCAGATATTCCTGACCTTTGCGTTGTCGCTACTTATCGTCAACCTTTCGCTTATGTTGTTTACGGCAAACTACCGCACCGTTCACACTTGGTACTCTGACGAGGCTTTTCGTGTCGGCGGCCTCTACATTCCGGTGGCGAAACTAGTCGCATTCGTTCTGGCAATGATCTTGAGCGGCGCACTCTGGATTTTTTTGCACACCACGGATCTCGGCAAGGCGATGCGAGCGGCTTCGCAGAACCGCGATGTGGCGCAGCTAATGGGCATCAACCCGAATCGGGTCTTCGCCGTGGCGCTCGGCATAGCGCTAGCGCTGGCCGGAGCCGCCGGTTCGCTGCTAATGCCGTTCTATCCGGCCTATCCACTGGTCGGGCAGGTTTTCGTGCTAATGGCTTTCGTCGCGGTGGTGCTCGGTACGCTCGGCAATGTGATCGGCGCGTTGATCGCCAGCCTCTTGATGGGCGTCGCTGAATCGCTCGGCATCCAGTTTATCGGCGCCGACTCCGGTCTCATCGTCGTCTTCATGCTGCTGCTGATCACGCTCGCCCTGCGGCCGAGCGGTCTTGCCGGCGGGAGGCGACGCTGATGCCAAATGTTGGCGGTTGGCGCTTCGTGGTACTTGGCGTTGTGATCGCCGTGATGCTGGTATTGCCGCTGGTGGTGAAGAGTTCATTTGCAGTCGATATTCTGATCCGAGTGTTGTTGTTCTCCTTCATCGGCTCTGCGTGGAATTTGATGGGCGGCTACGCCAAGCAACTCTCGCTGGGTCACGCGGCCTTCTTCGGCCTTGGTGCCTATACGTCGACACTTCTTCAGATCGACTTCGGAATTTCACCATGGATCGGCATGGTCGCCGGCGGCTTTGTCGCCCTGCTCGCTAGCCTGCCGATCGGCTGGCTGTGCTTCCGGCTGCGCGGACCTTATTTCACCATCGCCACCATCGCGACCGCGCAGGTGCTGATGCTGATCTTCCTCAAGTTTCGCGATTTCGCCTGGGGCGCGGAGGGAACCACGATCCCCAATCTCGGCCACGCGCCGCTGATGATGCAATTCGAAACCAAAGCGCCGTATTATTACATCGTACTCGGCCTGCTCACGATCGCGCTTCTGATAACCGCTCGGATCGAGCGCTCGCGGATCGGTTATTACTGCGTCGCTATCGGCGAGGACGAGGACGCTGCCGAGGCTATCGGCGTCGACGCACCGAGCGTCAAGCGCCAAATCTACATGATCAGTGCGTTCCTCACTGCGCTCGCCGGCACGTTCTACACGCAATACATATATTTCATTGATCCGCAGACGGCGTTCAACTTCAACATCTCGATCGAGGCTGCGCTGGTCTCCATCGTGGGCGGTGTCGGAACGCTGTGGGGGCCGGTCATCGGTACCGTCCTGCTGGAGACGACTTCGGCGTTGTTGCAGAGCTGGCTCGGCAATTCGATCGGCGGCGTGCAGCTCACCGTCTATGCGGTCATTCTGATGGCAGTGATTCTGTGGCGGCCGACCGGCATCATGGGCTATCTCGCGGAAGTCTACGCGCGCCGCCGCTCCAAATCACTATCCTTGCCGGCGAAAGCATAGATCGATGGCCGACGCTCTCGTCATCAAAAATCTGAACAAGCGATTTGGCGGCCTGCACGCCGTGCAGGATGTCAGTTTTACGGTGCGGGAAAATGAGACGCTGGCTTTGATAGGGCCGAACGGCGCAGGGAAAACCACCGCCTTCAACCTGATCACGGGCTTCTACCGGCCAGATACTGGCTCGGTATCCGCCTTCGGCCGGGAAATCGTCGGGTTGCGGCCGCACGACGTCTGTGCGTTCGGCCTGGCGCGCACCTTTCAGGTCGCCAAGCCATTCGGCGGCATGACCGTGTTGGCGAACGTGATGACCGGAGCCTTTCTGCGTGACCGCAGGCCGGACGCGGCGCGCGAAAAGGCGCGCGAGGCGATCGATTTCGTCGGCCTGTCGGCGCGCGAGAATGCGGCGGCGCGCGATCTCACGAGCATCGACCAGCGTCGGCTCGAAATGGCGCGCGCGCTGGCGACGCAGCCGCGGTTGCTTCTTCTCGACGAGGTGATGGCCGGCCTCAATCCGGCGGAGATCGATCAAGCTGTCGCCTTGGTCGGCAAGCTGTCGAGCCGCGGCCTTACCATTGTCATTGTCGAGCACCTGATGCGCGCCATCATGGCGGTGGCGAAGCACATCATTGTGCTTGATCACGGCCAGAAGATTGCCGAAGGCAGCCCGAAAGACGTCGTCGAAAACCCGGAGGTGATCCGCGCCTATCTCGGATCAGGTTACGTTCACGCTCCGGCCGGAGGAACGTCGTGATCGAGCTTTCCGACGTTAGCGCATCTTACGGCAATGTTCCCGCGATCAATGGCGTCACCATCAATGTCGGGGAGGGTGAGGCGGTCGGCTTGCTTGGTGCAAACGGCGCAGGCAAAAGCACAACCTTGCGTGCTATCTCCGGGCTTGTGAAGTTGACGTCGGGCGCAATTACGTTCCTCGGCGTCGATCTGGCGTCGCTGCCCCCGCACAAGATCACCGAACTCGGCATCGCGCACGTTCCGGAAGGCCGACAGGTTTTTCCGGAGATGACGGTGAACGAAAATCTCGAGATCGGTTCCTACGCGCCCCGCGCCAAGGCAGATCGCGCGAGTTCGCTCGATCTGGTCTACAGCATCTTCCCTCGGCTCGCCGAGCGCCGAAAGCAGCTTGCTGGCACGATGAGCGGCGGCGAGCAGCAGATGCTCGCGGTCGGCCGCGGCCTCATGCTCAAGCCGCGGCTACTGATGTTGGACGAGCCATCGCTCGGCCTGGCCCCGGTAATGTGCGACGTCACCTTCGAGAAGGTTGCAGAAATCCACAAGATGGGGACCGCGATCCTGCTGGTCGAGCAGAACGTCAGCCGCGCGCTGACCTTAGTGCAGCGGGCCTATGTGCTGGAAAGTGGCAAGGTGATCCTGGACGGCACCACCGCGCAATTGGCGGGCAACAAGCAGGTGCAGGCGGCATACCTCGGAATTTGATGGCAGGAGAGAGGAGGGTGCGCAGGCGATCGCCTGACCGCGCTCTGATGTGTTGGCCTTCTGGGACGCAATCCCGCTATTGGCACTCAAGACATGCGATTGACGTCAGCAAATGTCTGCTTTTGGAGGTAAAGCGGGTCGCACCGTGCCATCCTTCGCCGCGATAGGCCCTCGTCCGCTAGCTAATATTCCGCTGGGGGTTTACGGTCGTTTTGGAGTGCAGGCGTGTTAGACGAATTTTCGGCGATTGCTCGGGAACTCGGCCAATTTGATGCCGAAGACAGTCTCGTGCGCATGCTTGCGTCGCTCGTGTCCGCATCCCATGAATTTATTGGCATAGCCGATCTAGAGGGCAACGCACTATTCGTCAACGAAGCTGGTCGCAAGCTAGTCGGACTGCCAGACTTAGAAGCGGTCCGTTCGACCCGGATCATTGATTATTTCTCAGCAGATGACCACCGTAGAATTCTAGACGAGGTTTTACCCGCCGTTCGCGATACCGGCTTTTGGGAAGGCGAATTGAAATTTCGCAATTTTCAGACCGGACAACTCATACCGGTCCTGTACAACATTTTTCCAGTTCGTGATTCAACAAGCGCAATCGCCGCCTACGGAACGGTGACGCGCAATCTGACGGAAAGTAAATCGGCCGACCAACGGCTGCGTTCGCTGGCGTCCATCGTCGAGTCGAGTGACGATGCGATCGTAAGCAAGAACCTCGACGGAATTATCGCGAACTGGAATAGAGGGGCCGAGCGGATATTTGGCTACACTTCCGACGAGGCGATTGGTCAGCCCATAACGATTGTGATCCCAACAGATCGGCAAAGTAAGAGCGGGAAATTCTAATGCGCATAAGACGCGGGGAACGCATCGACCACTTCGAGACTGTGCGGCAGCGCAAGGACGGAAGCCTGGTCGTCGTTTCATTAACGGTTTCTCCCGTCAGAAATGCGGAGGGCCAAATTGTTGGGGCATCGAAGATCGCGAGGGATATTACTGAGCGAAACGAAACCACGAGCAAATTGCGACCTTGGCTCGGGAAGCAGAGCACCGCAGCAAGAACTTGCTCGCGACAGTACAGGCAACTGTGATGCTTTCTCAGTCCGAAACACCCGACGGTCTAAAACGGGCAATCGAGGGACGCATTCAGGCGCTTGCCAACGTCCACTCGTTATTTGTCAACACGCGTTGGATTGGTGCCGATCTATCGACGATAGCGACACAGGAGCTTGCTCCCTATTCCGAGAAGAACCAACGGCGTGTACGCATAGACGGTCCGCCAGTGTTGTTAGAGCCTGACGTTGCTCAGGCCGTCGCCATAACTCTGCACGAGTTGGCGACCAATGCCGCTAAGTACGGTGCTTTGGCCGTACTAGATGGCGAACTCGAACTGCAATGGTCGCATGACGCGGACGGACGGCTACACCTGCGTTGGACAGAGTCGAGCGGACCGAAAGTGCAACAACCGACGCAAATGGGATTTGGCGGGCGGATTATTGAACGAATGATCGCCCAGCGGTCGGGAAAAACGCATTTTGACTGGCGTGCAGACGGTCTTGTCTGCGAAATCACCCTAAAGGTGTGAAAGCACTGCGATGCGCTAATGACCCAAAGCGGGCTTTGGACGCATTGGATGTCTGTGTTTGACTCAACCGGCAGTCGCTGTCTCGCTCAAGCAAGAAAGGAGTCACATCATGAGCCGTCCACCGCTCCCTCCCTTCACGGCTGAAACCGCCGCACAGAAGGCGCGCCTTGCCGAGGATGCCTGGAATACGCGAGACCCCGCCCGCGTGGCCCTTGCCTATACCGCTGACAGCATTTGGCGAAACCGCGCCGAATTCATTCATGGCCGCGAGGCGATAGAGGCGTTTCTCACGCGCAAATGGAATCGCGAGCTTGACTATCGTCTGATAAAGGAAGTGTGGACGTTCCGCGAAAACCGGATTGCTGTGCGCTTTGCGTATGAATGGCGCGATGATTCCGGGAGCTGGTTCCGGAGCTACGGCAACGAGAATTGGGAGTTCGACGCGGAGGGCCTCATGCGGCGACGGATCGCCAGCATCAATGATCTACCGATCAAAGACAGTGACCGCAAATATCACTGGCCACTCGGTCGCCGTCCTGATGATCACCCATCACTCAGCGATCTCGACCTTTAGGAGAAGGCCAACAGACCCAAAGCGGACTAATGTCATTAACGGACGCCAAGGCCTTTTCCAAGAAAGAGGCTGAGACCGCTGACCGTCATCGAAAGGAGAATGAGTACGATACCGAGTGCGAGTGCCAGCGGCAGATCACCTTTGCTGGTTTCAAGCGCAATCGCTGTCGTCATCGTCCGCGTGTATCCTTGGATGTTACCGCCGACGATGATGATCGCGCCGACTTCCGCGATTGCGCGGCCAAACGCGGCCAGAAATGCCGTAAGCATCCCATCGCGGCCGATGTTCATCAGTGACCAAAGGCTGCGGAAGCGGCTCGCGCCATCGTTCAACAGGAGATCACCGTAAGT
>JANWKN010000017.1 GCA_025451355.1 Pseudolabrys sp. | reverse complement strand
CATGCTGCAGGAAGCGGTCGATGCGTTGTTCGACAATGGTCGCCGCGGCCGCGTCATCACGGGCGCCAACAAGCGTCCACTGAAGTCGCTCGCCGACATGCTCAAGGGCAAGCAGGGCCGTTTCCGGCAGAACCTGCTCGGAAAGCGGGTCGACTATTCTGGTCGCTCGGTGATCGTGGTCGGTCCTGAGCTCAAATTACATCAGTGCGGCTTGCCGAAGAAGATGGCGCTCGAGCTGTTCAAGCCGTTCATCTACTCGCGGCTCGATGCCAAGGGTCTTTCTACGACGGTCAAGCAGGCTAAGAAGCTGGTTGAAAAGGAAAAGCCGGAGGTTTGGGACATCCTCGACGAGGTGATCCGCGAACATCCGGTACTGCTCAATCGCGCTCCGACCCTGCACCGCCTCGGCATCCAGGCCTTTGAGCCGGTGTTGATCGAGGGCAAGGCGATTCAGCTGCACCCGCTCGTTTGCGCGGCATTCAATGCCGACTTCGACGGCGACCAGATGGCCGTGCACGTCCCGCTATCGCTTGAGGCGCAGTTGGAAGCGCGCGTGCTCATGATGTCGACTAACAACATCCTGCATCCAGCGAATGGACAGCCAATCATTGTGCCGTCGCAGGATATCGTGCTTGGACTCTACTATCTCTCGCTGCTGAGCGAAGGAATGCCTGGCGAAGGCAAGACTTTCGGCGACATGGCCGCAATCGGCCATGCGCTGCATGAGAAAGTCATCAACCTGCACACCAAGATTAAATATCGCTGGGAAGGTGTGGACGAGAACGGCAAGTCGTTCAAGAAGTGGTACGATACGACACCGGGTCGCGTCGTACTCGGCAATGTACTGCCGAAGAGCGCGAAGGTTCCGTTCGACATCGTCAACCGCTTGATGACCAAGCGCGAGATCTCGTCGATGATCGATACCGTGTATCGCCACTGTGGGCAGAAAGAGACGGTTATTTTCTGCGATCGCATCATGGCGCTCGGCTTCTATCACGCGTTCAAGGCCGGCATCTCGTTCGGCAAGGATGACATGGTGGTGCCGGAGTCCAAGTGGAAGATTGTCGAGACGACGCGCGAACTCGCAAAAGAGTTCGAGCAGCAGTACAACGACGGCCTGATCACCCAGGGCGAGAAGTACAACAAGGTGGTCGACGCTTGGTCAAAGTCCACTGACCGCATCGCCGAAGAAATGATGCGCGAAATCTCTTCTACCAAGAAGGATTCCGAAGGTCGCGATCAACAGGTCAATTCGATATACATGATGGCGCACTCCGGGGCGCGCGGTTCGCCTGCGCAGATGCGTCAGCTCGCCGGTATGCGCGGCCTGATGGCGAAACCGTCGGGCGAGATCATCGAGAGCCCGATCATTTCCAACTTCAAGGAAGGTCTTTCGGTGCTCGAGTACTTCAACTCGACGCACGGCGCCCGAAAAGGTCTCGCCGACACCGCCTTGAAGACAGCGAACTCTGGTTACCTGACGCGACGTCTGGTTGACGTGGCGCAGGATTGCATCATCACGGAAGAAGATTGCGGAACGAAGAACGGCATTAAAGTGCGCGCCATCATTGATGCCGGCACCGTGGTTGCATCGCTCGCCAGTCGTATCCTTGGCCGCACCACGGCGGAGGATGTGAAAGACCCGACCAGCAGCAAGACGTTGACGAAGCGCGGAACTTTACTGACTGAGCCTGAGGTCGAAGTCATCACCACTGGCGGCGTTCAGGAGTTGAAAATCCGCTCGGTATTGACTTGCAAAGCCGCCAACGGCGTGTGTGGCGCCTGCTACGGGCGCGATCTTGCCCGCGGTACGCCCGTCAACATGGGTGAGGCAGTTGGTGTCATCGCTGCGCAATCCATCGGTGAGCCGGGCACCCAGCTGACCATGCGGACCTTCCACATCGGCGGCGCGGCGCAGATCTCCGAGCAGTCGTTCATCGAATCGAACTTCGACGGCAAGATCAAGTTCAAGGGGAAGAACATCGCCAAAAACTCGGACAACGAGGTGGTGGCGATGGTGCGCAACATGGTGGTGGCGGTGGTCGACCCGGACGGCACCGAGCGAGCGCATCACCGCATCCCATACGGCGCGCGACTGCGCGTCGAGGACGGCGAGAAGATCAAACGCGGTCAGCGCATCGCCGAGTGGGATCCCTACACGCGGCCGATCCTGACCGAGGTCGAAGGCAATGTGGAGTTCGAGGATCTGGTAGACGGGTTGTCGATGTCAGAACAGCTTGACGAGTCGACCGGCATCGCAAAACGCGTCGTCATTGACTGGCGCACGGGCTCTTCGCGCAACCAGCAGGACCTGCGTCCGGCCATCGTCATCAAGTCGGGCAACAAGATCCTCAAGCTCGCCCGCGGCGGCGAAGCTCGCTACCAGCTTGCGGTCGATGCCATCATCTCGATCGATCCGGGTGGCCACGTGAAAGCGGGCGACGTCATTGCCCGTATCCCGACCGAGAGCGCCAAGACACGCGACATCACCGGCGGTCTGCCGCGGGTGGCGGAGCTGTTCGAAGCGCGTCGTCCGAAGGAGGCGGCAATCATCGCCGAGATCGGCGGTACGGTACGGTTCGGTAAGGACTACAAGAACAAGCGCCGCATCACGATCGAACCGGCGGCCAAGGGTGAAGAGCCTAAGGAGTATCTGATCCCGAAGGGCAAGCACATCCACCTTCAGGACGGCGACGTGATCGAGAAGGGCGACTATATCGTTGAGGGCAATCCCGCTCCCCACGATATTCTCGCCATCAAGGGCGTCGAAGAACTGGCGGCCTACCTCGTGAACGAAATTCAGGAGGTCTATCGGCTGCAGGGCGTCAACATCAACGACAAGCACATCGAGGTGATCGTTCGCCAGATGTTGCAGAAAGTCGAAATCGATGACACCGGCGACACCGAGCTGTTGCAGGGCGAGCAGATCGACAGGATCGAGCTCGACGAGATCAACGCTCGTGTGGAATCCGAGGGCAAGAAGGGCGCAACCGGCCATCCGGTTCTGCTCGGCATCACCAAGGCGAGCCTGCAGACGCGTTCGTTCATCTCGGCAGCATCGTTCCAGGAGACGACGCGAGTGCTCACCGAGGCTGCCGTCAACGGCAAGGCGGACACGCTCGACGGACTCAAGGAGAACGTCATCGTTGGCCGCCTGATCCCAGCCGGCACCGGGGCCATGATGAACGGCCTGCGCGAAGTCGCCACCAAGCGCGATGCGCTCATCCTCGAGGAACGCGAGAAGGATGCTGCCAAAGCGGCGGCCAAGCCCGAGGAAGCCGCCCCGGCATTGCCGGCGGCCGAGTAACACCCGCTGCACAAATCAAAGGGCCGCCCTTGGGCGGCCCTTTTCTTTGCGAGGGAATGGGGGATGATGTAGGCCCCGCTCGTCTGGAATTCATCTCATGCATCTTCTTGTCCTTCCTGGCGATGGCATCGGCACTGAAATCACGGCTGCCACGCTCGCTGTACTGCGCACGGTGTCCGACCGTTTTGATTTGCATTTGAATATCGAGGAAGCCGCGATCGGTCACGCCGGCTTGCGCGCTCATGGCAGCACAATTCACGCAGACATCGTCGAGAAGGCGCGTCGTGCCGAAGGCGTGGTGCTCGGCCCAACCTCCACATTCGAGTTTAAGGATCCCGCGCGTGGCGAGATCAATCCCTCGATGATGCTGCGAAAAAGTCTGGATCTGTTCGCGAATATCCGTCCCGCCAGGACTTACGCCGGATTTCCGCTGCGCTGCGGTGAATTTGACCTGATCGTCGCGCGAGAGAATACCGAAGGGTTCTATGCCGACCGCAACATGGAAGCGGGGAGTGGCGAGATGATGGTAACGAAAGATGTCGCAATCTCGCTACGTCGTATAACGCGCGCTTGCAGCGAGCGCATTGCGCGCGCTGCTTTTGAGCTGACGATGAGCCGGCGCAAGCGCGTCACCATTGTGCACAAGGCCAATGTGCTCAAGGTCACCGATGGCCTGTTCATCGAGTCATGCCAGAAAGTGGCGAGGGACTTTCCTGCCGTCGCGGTCGACGATGTTATTGTCGATGCTATGATGGCGCATGTTGTGCGCAATCCGCAGCGTTTCGACGTCATCGTCACCACCAACATGTACGGCGACATTCTTTCCGACCTGACCGCTGAATTGTCAGGCAGCCTGGGGCTTGCTGCTTCGCTCAATGCCGGGACCGATCATGGTATGGCGCAGGCCGCGCACGGCTCAGCACCCGATATCGCCGGGAAAAACGTGGCGAACCCGCTGTCCTTGATTTTATCAGTCGCAATGCTGCTTGCCTGGCATGGCCGCCGCAGGAAGGCTAACGCGTTCCAGGTAGCGGCCGCCGCGATCGAAAAGGCCGTCGAGGCGGCGATCAGCGCCAAAGAATCGACCGGCGACATCGGCGGCCGCCTTGGGACCCGCGAAACCGGCGAGGCCGTTGCGGCGCGGCTGCGGGCGTGAAGCACCGTGCGCTGTGACAGCCATGTTCATATCGTTGGACCGCCAGACCGTTATCCGCAGGCCGCCGAACGCACTTATCTGGCCGACATTGCCACACTGAAGCAGCTTGAAAACGTGTCGGCGACCCGCGCGGTCAGACGTTTTGTCATCGTGCAACCCAGCTTCTATGGCGTCGACAACAGTCTGCTGCTTGAAAGTCTCGACGCTTTGGCCGGCCGTGGGCGTGGAGTTGCGGTTATCAATCCGCGTGTCACCTCCGCGCGTACGCTTGCGACCTATGCCAAACAGGGCGTTCGAGGCCTGCGCATCAATCTTTACAGTCCCTTGCGCGAAAAGGCACCGCTGACAAATCGTTTTTCGGATATCGCTGGCATCGCTCACGAACTGAACTGGCACATCGAAGTCATCGCACCGCTTTCGACGCTATCCGAGAACGCAACGCTGCTCGAAAAGTCCCCCGTGCCGGTGGTGATCGATCACTACGGGGTCTACGGTGGCCTTGATCCTGTCCAGCCGGAAAGCCGCATTTTGCTGAAGTTGCTGGAGATGCCGCATGTCTGGATCAAGCTTTCGGCACCCTACCGCGTGAGTGCAGACCCGCTCGCAACCAAGCCGGATCCCGCTTGGCTAGCTGCCATTCTTGCGGCCGCTCCCGACCGCTGTGTTTGGGGCAGCGATTGGCCCCACACGCCACCACACAACGAGCAATTCGGTAGCAACGTGCTGGGAGTTTATCGCAGCCTTCGCTACGAAACGGTGGTCGATGGTTTCATGGCGGCGGTTGGCTCGGCTGAATTGACCGAGCCCACGCTGGCGGACAATCCTGCACGGCTATATGAGTTTTGAATATTGGGGCGGCGAGAGAGCCAATGGGCCTTGTGTCTGGGAAGGTAGCTTTTGTGACCGGCGCGGGGGCGGGGATTGGCCGT
>JANWKN010000016.1 GCA_025451355.1 Pseudolabrys sp. | reverse complement strand
CGAGGCGGGCGTGCGGCTGATTTCCCCATCCGTCAGCTTCCAAGTGACGTCGTTGACCTTGATCCAGCGAGGGCTCGCTTTCTGGAGATCGGTTTTTCGCCTTTGCAGGCCATTGTTACCGCTAGGAGATTTTGTAACGAAATGGCCAGTTTCATGCTCTTGGCTACTTGGGTAGCGGACAGGACTTTCGTTACGCCCGACGCTCCTCCTAAAGCCCGCCTGCCGACAGGACGGGGAGCAATACTTGCGTCGGCGACCAAACCGTTGCGGCTTAATCGTGTTGCTGCAATCTGCGTTGCCGCAGCGAATGGCTTGCTCGTTGCCGAAGCGCCATCGTGATTTGCGGGCCCCCAATCCAACGCGGCGGGCAGCGCGACGGACGCGGGCGTCGAGTGATTTTTCAGACATCGCGGCCACCGTGGGGCTCGCTTGCCTTGTCGAGCATCCGCTCCAAGGCGCGCACTGGCACCCGAAGCAGGCGACCAATTCGAATAGTAGGGATCTCGCCGCGCTTTGCGGCGTCGTAGGAACCATTGCGGGACAGGTTGAAATACCGTTTTCCGGCCAGCGGTATGGTCATTGTCAGCGGCTCGTCACTCATCTGCATCACTCCACGAATCACCCGATGGGGTCATTTCCGGCCCCACTGGTAACCGGAGTCGCGTGATTGTCCAAGGGGTCACTTGTGACCCCACACGAAACGTGCTATCTAGGCCCCTCATGGAGCCCAGCTATGCCCCGCAAATCATCCGAAACAGTCCAGTTAAAGCTCCGTTTCCCCGAACGATTGCGCGTTCGTATTGAGGCCGAAGCCGAAAAGAGTGAGCGCTCGATGAACGCTGAGATTGTTCACCGGCTGGAACAGTCTTTCGAGGGCGATGACCGCGCCGACTTGGTGAAGGCCGCCGCATCCGAAGCAGCGCAGCGCGCCGCCTCGTTAACGGCGAAGTCGTTTACGAAGAAGGCCTTGGGATTCCTCGCGGGATCGGCGAAGCCCAGAGGGCGACGGTGACGTCGGCCCCGGGGAGGTACAAATTCAAGGAGGGGCGCAAGCGATGAAGGGACACATCCGCCAGCGCGGCAAGCATTCATGGGGACTGCAGTTTGGTGTTGGCCGCGATCCAGTTACCGGCAACCACAAGACACGATATGCATCATTCAAGGGCAGCAAGCGCGACGCGCAGAACGAGTTGGCGCGGCTCATTGTTGAGTTCATCGCCGGGGGAAGTGTCGATCCATCAAAAACCACCGTCCATGAGTTCTTAGACAAATGGGACCGCGACTTTGCCGCCGTGCATGTCAGTCCCAAGACCCGTGAACGCTATCGCCAACTCGCAAACAAACAAATCATTCCGAATATTGGCCAAGTGCGGTTGCAGAAGCTGCGACCCGTACATCTTGCCGATCTATACGCAAAGCTGTTGAAGGCGGGTCTCTCACCGCGAACGGTCGGGCATGTGCATCATCTGCTGCACCGCGCCCTTGGTCATGCTGGCACTTGGGGCGAGACGCAACGAAACGTCGCGGCATTGGTGAAGCCGCCGAAGGTAGACAGCGAAGAAGTTGTGATCCTCACGTCCGAACAAGTTAGCGACCTAATGCGCCATGTCGAGGGACGCACACTGCGCCCAATCATTGCGTTGGCGCTTGCCACGGGCGCACGTCGCGGTGAGCTGCTGGCCCTGCGCATTAAGGACTTCAATCCCGACGCCCGCACTATCCGCATTGAGCGATCCCTTGAACAGACGAAAGCGGGCCTGCGGTTGAAGCCGCCCAAGACCCGCAACGGGAAAAGAACCGTCAGCATTCCACCCTTCATAGTCACGGAACTCCGCGCCCATATCGTGACACTACAGGAGCGACGCCTTGCCCTCGGAATGGGCCGCGCCAGCCGCGACGATCTTCTATTCCCGCGATGGGACGGTCAGGTGCGGTCACCGCACTGGCTAACGCAGAAGTTTGCGCTCGCTATGGAGGCTTTGGGCATCAAGGGCGTTACCTTCCACAGCCTGCGGCACACCCACGCCTCGCAACTGATCGCCTCCGGCGTGGACCCATTGACCATTAGCCGCCGCCTCGGACACGGCTCGCCCACAATCACGTTGACGGTTTACGGCCACTTGATCGAAGGCACCGACACCAGAGCGGCGGAACTCATGGAAAATATGTTCACCAACCTGCGAACAGAGTAAGCACAAATCGCGACCCATTTAGTTGCAATTCGTGGCAATTTCCAAAACGATGTGCAAGAAGTCCTTATGTGCCGGGTTAGCTCAGTGGTAGAGCAGCGGTTTTGTAAACCGTTGGTCGGGAGTTCAAATCTCTCACCCGGCACCGGTAAATCAAACACTTAGACGAAAAATTGATCCACGCTCGAGTCGCGCCGTGTCGCAACAGTTGTCCCGTGTTTCAACGTTCCCAATTGCTCCCGCTCGCAAGATGACAATCGAACCGAGTCAGCTTAACTCCCAGAAGGGGGTAATTTGGTCGTTGGAGTTGAAACATTTTCAGGAACAATTTAGTGAACTCTTGCTGGACATGACCAAAAGCGGACACAATAAAACGTAAGCTGTCTTCCCGTGCAAGCGCGAACCAGTGCGGTAACGTGCGTGTATACCGATCTCGTTCCGTTCGAGCCGCCTGCGCGCCCGCTCGGCCTGCTAAGCCTGCGCACCTTGATGCGCAACTACATCGAGACGGTTCCCCGCTTCGCGTACGATCAAAACGTCACGCATTTCTGCACGCGGATGTCCGACGTCCTGATCGTGTCCGATCCGGACATCATCCAGGAACTTCTCGTCGACGAGGCGGAAGCATTCGGACGCGACCCTACAACGCGGCGGTCATTCGCTCCGATCATCGGCAACACCGCCCTTTTTCTTGCAGAGGGCGCCGACTGGCGCCTGGCAAAGACGCGCCGTGGCTCCGATTTTCCGGCACGAGATGTTGCTGTCATTCGTCCCTGTCTTCGCTGCGATGGCGCAGCGTCAGGTCGAGCGTTGGCGCAAGGCGGACCGCACAGTTCCGACCGACGCCGCGGCGGCAATGACACGCACCACATTTGAAATCATCGTCGAGGCGATGCTGGGCGGTTCGGCAAATCTTGACGCGGATCGATACAGCCGCGCCCTGACGGACAATTTCGGTACGATCCCGTGGCACATCATCTACGTCATGTTCTCAATCCCGGAATGGATGCCATACCCGCATCGACGTCGGGCGATGCGGTCGCGCGATTTCCTGCATCGGGACATTCGCCGGATCGTGGCCGCGAGGCACTTCCGATCCTCCAAGCCGGATTTGCTCAACCTGATGCGCGCCGCCCACGATCCCGAAACCGGACGAACCATGAGCGACGACGAGATCGTGGCCAATCTTCTCACCTTCATCACCGCGGGCCACGAGACAACCGCCGTCGCGCTGACCTGGGCGCTTTGGCTGCTGGCCAAGGACCAGGTCACACAACAGCGGGTGTTTGACGAAGTTAAATCGGTGGCCGCAGATCAACCGATCGACGCGGCCAGCGTCGAAGGTCTGGCGTTTTGCCGCCAGGTCATCCAGGAGGCGATGCGTCTATTCCCACCTGCACCCGGCATCGCGCGGATATCGAAAGCTGCGGTCAAAATCGGCAACATGCAGTTCTCCGCAAGCACGCGAATTCATATTCCCGTCTTTGCACTGCATCGCAACGCCGGTCTTTGGGATAATCCTGACGCCTTCGATCCGGATCGCTTTGCGCCGGAGCTGGTCAAGGCGCGACGACGTTTTGCCTTCCTGCCCTTCGGCGGTGGACCGCGTGTCTGCATCGGTGGCGGATTTGCGATGCTCGAGGCCGCCGCGATCCTTGCGACCATCATACGCGCGTTTCGCTTGGACCCTGTTGCTGGCCACAAACCGAAACCCGTGGCGCGGGTCACCTTGCGTCCCGCCGGCGGAATGCCGTTACTCATTACGGAGCGGTGACGTCCGGCGGTTTCGGCATACCGCCTCAGAGGTGCGAACCGGTGCGCTTATTTGGCAACTTGCTTGAATTGTGTTTGCAGCTTCCCATATAGCGCTGCCGCGAGGTGTTGAACCGATCGGGGGTGACGATGAGCTACTTGCGCACCGCAATTCTGCTCGCTGGTTTGACCGCCTTGTTCATGCTGGTCGGCTATCTGATCGGCGGACCGAGCGGTGCGGTGATCGCCTTCTTTGTCGCCGCGGCGACGAATTTCATAACGTACTGGAATGCCGACAAGCTTGTGCTGTCGACGCAAGGCGCCCAGGAAGTCGACGAGCACACCGCCCCCGAACTCGTTCACATGCTGGCCGAACTCGCCCAGCGCGCTGAGCTTCCGATGCCGCGCGTCTTTGTGATGGACAATCCGCAGCCGAATGCCTTCGCCACCGGGCGCAACCCGCAGCATGGTGCCGTCGCAGTCACGACCGGGCTGCTCGGCATGCTTTCGCGCGATGAACTTGCGGGAGTCATCTCGCACGAACTTGCGCACATCAAAAATCACGACACGCTGCTGATGACGGTTACGGCGACGGTCGCCGGCGCCATCTCCATGCTGGCCCAGTTCGGGATGTTTTTCGGCCGAGGCAATCGCAACAATAGTGGCATGGGCATAGTGGGCACCCTGCTGATGGTCATACTGGCGCCGCTGGCTGCGATGCTGGTTCAGATGGCGATCAGCCGCACCCGCGAATATGCAGCGGACAACATGGGCGCGCGGATCAGCGGAAATCCCGCGGGGCTTGCCGCGGCGCTGGCCAAAATCGATGCCGGAGCGCATGCGATCGAGAATGTCCCGGCCGAACACAACCCGGCGTCCGCGCCTCTGTTCATCATCAATCCGCTGTCGGGAGCGCGCATGGACAATCTCTTCGCGACCCATCCGGCGACACAAAATCGCATCGCGGCTTTGGAACAGCTTGCCGCGGAAATGGGCCGCGGTTCTTTCGTGCCGGCGCCCGCTTCGCCTGCCGCCGGTGGTCCGTGGCAACGACGGAGTCCCTGGGGCTAGATCAGGCGGCGACCGCCGTGTCGTAAATTCGCGCGACCGGTTCGGGCAGATCTTGTCCAGCCTGCTCGTATCCGATCACCCGCAGCACTCCAGTCCCGGGACACATCTCAACGGCGATCCTGGTCTGTGAATTGAGCACAGGTGGCGAGACCCATCCGAATTCGTCGACGCCGAATGAAGCCGACGAGGCCGCAATGTGCTCGCGTCTTGTGCGGCTGTTCTCCATCGCTTCGGAAGATGTCCGCGTCAGCGTCGCCTCGGCCGCCACGCGCGGTTCCCATGGCAACCCGCTTCGCAGCCAGTTATTCGCGGCGACGGTATCGCCATCCCGGCTCATGAAGTCATTTTCCGTGCGTTCGATGACGCACCGCTCGCCAGGACGACAGCCGGCCAGCACAAAAATTGCGGGCCGGGCGATCGGTGTGGTTTCCAGACGATGCCGAGCCTCGCCAAACGTTTTGCAGGTCTCAAAAACCTCACGCAGCAGATGGTCGGGCGGAATTGAGCGGATCCCCCACGTCCGCAAAGCATTCAAGGCAAGATCACAAGGCCGCAGCCACGGCTGCCGCGTACGCCGCCACATGGGTGCCTGGTTGATGCAGGCGGCGAAGCGCCCTGGGGCCGACGCCGTGAGGACGCCCGCGTAGCCCGGCCAGGTCACGCTGTCGAAATCACCGCCACTGCCGCACATTCGCGCCACTTCGACGTGGCGCCCGAGCCCCGGAAACGGCCAATCGAGCGTCCTGACCAGCCATGGCATGTCGCCCTGCTCGCGGGCCAGTGCCGTGCAGCCCCACTGGTAACAGCCGTTGAGAAACCAGATCCCCGAGAAACCAAGCTCGGCCGCAATGGCATGAATTTCCGTTGCGTATGGCGAGCGGGACCGCTGAAGCCAAAGTCGCGTTATCCGGTCCATCGTCGGCAGCAAACCCGCCGCAAAGCGCGGCAGCCATTCAATGCATTCGTCACGCAACGCCCGCGCACGCGCGCGGCCTTCGGCGGCATGACGAACCGGCCCGCCATGGCGGACATCAACAACCGGGATGAGAGGAAGGGATGGAATCGTCATCTAGCGGGGCTCACGGGGCAAAAAGCTGAAAGCGGTTCTGGATACCTCTGAAGATCAGCACGGCGTTATTCGCAAATCCGGGCATGCCCGACGGACAGGAACACCTGTTATAGACGTCAGCTATCGATTTCGACACAGGGCGCACGGGATGACCTTTCGACCTCAGTGGACACCTTTTGCCGACTTCGAAAAGTCGAAGATAGCCGCAATCGAAGCGGCTATCTGTCTCGCGTAAAATCGTTAACGCGGCGCCGGGATCAGAATTAGGCGGTTCAAGTCGCAAAAAATATCCCGAAAGTCGCGTCCCGCTGGCCTTGTTCGCGGCTTGAGGACTGTGGCAAACTGTGGCGTTGGTAATACTTCGGAGATCTAGCATGCCTCAGGGCACCGTAAAGTGGTTCAATCCGACGAAGGGCTATGGCTTCATCCAGCCCCAAGAAGGCGGGAAGGATGTGTTCGTGCACATCTCGGCCGTTGAACGCGCCGGACTTAGCACTCTGAACGAGGGTCAGACCGTTCAGTTCGAACTCGTCGAGAACCGCGGGAAGACATCCGCGGAGAACCTTAAGGTCAAGTGACCTGAGACGTCCGAGCTGACTTGCGGCTTGTCTGTCTAAATTGCACCGCCGAGCTCTCTCAGCCCGGCGGTGGTTGCACTTTCGCGCCTAACGTGTGAGCTGTTCCAGTTCCGGAAACGGTGCGTACGCCACCTCTTTACAGAGTTCGCGCACATCCCTCGGCGTGTCGAGGAAACGGTCGAGCTTACCCCCCACGTAGGTGGCGGCACCGTCCTTCGATCCCAGATATTTTCCATCGGTGTTGCGCGCGTCATAGCGGACACACGACACGTAGCGATCTCCGGGGCCGATATATTTGAGTTGCGGCTGGGAAATGCCGGCCCCGCGGACATGCGAAGGATCGTTGAGGTAGGTACGCAGGAAAGCCAGCACATCCTGCCTGTATCGCTGCGGATAAACGTTCTCCGCATCCCAACGCGCCTTTAGATCGGACGCGCTCGGTTCGAGGTTTGTGGTGCAGCCGGCGAGCAAAGCCGCAACCAACAAAGCCACCAGCCGCATTCGCTCAACCCCCCGCTGCCGCTCCATCATCGCCGCTACACTTTAGCGCCCCGATGCGCCATCTGCCGAACAAATGTATGCTCGGTACCCATAAGAATAACCCGGGGAGGACGTCATGAAACTCACACGCCGCACACTCGTGCTCGCGGGCATGGCCGCGCCATTGGCTGCGCCATTCGTGGCACGCGCCCAATCGTGGCCGTCCGGCCCCGTGCGCATTGTCGTCGCCTACCCACCAGGCGGATCGACCGATGCCATCATGCGTCTGATCCAGCCGGGGCTACAACAGCGCCTCAACACCACGATCGTGATCGAGAACCGGTCCGGAGCGTCCGGCAGCGTTGGAACCGCCGCGGTGGTGAAATCTCAGCCCGACGGCAATACCTGGCTCGCGGTGTTCGACAACCATGCGGCAAACCCATTCGTGCTACCGCTCCTACCGTATGACAGTGAGAAGGATCTCGATCCGGTACTGCTGATCGGCACAGCGCCCTACATGATCACCACGGCAACAGCCAAACCCTATAAGACGCTGGCTGACGTGATCGCCTTCGCAAAAGAAAATCCCGGCAAGGTCAGCTACGGGTCGGTGGGCAGCGGAAGTGTGGGGCACCTTGCCATGGCACTGCTGTCGCAACGCGCTGGCGTAAAACTGACGCATGTCCCCTATCGCGGCGGCGGCCCGGCGATGAACGATGCGGTCGCCGGTCACGTCGATCTTCTCGTTGGCAGCACGGCACTGTCGATGCCGCAGGTCGAAGCCGGCACAATTCGTCCGATTGTGCAGACCGGAAAAGAGCGCAATCAATTCATCGCACAGGTGCCCACTGTCGCCGAGAGCGGCTTCCCCAATTTCGAAGCCTATGCCTGGTGGGGCATCTTCGCGCCGGCCGGCACACCGAAAAACATCATCGAGCGTTTCGGTAACGAGATGGCCGCGACCTTGCGCGAGGAGCGCATCGCCAAGCAATTGGTTGAAACCCAGCAAGTGACGTTGACCCTCGGGGGACCGGAAGCCGAACGCGCCTTCGTCGGCGATCAGATGCAGACCTGGGGCAAGGTGGTGAAAGACAACAACATCAAGGCCGATCAGAACTGACCGCTCGAATAAAATCGATCCGGCGGTGTTCCCGACTGAGGTCCGCCGAAAATCCGCCCTGCTCACATGAGAGACGGGAGATGATGCACGAAGTTTCCCGCCGCACGTTCCTGGCAGGGTCTGCGCTGGCTGGCGCCGCGCTCGCGATGCCGGCGGGCGCTGCCGCCCCTTTCGCCGGCTCACAAGGACCAGGTGTTTACCGCTTCAAGCTGGGTGATCTCCAGCTCACCGCGCTTTTTGACGGCATCTGGTACTTGCCGATCGATGACAAATTCGTGCGCAACGCCAGCGGTGCGGAAGTCAACCAGGCGCTCGCCGCGG
>JANWKN010000015.1 GCA_025451355.1 Pseudolabrys sp. | reverse complement strand
GGCATGGGCGAAGGTGGCACCATCGGTGCGCCCGCGGCAGTCGCCAACGCAATTGCTGACGCACTCGCACCGCTCGGCATCGACATCAACGAACTTCCGGTCACGCCAGAGCGCCTATTCCGCCTGATCGTGGCGGCGCGGGCCTCGGGCAAACATTAACGAGTTGGACAATGGATTTGGGGTTGAGAGGCAAGGTTGCGCTAGTCACCGGAGCGGCTCGCGGCGTCGGACGCGAGATCGCGATGAACCTGGCCATCGAAGGCGCAACAGTCGCGGTCAATTATCGAAGCTCAGCCAAGGACGCCGACTCGCTAGTGGCACAGATCACGGGCAAAGGCGGCAACGCCAGAGCCTATGCCGCCGACGTCGCGGATTTCGCCGCGGTCAAGGCAATGGTCGAGGCAGTAGTGAAGGATTTCGGAGGACTCGACATTCTCATCAACAATGCCGGACTCGCGCTCCGCAAACGTTTCGTCGAAACAACACCGGAAGATTGGAAGAAACAGATTGACGCCTGCCTCTATGGCGCGATTCATTGCTGCTACGCTGCTGCGCCTTATTTCGAGAAGGCCGGCAACGGACGCATCGTTAGCGTGATCGGCGATTCCTCACGCGTCGGAGAATCCGGCCTTGCAATCGTCGCTGCTGCGCGCGCCGGCGTCGTGGCGCTGATGAAATCGCTGGCGCGCGAATTCGGTCGCAACGGCACCACCGCTAACACGGTTTCGCTAGGGCTGGTCGAGACCGATCATGACAAGGAATGGGTCGAGGCCAATCGCGAGAAACTGGTGAAGCTCTATCCGGTGCGTCGGCTCGGACAGGCCGTCGACGTCGCGCCGATGGTGGCGCTCCTGGTTTCGCCGAAGAGTGGCTGGATCACCGGCCAGACGTTAAGCATCAGCGGCGGCTTCAGCATGGTGTGATGGAGGAGGTCGATGCTGCAAACTGACCTGATTGCTCCGGTCCCCGAACTGTTGCGCCGCCATGCCAGGGAGCGTGGGGCCAAAATTGCGTATCGCGACGCGCATTCGCAAGTCACATACGCGGAATTGTTGGACCGTACGGGCCGCATAGCCGGGCATCTCGCGGACAACGGTGTCGAACCTAGAGACACAGTCGCGATCATGCTGCCAAATTCGGTGCAATGGGTGGAAGCCTGCTTCGGCATTACCCGTGGGGGTGCGATCGGCGTGCCGATCAGTTACGATTCCTCCGAGCCGGAGATCGCCTACCGCCTGGCCGACGCAAACTGCAAGGCAGTTTTCACTACCGCCGAGCGCGCGGACCTTTTCGTTAAGCTGCAAAGGGACGCGCCCAATCTCAAGACCCTCATCGTCGCCGATCGCGGGTTATCAGGCGCTAAAGCGTTGCGTTACCGAGACTTGATCGGCAAAGCGGCGAGTTCAGCGCCGCGCGACCCTCCGCTCATGCATGAGCCTTCCTACATCCTTTACACGTCCGGCACGACCGGTCGCGCGAAGGGCGTCAAGCTCACTGTGCACGGGATGCTGTGGGTCGCGGCCGCCTGCTGGGGACCGATTACCGGCCTTGGCGAGCGCGACACGGTGCTATCGCCATTGCCGCTGTTCCATTCTTATGCGCTCAATCTTTCCGTGCTCTCGATACTCGCTACCGGTGCAAGTGAATACATCATGGAGCGCTTCTCGACTGGTGAGGCGGTGCGCCTGCTCAAGACCGGCGAATTCACTTATTTTCCCGGTGTGCCGACAATGTTTCACTATTTACTGCAAGCGACTAAGGACGAGAAAGATCTAAAGATCCCGGGCCTTCGACTGTGCGCTTCAGCCGGCGCGATCATGCCGGCAACCCTTAATCGCGAATTTGAGGCGCAATTCAGCGTGCCGCTGCTCGATGGCTACGGAATCACCGAAACTTCGACCATGGTGACAATGAACTGGCCGTCCGGCGGGCGTATTCTCGGCTCCTGCGGGCTGCCGCTGCCGGGCCTCGCCGTGCGAATCGTCGAGCCCGCGAGCGGCACGGATTGCAAGCCGGGCCAGGAAGGGGAGTTGATCGTGCGCGGGCCAAACGTGATGCCTGGCTATCACAACAAGCTTGAGGAAACGCGCAACGCGTTGCGCGCGGGCTGGTATCATACCGGCGACCTCGCCAAGAGTGACGAGAATGGCTTCCTCACGATTACCGGCCGTTTAAAAGAGCTGATTATCCGCGGAGGGCAGAACATCGCGCCGGCGGAGATCGAAGAGGTTGTGAACACCTTCGAGGCGGTCCTCGACTGCGCCGTGGTTGGCATGCCGCACGAACACCTGGGCGAGGTTCCGGTGTTATTCGTAGTGCCGCGCCCAGGCAGGACGGTTGAAAGCGAGGCGCTGATTGCCCATTGCCGCACGCATCTTTCGGCCTACAAAGTTCCGCATACCGTGAAATTGATTGCCGACATCCCTCGCACCGGGTCGGGCAAGATCATGCGTTACAAGCTCAAGGAAACGATCAAGGCGTGATGAAGATCGAGGAGAAGAAGGCGCGCGCCCGACACCTCGCCGGCGTCGCTCAGACCGGGTCGAAGTAGTGGATTTCCAGGAGTATGCAGCCGTCGTTCGACTTGAAGGGCCCGTGATGGGCACCGGGCGGGCGGACAGCATAGGTGTTGGGCGGGAATGACTTGCCGCCGGTTCCTTGCGCGTCGTTGCCGACCGTCAGGTCGCCCGACACGAGAAAGACTTCTTCCCAGTAATCGTGCACGAAAGGCTTTTTGGTGAATACACCGGGCGCGAAGCGCAGCAGCCGGGTGCGCGTGCCACGCTTGTTTGTCTCGTCGAGAGCGCCGGACAAAATCTTCTGCTCGATGCCTTTCGGATAGCCGGGCGGTGTTTCCCAGCCCACGTTCATGTCGAGGGTATGGAATTCGTCGTGCTTCTTGTTGACGCCCATGGTGCTTCACCGTCCGTGCAGGAAATTGATGATGTCGGCCGGCGCAGTCGCCTCGACAGTGCCCAGGCGCCGGTACTGGCCGCCGAAGAAGACCAGCGGGTGCCCGCGCTTTGCCCGATTTTCATGCAGCTGGACCACCCGCCCGACGAAGATCTCGTGGTCGCCGCCGTCGTAGCGGTCGTAGGCTTCGCACTCGAACGTGAGCACCGCATTCGGCAGCAGCGGCAAGCCGGTTTCACCGCTCAATACCGTCTGCCCGATCCACTTCTCGCCCTTGGCGCGCGCAAACTTGTTGGACAACTCCTCCCGGTCCTCGCTCAGCACGTTGATTGCGTGCCGTTCTACCTGTTGCCAGGCGACGAAACTGTTTGCCTCGCGCCAGATGCTAAACAAGACCAGGGGTGGCTCGAGCGACAGCGAATTGAACGAACTGATTGTCATGCCGAGCCGATCGCCGCCAGTTGTCACGGTTCTGATTATGGTGACGCCGGTCGGAAGCTGGCCGAGGGCGTCACGGACACGTCGACTGTCCAACACGGGTTTCCGTCGGTGAAATGTTTTCGGCGAACACGGTACGAAGTACCCGGTGCCAACTCAAGGAACAAAGCGATGCCTGCTTTCGAGCGTTATTCAAGCGGCGAAACTGATTGCGCCGAACTTCTGCCGAAATCGCCGATCGTTGCGATAAGCACAGAAGCCTCGCCCGCTAATTGGGCGCGACGCCGACGAAGTGATCGAATAAGTGGCGTTATGTCCGCTATTGGCACTTAGCGGACATGCGTGGTTGCATTGCACATGTCTGCTTTTGACCCAAAGCGGACATTTCGTCTGCGTCGAGAGTCGTCCGATCGGTGGTAAATGCAGGCACACCTAGTGCCTGTCTTCACATGGAGAAAGCGCTATAATGTGTGTTGTCACTGCCAGCGGTGATGGGGTCGGCAGAGGGGCCACGAGTGCAGCACGGTCTCGAGTTAGATGAAGGCGAGTCGCCTGGAATCCAGGCGACTCCTGAGCGTGCGGAGCGTTTAGCCAACCTTATAGCATTGTCCCATGAGCCGATGTTTGCGTGGCGACTGGACGGGCCAATTGAACTTTGGAACGCGGAGCCGAGCAACTCTATGGGTTTTCGCCGAGCGAAGCGGTTGGCCACAGTAGTCATGCGCTCCTGCAAACAAAATTCCCCACTGAATTTACCGAGCTACGTTCGCGTTTGCAGAATACACGTTACTGGTCGGGCGAACTTCGTCACTTTTGCAAGGACGGACACGAGGTTCTTGTAGACAGTCGAATGCAATTGCTCGGCGACGACGTTGTGCTTGAAGTCAATCGCGACGTTACCGAGCGCAAACAGATTGAAGCTAAGCTTCGAGAAAGCGAGCAGCGATTGCGCTGGCTGGCATCTATCGTCGAGTCCAGTGACGACGCGGTCGTGAGCAAAAACCTCGACGGAATTATCACGAGCTGGAATAGGGGTGCCGAGCGTGTTTTCGGCTTCACTGCCGAAGAGGCGATTGGTCAGCCGATCACAATCGTAATCCCCGTAGACCGGCAAAGCGAAGAGCGTGAAATTCTAACTCGTATCAGACGAGGGGAGCGTGTCGACCACTTCCAGGCTGTCCGGCAACGCAAGGATGGCGGCTTGATCGTCGTATCGTTGACCGTTTCCCCCGTCAAAAATGCGGAAGGCCAGATTGTTGGAGCATCGAAGATCGCGAGGGATATTACTGAGCAGAAGCGCAGCCAAGAGCAAATCGCGACGTTGGCTCGGGAAGCAGAGCATCGAAGTAAGAACTTGCTGGCGACCGTGCAAGCAACTGTGAGGCTTTCTCAGTCCGAAACACCCGACGGCCTGAAACGGGCAATTGAGGGACGCATTCAGTCGCTTGCCAATGTCCACTCATTGTTTGTCCAGACGCGTTGGGTTGGTGCCGACCTATCGACGATAGCGACACAGGAACTCGCTCCCTATTCCGAGAAGGACCGACGGCACGTGCGCATAGACGGTCCCCCAGTGTTGTTAGAGCCTGACGTTGCTCAGACCGTTGCTATAACCTTGCACGAGTTGGCGACCAATGCCGCTAAGTACGGTGCTTTGGCCGTACCAGACGGCGAAGTCGAACTGAAATGGCATGACGCGGACGGACGGTTAAACCTGCGTTGGACGGAATCGAACGGACCGAAAGTGCGAGAACCGGCGCACAAAGGATTTGGCGGGCGGGTTATCGAACAAATGATCGCCCAGCGGTCCGGAACGATTCATTTTGACTGGCGTGCAGACGGTCTTATCTGCGAAATCATCCTAAAGGTGTGAAGTACCCGCGTTCTTGCGGACATCTGCAAGCACTTAAATTGCGGGTTGCGGCCAGAGAGCTACCAGCGCAACATGGCGATCGGGGCTGCTTATGAAAACGAAATTATTGGGCGTCGTCGCAGCGTCGGCGATTTCACCACAGGCGATCCTTATAGCCGTGGCAATCAGCGTAATGATGGGACCAATTCCAGGCCTTGCTAAAACCCATAATAAGTCATGCGAAGAAAAATGTCGGACGGAAAAGTGCGCATGGGGCAGCTCGCACCACTTTGCGCGGTACAATCTTGAGTGTGTACCCAAATGTAATCTCAAACGCTCAAAGGAGGCCAAGACATTGGGGTCGGCCTATGTGATGACCACCGTCCCAGCGCGGCAGCCCACTATTTTCGACCATCGCAATTTGAAATCCGCCATCGCCTGTTCGCGCGTTGATGGCACGTTCTAAAGAGGACGGTCTCCGAACTCGCGCCCGGTGTGCAACAACGGGCAGCGCCCAACGTCCGCAGACGATAACGCGGTCTCTTGCCACATCGCCTGCACTTGCGCCTCAGTAAGAACCTCACGAACCTTCAGATTCGGATTGGGGCACGCGCTACTTACGCGCTGCATGATCCGGCCGATATGTGCGCACCGTTCAAGGGTGGCGTCAGTTAGCACTCCGTTGGTGGCAAGCTGTGATAGTTCTGCCTGACTAATATTGCCCATTAGATCATCGTAAGATAGGTCGCGCTTATCCATCAACTCCTCCGGGCGGTGAGGCGCTATTTGACTCCGTGCGCTGAAAAACACAATGGCCGAGGACCCTGCCAACCATTTGTTGGTTAGGGCCTAGCTCGATCCTAGAAATTCGAAAGCGCCAACTACTACGCGCGCAATCGATGGGACGTTCTGACTCTTGGTGGTCCGACGATTGTAGGGACGGTTGGTCAAGTGCACTGCTTGTTATCGGATCTTGCACGGTAGATAATCAACTCGGGCGCGGGTGCGCCTAGGGAGATTGAGACATGAAAGACCCACAAGTGGGCTGGATCGCAGCCATCATCATCGGCGGAATTGCAGGCTGGTTGGCAGAGCAATTCATGAAGAGTGACATGGGACTGCTAATGAATATCGTGCTCGGTATCGTCGGGGCGGCAATTGGCAGCGCCATTTTGACCTTCTTTGGGGTCAACCTAGGGGGATGGATCGGCTACCTGATTGCCGGGTTCATCGGCGCAGTCTTGCTGATCTGGATCGTGCGGATGGTAAGGGGCAGGGCTTAATATTTTTGAATATTTTGTAGCTTTGTCATAACGCGCGCGAACCCGAAACGGGCGCGTGGTGGCAAGTGGCGGCGGGTCGTTAGGCACGATCCGCCGCTGCGCTGTTGAGCACTAAGATGTACGTGGTGGGCTAGCGACTTTCTGTTGCAATCGCAATTCAATTATCTGGTCGGCCTGTTTTTGACTAAATTTAATTTCGTGCCAAAGAACCCACCCAGAGCGAGCACAGTATTAAGCAGCACAGCAATCACGCAGTAGAGCAAGACAGTGCGCGTGCCCACGGCTCGACCCGAACGTTTAATTGGCCTTTGGCTTTGGGACCGTTTTAAGCGTGTTCGTTTTTGCGTCGCGAGCCAAGCACTCCGCGCGTAGCTTAGCGGTAAGCTCGCGAGTTGCCTGTTCTTTTTGCCTGATATTCTGAGAGAGCTGTTTAGGGCCTTCCTGGCGATGGTGGATTTCGGCGCGTTCTTTTGCTTTTGATGACATGACCGATTACGCCTTGCCGTGCGAGGCATCGCCAATAGAGGCGGCCTGAAATAAAAAGAAGTTAGGAGGACACGACGGGGGGTTGGCTTAACCGCTCAGCCACCTATCCGTCGATGATCCAAATGTTGTCCTAGGCTTCGACCGTCGCCGAGCAAAAACTGGTGTCACGGTAAACGGACATAAAGCGGTTGGTCAGCCTTCAGGACCGTCGCCGAAAAAGCCCCGCCGGTAGCCCAACTCAACATAAGGCGTATCCCGTCCGCTTGGGGGGTAAAACGAATATCCCAGTTGCGCAGCGCAATGTCCGCTTTTGGCACTAAGCGGACATCGGCTTGTGCGCTGCACATGTCCGCTTTTGACCCAAAGCGGACATCGGACCTGCTGATAAATTGGCACTTGGTTGTGTGCCATTTCTTACTCGCCGCCCAGTCGCAAAGTGCTAGGCTTTAGCCGTTGCACAAGATGTGTTCTCGGGGGGCACATGAAGCGACGCGAGTTCATCACGCTTCTCGGCGGGGTGTCGGCCGCTTCGGCGGCTTGGCCGCTCATGGCGGGTGCACAGCAGGACCAACGGGTACGCCGTATCGGCATGTTGGTGAACGGTCCTGAAACTGACGCAGAGGTGGCGGCGCGTGTCGCTGCTTTCAAAAAGGGCCTACAAGACTTGGGCTGGATCCCCGGTAGTAATCTGCGGGTTGATATTCGCTTTGGAGTCGATAACGACGACTTGCGTGAGAAGGCGAAGGAATTGATCGGACTTGCACCGGACGTTGCTTTGGCGGTGGCAACGCCTAGTGCCATGGCGCTACAGAGGGTCACCCGCACAGTTCCGATTGTATTCGCAGCGGTCACCGATCCGGTTGGCCTGGGAATCGTACAAGATCTGTCGCGTCCTGGCGGTAACGCAACTGGCTTTCTTACTGCGGAATTTGGCTTTGGCGCGAAATTGTTGGAGCTTCTCAAGGAGATTTCACCGGGCGTCCGAAGGGTGTCTGTCCTTACAGAGCTGGACAACCCAAGTGCTGCTCCGCAATTCGCCGCGATCCAGACAGTTGCGCCTTCAATGGGCGTAGAACTGAAACTGCTCGGATCCAATGACAACGGATCGATTGAGCGCGGGATCAGTGATTTTGCGCGCAGCGGCGATGGCGGCCTTATAGCGCTCAGGCTTTCCCAAGTGATCACTCATCGTAAATTGATCATCAAGCTGGCTGCTCAACATCGACTGCCCGCGGTTTATCCTTTGCACATATTTGCTACAGACGGCGGCCTGATCTCCTACGGGCCCGACGTGGTCGATGGGTTTCGACAGGCGGCGTCGTATGTTGACCGCATCCTCAAGGGTGAAAAGCCCGCTGATCTGGCTGTACAAGCGCCGACCAAGTACGAATTGGTGATCAATCTTAAAACCGCGAAGGCACTGGGCCTCACCATTCCGCCGGCAGTACTTGGCCGCGCCCACGAGGTGATCGAGTGAGACGGTACGAGTTCATCAAACTACTCGGCAATTCTGCTTTTGTCTGGCCGCTGACGGCGCGCGCACAGACGGCGGTCCCAGTTGTCGGGTTTATCAACGGCGGTTCGCCCCAACCGCAGGCCCTCGCAGTCGCCGCATATCGTCGGGCCTTGAGGAAACCGGTTTTATCGATGGCAAAAACGTCCTGATAACGATCGCTTGCCAGGATTGATCGCAGATTCAATCAAACGCAACGTTGCGGTGATTATGGCTGGCGGCCCGCCTGCCGCGCAGGCGACCAAGCAGGCCACCTCGACAATACCTGTTGTGTTTACAACCGGTGACGATCCTGTTCAGGCAGGCCTTGTAGACAGCATCAACCGGCCAGCAGGCAACCTGACTGGCGTGCATATTTTCTTCAGCGAGCTGGAGGCTAAGAAACTTGGTCTGCTGCTGGAAATAGCGCCGCAAGCCACGATCATCGCTGCACTTGTTAATCCGGGCTATCGAAGAGCTGATGGCCGAGCGAAGGAACTGACAGCGGCCGCGCAAAAATTCGGACAACAGATCGAGATCGTGCGGGCCGGGAGCGAGGGCGAGATCAGAACTGCGTTTGCCACCATGAAGGGGTCAAAAATTGGTGGATTGATCGTCGCGGCCGACCCCTTCTTTTAACGCCAAGCGCGATCAGATCGTTTCGCTTGCTGCGCAACATGCGATTCCCGGTGTTTACGAACAGAGAGCGTTCGCGGTGGCGGGTGGACTAATGAGTTACGGAACGAACATCGCCGACGGATACCGCCAAGCAGGCATCTACACAGGGCGGATCCTAAAGGGCGAAAAGATAATCAATCTGCCTGTTTTGCAATCCACAAAATTCGAATTTGTGATCAATCTCAAGGTAGCAAAAGCGCTTGGAATTACAGTGCCGACCAATTTGCTATCGATTGCTGACGACGTAATCGAATGAGGGAAATGTCCGCTATTGGCACTAAGCGGACATTGACCCGTGCACCGCACATGTCCGCTTTCGGGGATAAAGCGGACAAGTACGAGCGCCGTGGAATTTTACCGGGTCATGCCTTACCGGCTTCGGCGAGCCCCACAAATGGCTCATGGGGACGTATGAGATGTCAGTTCGTGGTCGCCGACCATCGCGCCTTAAAATCCGCCATCGCCTGTTTGCGTGTTGCCGAATACCCGTGATTTTGAACTGATTGTTGGATTTCACGCGCCGTTATTGTCCAAAACCACAGCCGATCTTTCGGGTGACGCAGGATACGGCCTACTACTTTGCCGAGACTATCTCGCACATTGTAGTCATCGTGCGACCACTCGTCGTCTCGACTTTTCCTGCCCTTGATTAGAACAAGTTGATCTGGCGAAGCCGTCATATCGCTGGCACCAATCAACCGCGTACGCCAAGGGTGCCATAGGGAGTCTTGATCTGATATGACCCACCCTGTGATCCCGCAACAAATCGAAACGTGCCGCGTGTCGCTTGTATAGCGACAGAGCCAGTAGATGTATTCGGGTCGTACACGAACTTATCAAGCCGAACGCTCGATTTAGGCCCGACACTAAGGTTGCTGCTATCGCGAAATCGTAGATCCGCCTTACCAGTATCCCCGGCTCGCACCGTCTCTCTCGAATAAACGTCGGCGCCTTCTGAAAGCGTTCGCGTACCGCCGTGGCTTCCTTCAGCCTGAGGCGTTACCGAGATGGCTTTCCCGATGGCTTCTTCGCCGTGCGAGGCCGTTAACTGTAGTGCGAACAAGATCGCCAATGGCAGCACCGGGATCCAGTTGCGGCTCTGCATGTCCTTTACTCCGTCTGCCCCGGCATTTGACCGAAGGATCTTCTGGCTCTTCACAATGATTAAGGATAGGCGCAGCGGTTCGCCTCCACAGTGCTGGCCATCACAAAAGTCCAGCCCTGCTGTGATTGCCATCACAAAAAGACGCTTTTATTGAAGCAAGAGTGAGAAGCTGTCATTTTAAAGCGCGCTCGTTTGGGCATTACTTCCAACACGCTCGGCCTCGACGTGCCTTTGCATCTTCAGCAGCTCGCCGACGAGCTGATCGAATAAATAGGCCGATGTCCGCTATTGGCACAAAGCAGACATCGGCTTGTGCGTTGCATATGTCTGCTTTTGACCAAAAGCGGACATCGACCACTTCAAGTGGGTGATTTGAGACGATACGATGGTCGCCTCGCGTCAGGGGGTCGGCATGAAGCGGCAGCAATTTCTCAGTATTTTAGCCGGCGCGGCGGCTATGTTGTCTCTCGCAGTGCGAGCGCAGCAAGACGGGCGCGTGCAGCGGATCGGTGTGCTGCTTCCAGCAAACGCCAGCAGCGTCCATTTCTGCTTTTGACCCAAAGCGGACACGGCCCTTTTCCGGAGTACTTCGCCAAGCCGCTGCGATGCTCTGTCCTTGGTCTCGGGGGAGGCAATGAGACGACGCGACAAAACGGCAAGGCCGTAAACCCAGAAACTCTGGCGACCGCGTGGAAATCAAACGGGTATCCTCAAGGCCGATGCTCAATTGGAAGTTGATGCCTGTTTTGGTTGAGGAGATTGCGTCATCGCAAAAGCGATGATGATGCTTTTCATGAGGCCCGAACGGAATACCGCAAACCTTTCTGCGGCATCGAAGTACAGTCACCGGCATTTGGCTGTCACCTATAAATCACATCAGCGCGTTAAACGTCTTCCCGTGATCTTTTCGTCAGTGTTAGCGTTATCCGTACGATGCCGGGCCGGGGGGTAATCGCTACAACCGGGAGCATCTTATGGACGATCCTACCTCGCGTTCTCGCTTTCGACCGGAGGCAACTTCAAAGCCGCGCGAAATTTCGGTAACGCTGCATGTCAATGGCGAGCAGCGCACGTTGGCCGTCGCGCCATGGACGACGTTATTGGACGCGCTTCGCGATCGTCTCCATCTGAACGGAACAAAGAAAGGCTGCGATCACGGACAGTGCGGAGCATGCACGGTCCTGATCGAAGGACGGCGCGTAAACGCCTGTTTGACTCTAGCCGTCATGAAGGACGGCGCGCACATCACGACGATCGAGGGGCTCTCTGCCGACGGAGCACTACATCCGCTGCAGCAGGCGTTTATCGATCACGATGCATTTCAATGCGGGTACTGCACGCCAGGCCAGATTTGCTCGGCGGCGGGGCTCCTTGCGGAGGGAAAGGCGAAAACCGCCGATGAAATTCGCGAGCTGATGAGCGGCAACATTTGCCGCTGCGGTGCCTATCCCAACATCGTCGCCGCTATTCAGCAGGCGATGGGCGCAATGGGGAGCAAATCATGATCAATTTCGAGTACGCACGGGCGCGCGACGTGGCCGATGCCGTTCGGCAAATCTCCGCCGATCCTGCAGCCACGTTCATCGCAGGCGGCACCAATCTCATCGATCTGATGAAATACGACGTCGCGCGTCCAATGCGCCTAATCGACATCACGCATTTGGCGCTCAAGACCGTGGAAGAAACAGCCAATGGCGGACTGCGCATCGGTGCGCTCGTTCCGAACAGCGATCTCGCTTACCACCCCGTGGTCGAGAAGCGCTATCCGTTACTGTCGAGCGCAATCCTGGCCGGGGCCTCGCAGCAACTTCGCAATATGGCGTCGACCGGCGGCAACTTGATGCAACGAACGCGTTGCTTTTATTTCTATGACGTGGCGACACCGTGCAACAAACGGGAGCCCGGCAGTGGCTGTTCGGCCATCAACGGCATCAACCGGATCAACGCAATCCTCGGAACCAGCGAAGCCTGCATCGCAACGCATCCGTCCGATATGTGCGTCGCGCTCGCTGCGCTTGAAGCGAAGGTTCATGTGGCGGGTCCGGCAGGAGAACGCGCGATAGCGTTTGCTGAATTCCACCGGCTTCCCGGTGACAGACCGGAGGTGGACACCAATCTCAAGGCGGACGAGATCATCACAGCGATCGAGCTTCCAGCGCGGGGCTTCGCGGCCAATTACAGTTATCTGAAGATTCGTGACCGGCTGTCTTATGCGTTCGCGTTGGTGTCGGTTGCCGCCGCGTTGGAACTGGAGGGGGGCCGAATCAAGGAAGCGCGTCTCGCGCTTGGCGGCGTCGCGCACAAGCCGTGGCGTAACGCGGAGGCCGAAGCGGCACTGCGCGGCCAGCCGGCCAAATCGGATGCCTTTGCACGAGCGGCCGAAATTCTGCTCCGCGATGCCAAAGGCTTCGCCCACAATGCCTTCAAAATCGATCTCGCGCGCCGCGCCATTCTGCGCACGTTGGCGCAGGCTGCGAACGCCACTCCGCAAATCCAGTCCAGCAAGAAAATCCGGTAAGCGTTATGACATATATCGGCACGCCCACACCCCGCGTTGACGGACGCGCGAAAGTCACAGGCTCGGCGCAATACGCCGGCGAATTCACGGCGCCGGATCTCGTGTATGGAAGCGTCGTCACATCGACCATCGCCAAAGGCCGCATCGCGCGGATCGATGCCAGCCAGGCTCTTGCGGTCGAGGGCGTACTCGACGTTCTGACTCATGAAAACCGGCCAAAGATGGCGAGTGGCGACAAGGGCTACAATGACGAGGTTGCTCCCACCGGTTCGCCCTTTCGTCCGCTATTCGACGACAAGATCAAGTTCAACGGCCAGCCGATCGCGCTGGTGCTCGCCGAGGAATGGGAGATCTCCCGGTTTGCGGCCACCCTGGTCCAGGTCGACTACGACGCCGAGACACATTCCACCGATCTCCACACGCGGATCGATAAGGCCTACATGGTTGAAAAGCCCGACAAGCCGCGTGGCAATGCCGCAAAGGCCCACGCCGCGGCGGCCGTACGGCATGAAGCCGAGTACTACATCCCAATCGAGCATCACAACCCGATGGAATTGTTTGCCTCGACGGTGACCTGGAACGACGGCGGAAAACTCACGGTGTTCGACAAGACGCAGGGCGTGCAGAACGTGCAGCGCTACATCTGCGGCATCTTTGGCCTCAAACCGGACGACGTGCGCGTCATGTCGCCTTTTGTCGGAGGCGCATTCGGCTCGGGCTTGCGGCCGCAATATCAGGTGGTGTTGGCGGTGCAGGGTGCGCTTCAGCTGAAGCGCGCCGTGAGGCTCGTATTGACGAGGGATCAGATGTACGGCCTCGGCTATCGGCCGGCGACTATCGAGCGTGTGGCGATCGCCGCGAGGAACGATGGAACGCTCGACGCGATCACCCATGAAGCGATCGCCATGACCTCACAGTATGAAGAGTTCTCCCGCAACGACACTTCATGGTCGGCTCTGCTCTACAAAAGTGCAAACGCGAAATACGAACACAAGCTCGCGCGGCTCGATGTCCCGACGCCCTCCGACATGCGGGCACCCGGCGCGGCAACGGGCGTCTACGCGCTGGAATGCGCGATGGATGAGCTCGCCGTCGCACTCAAACTCGATCCTGTCGAGTTGCGTCTGCGTTGCTATTCGGATCGTGACCAGAACAACGACCTTCCCTACACCAGCAAGCAGTTGAAGGAGTGCTATCGGAAGGGCGCCGAGGCGTTCGGCTGGGCCAAACGCACTCCCGAACCGCGATCGATGCGTGATGGCACCGATCTGGTCGGGTGGGGCATGGCGACCGGCGTCTGGGAAGCGCTGCAGATGCCGATGGGTAATCGCATCGTTCTGACCGCCAACGGCCATGCGGAGGTTTCGTGCGCCACCTCCGATATCGGCACCGGCACCTACACGATCATGGCACAAGTCGCTTCTGATGCGCTCGGCCTGCCGATCGACAACGTGACAGTGAAACTCGGCGACTCGTCGCTGCCGCATTCTCAGGTCGAGGGTGGTTCGTGGACGGCGGCTTCGGTGGCGTACGCCATTACAACCACGGCCGATGAAATTCGCAGGGAGCTTCTTGCGCTCGCGCAAAAGATGCCAGGCTCGCCATTGGCCGGTTTAAAGCATGATGACGTCGTTCTTTCCGACGGCATGATTGTCGCCAAGGCCGCCGCAAGCCGCTCGGTACCGCTCGCGGACGCCATGCGGCACGGCGGCGTGGAACGAATTGAGCGCGAAAAGCTCTCTGAATTTAAAGAAGACAACAAACATGCACGTAACACACACTCGGCGATTTTCGTTGAAGTGAAAGTTGACGAGCAACTCGGCGTCATCCGGGTGACCCGCGCCGTGAATGCGGTCGCTGCCGGTCGCATCATCAATACGAAAACCGCCGCCAGTCAGATCATGGGGAGCGTGGTCTGGGGCATCGGCATGGCCCTCCATGAAGAAACGTTGGTGGATCATGCTTTCGGTCGTGTCATGAACGCCAATATCGCGGAATACCATGTACCGGTGAACGCCGACGTGCACGATATCAAGGTCATCTTTGTTGAAGAGCCGGACAGCACGGTTAACCCGCTTGGGATCAAAGGCGTTGGTGAGATTGGAATCGTTGGCGTTGCTGCCGCCGTTGCCAACGCCGTTTATCACGCCACCGGAAAACGTGTGCGCGATCTTCCGATCACAATCGATAAAATACTTGGGTAGACATCGTCAGCAGTATCGCGACGCTCAATAAATTGTCGGGGTGAGTGAACTCCTTCACAATCGAACTATGGGCTCCGTCCTAAATTGTGGACTCTCAGACCGAGGATCGGAGGTGCCCCATGCCGCTTTCGCACTCCAGGCAAATTCGGGCCAGGCGTTCGCGCAAAGTGACCGATAAACCGGCGCACAAGACGGACGAGGCCGCGAGCCCCGGCGCTGCCAATCTCGTCTACGCCGGGTAAACGATCCCTATGCGTGAGCGCAAGCTATCGGAGCCTTATTGGGACGCGCCGATCAGTCCCTTCTAGCCGAACGCGCCCAGCTTTTCGTTCATTTCATCGATGCCAGCGCTGAGATGAACCTGTAGCCGACCTGACAGTCTTCAGCCGGCGGCAGCGACTGATATGCGGCGGGGTCGGTCATGGGTTGATTCCGGTGGGGCAGGATGGGCAGTATCGCGGTGATCACAGGTGCGTCCATCGCCCCGATGGAGGAGGTCTCCGGCACCTGGCTCGATTTGTCCCACCAATGAAAAGCCTGCCGCCGATCTTCTCGTTTGTCGTCGTCCTGTTCGCCGGCTCAGCCCAGGCGCAGGATCCGGTCGCCCGTGGCCAGGCGCTGGTTGCGCAATTCTGCGGACGTTGTCATGCCATCGGCGTTAAAGGCAAAAGCCGGCATGCCGATGCGCCAGCTTTCCGGACGTTCGGCCGCAGCATCGATCTTGATGAATTTCCACGCACGCTCGAACGGGGAATTTCGGGCGGCCACCCCGACATGCCCGAGTTCAAATTCAGCCACGACGATGCACTTGCGGTTCGCGCCTATCTGCGTGTGATCCAGCAATAGCTAGCGATCGATCGTGATCTGGTCGCTACGCGCGCGGGAGACGCAGATCATGATCGTGTCCTTGCGCTCGTGTTCGGCCAGAACAAGATCGCGATGATCGGCTTCGCCAGCCAGCAATTTTGTCCGACAGATGCCGCAAGTGCCCGTTTCGCAAGAACTGGGCACCTCGAGCCCGTGCTCGCGCAGGACTTCGAGGATTGTCGTACTGGTCGAAATGTCGAGCACCGCGCCGGAGCGTGCGAGACGCACCTTGAACGGCTTGTCATCCGGCTTGTGCGTCTCGGCTTCGCTGAACGCTTCAAAATGTACGGCGGTCGGCGACCAGTGATCAGTCATGGCGCGCACCGCTTCCATCAACGGGCGTGGCCCGCAGCAGTAGAGATGCTCGCGATTTTTCCGCTCGGCCAAGATTGGCCGGAGATCGAGCGAGCGTGAGGGATCGCCCTGATCGTAGTGAATCGTGACCATGTCCTTGAATTGCGGCGCGGTCAGTTCCTCGCGGAACGCCGTCGTTTCCGGCGAACGCGAGCAGTAGAACAGGCGGAAGCGTTTGCCCTCCGCTATCACCTGCCGAATCATGGCCATCATCGGCGTCACGCCGATGCCGCCAGCAATGAACAGGAATTCCTGCGCGCGCGGCGGCAGGCCAAAGTCGTTCACCGGCGCGATTACCATCAGTTCGTCGCCGGCCTTCACATCGTCAATCAGGCTGCATGAGCCGCCACGGCCATTGATCTCGCGTTTCACTGCGACTTGGTAGCGATCACGTTCGGCGGGGTCGTTGCACAGCGAATATTTGCGGAGCATGCCGTTGGGCACGTGGATGGCGATGTGCGCGCCCGCGGAGAATTGCGGCAGCTCATTTCCAACAGCATCGCGAAATTCGACGATGTTAATGCCGTCGGCAATTGCCTCGTTGCGCGTTACGCGCAGTTTCATTGTTTGGGGCGGGGGCGTTGTCATTCGTATCCGGGACTCTCCCAAGCAGAAGTGGCAGCAATCCAGCGCAATCTCAAGCCTCTGCTTCGCTACGACCGTTGACTCCGTCATTCGGTGGTGGCGATGAAGCCGACGACTTTGTCCTGTTGCAGCTTCTTCACGATATTGGCGAGTTCGCCCTTCGGAATTCCCGTCACCGCGACGCGCACTTTATAAAGTCCGCCGGCCATCGGCCCCGCCGCGATCGACAGCTTGTTGGCTTCGAGGAATTTGGTGACGTCATCGGACGATGCCTGCGGTGCAAACCGGATCAAGGCAAACGCGCCCACGCCCGGATCGGTGCTGGGAGCCGATGCGGTTTCGTAGCCCGTCCTCTTCGTCTCCTTCAGCATGATGTCCGCGAGAAATCCGGCCTGCACCACGATCGCCAGTGCAGCGGCGGTTGCCGACCAGGCGAGCGTGCGTGGTGACAAGCCGGCAAGGAATTCGTCGATACGGCCGTCGAGATTCAGAGACGTCGTCGGCTGGCGTGCAGGCTCGGCGTCGATCTTGGCGAACAGATTTTCCAGCGCACGCGCTGACGGTGCCCCCAGCGTCTCGTTAAGATTGATAGTCTCGCCCAGTTCCTCGCGCACCAGCGCGTAACGGCGGGCAAGCTCGGGATCGCGCGCAAGCGCCTCTTCGACGCGTTGGGCGTCGCGGCGGCTCAGCGTTCCCGCGGCGTGCCACGGCAGAAGCTCTTCGATTTCCTGGCGCTCGGGCGCTTCTTGTTTCGCATTCACGGCCAACCTCGATCTATTCCTTGCTCCTTCAGGAGCTCCGAGAGTTTCTTCCGCGCGTAGAACATGCGCGTCTTCACCGTCGCCTCCGGGATGCCGGCGATCTCGGCCACCTCCTCCACCGACTTCTAGTGGTAGTACACGAGGTCGACGATTTCCCGATGGTCCGCCGAGAGTCTGGCCAGGCATTGCCGCAGAGCCGACTCTTTCTTTTTTTTCGCCAGAGTCGTCTCGGGATCGTCAGCGTGATCCTCGATCTGCTCTGCCGTCTCCTCGTCAAGCTCCTCCTCCGGCCGCCGTCGCAATGCCGACAGGGCCTTGAACCGCGCAATACTCAACATCCATGTCGAAGCGGCGGAACGGCCCTCGAACTTTCCGGCTTGCCGCCAGACGTCGAGGAACACCTCGCTGATCAAGCCTTCCGCCGTCGCTTCGTTGCGTACCACCCGGAGTACGAACCGGTACACGCGAACATGGTGCCGCGCGTACAGCACCTGCATGGCAAGCGGGTCGCCACCTGCGATTCGCGAGATCAGAACCTCGTCCGAAGTCGTTTGCATCGCGGAAACAATCGGCTCGTGCATAGGTCGGTTGAAAGGGCGCCGAGGTTCAAACCGGACTGTACAAAATTCGTATGCACCTGCCCGCCCCCGGGCCTGATACCAGTTTCCCCTTTTCGCACGCGATTGGGCAAGCAAAAGCCGGCAAATCCGGGCGTTTGCGGTCCTTTGGCGCAGAAAAAGTGGTGCGGTTCGCAAAGGGTGAACCGGTTTGAACCTTTCCACGAGTGCCCGCGACCCATGTTCAGGATGCACATTCCGTGCACGTCCCCGAGACAGGAGTACCCACCATGTTTCGCAAGCTCGCTCTCGCCCTCGGTGCCTCCGCTGTGATCGGTGCGGCGGCTCTGACCCCCACCACCGCGTCCGCGCACTGGCACGGCCATCATGGACGCTGGCACGGTGGCGGCCACGGCGTCGGCATCGGCCTCGTCGCGCCGGCGACCGTCATCGCTTCGGAATGCTACGTTGTGAAGAAGGTCGTTGATACGCCGGCCGGATTGCGCGTCCGCCGCATTACAGTCTGCAACTAAGCGAGCAGGCCATGGACGGGAAATAACCCCGGCTTCACCACGAGGTCGGGGCTTTCTCTTTGTCCAGGTCTGGTTTGCGTCCTCTTGCCACGTGCCGGAATTTGTTATGTTCACGCAAATCGCGGCGGACCATGCTCGAAGGCTTCAGGCGAACTGAAATCAAGACCAGCGGCGCACGTATCGTCACCGTGACGGGCGGAAGCGGGCCGCCGTTGCTGCTGATGCACGGGAATCCGTTTACTCATCTGAACTGGCACAAGGTCGCGCCCACGTTGGCGCGCGAGTTCACCGTCGTGGCGACCGATTTGCGGGGCTATGGCGATTCGGAGAAGCCGCCCGGCGGCGACGATCATGCCGGCTATTCATTCCGGGCGATGGCGCAGGACCAGGTCGAGGTGATGGCGGCGCTCGGCTTCGACAAGTTCTACGCCGCCGGCCACGATCGTGGCGCCCGCGTTCTACATCGCATGTGCATCGATCATCCGCAAAAGGTCGGACGCGCGGCGATCCTCGACATCGTCCCGCAGCACCATCTGTACAATCACATCAACAAACAGTGGGCGACGTTTTCCTGGCACTGGTTCTTCAATATCCAGCCCTTCGATTTGCCTGAGCGGATGATGGGTGCCGATCCCGACTGGTTCATTGAAAAGAAACTCGCAAAGACCAAACAGGGTCTTGGCTTCTTCGATCCGAAAGCGCTGGCCGAATACAAGCGCTGTTTCCGTAATCCGGAGACGATCCACGCCATTTGCGAGGACTACAGGGCAGCAGCCGGTGTCGATCTGGAGATGGACGCAAAAGATTTTGCCGCGGGCCGCAAGATCGAATGTCCAGTGCTCCTGTTATGGGGCGCAACCGGGGGTGTTGGGCGCAACCACAATCCGGGCCCTGCGGAAATCTGGCACAGCTACGCGAACAATATCGTTGCCGCCAAGGCCGTCCCCTCGGGGCACTACCTGTCCGACGAAGCGCCGGCCGAAACTACGGCCGCCCTGCGGGAGTTTTTTGCCGCCAGATTTTGATAGATCAAATTGCCGTCGGGCTCGGCATGTCGAGGAAGTGGCGCACGGCATGCCAGAACAAATGGCGGTTGATTGCGACCGCCACCGAATGGGCGGTGTTCGGCAAAATCACCAGCTGCTTGTCGCCGTGCGGTAGCTGCCGGTAAAAATCGAACAGATCTTCCACTGTTGCGATGCCGTCATATTCACCGCGTACGAGTAAGACCGGCGCGGATACCTTTTTGGCATCGACAACGGGAAGGTTCGCCGTCATGTCGAGATATGTGCCGGTCGGCACCTGATCGCCGAATTGCAATTCAACGTCGGCGAGGATTTTTCCAACAGCGGGATTTGTCGTACCGGCTTTGTCGCGCGTAAAAATGCTCTCGATCATGGCGCGGTCGCGTGGGCGCATGTTGTGTGTGCGAAAATATTCAAGCTGCTCGGCGCGTTTCTTCAACGTCGGGGACTCGGTGCCTTTATATGTAAACGCCGCCAGCACCAGCCGGTCCACGCGATCCGGTTCGGTCATTGCATAAACTGCGGCACGCAAGGCGCCGGACGATTCACCCATGAAATGTGCCCTCGACTGTCCCGTTTCGCGCATGACAACTTGCATTGCGGCCTTCAGGTCCTGCGCGCCACTTGCGATATCGGAATTGCCTCCGGTGCGGCCCGATTTGCCGTAGTTTTCGTGGTCCATGGTCCAGACGTCGAAGCCCCAGCGTGCGAATACGTTCATCATCGAATATTCGCCGTGGCCGGGCGTATCGAGATCGAAAATTCGCCACGTTACCGACGAGCCGTGCACCAGGAAGAGGACGGGCCGCGACGATTCCCCCGGCTTGGGCGCACCGAGCCGTTTGCGGAATATATAGAGGGGGACGTCGCCTTTTTTTGTCCAGTATTCGGCGCTCCAGATTTCGGTGTCGGGCGCAGCTTGCGCTGGCGCGGAGACACCGGCGAGCAGGCCCGCGCCAACGCCCAACCCGGCCGTCTTGAGAACCGCACGACGTGGCAGAACACGCTTGGATTCCGTCATGAACGCCTCCTGAACGGGCCAGCCCGCAAGTGCTCGGCAGTACGCCTTATTAAGGACATTCTAGCAGTCTGCTGGAACTGCGGGCGGTCTACTCGCCCCGTGATAGGAGTTCTGCTAGGGGGTCGGGTGGAGCGTGCAATCGCGGCGCGCGCGACTTCAAGGTCGTAATAACTGGCGTCAAGCCGGAGGAATGATGCTCAAGTCTTTGCGCGCGGTGGCGCGGTTTTTCCAGAACACGATCGGCTGGAACAGGATCGGCGTGCTGCTCAGCATCGCCATTATCAGCGTGGCAGCGGTGGTGCTCTTACACATGCTGCGCGACATTGACACCGACGAGGTGATTTCGGCGTTGAAGGCAACGCAGCCTCACCACATCGCGGCCGCTGCCTTTTTTGTGGCCTGTGGCTATTTTACGCTCACCTTCTACGACCTGTTTGCGCTGCGAACCATTGGACGCAATGAAATTCCATATCGCATCGCGGCGCTGACCGGTTTCACCAGCTACTCGATCGGCCACAATATCGGCGCCACCGTATTCACCGGGGGTGCTGTGCGTTACCGCATCTATTCGATGTACGGACTTGATGCAATTGAGGTTGCGAAAATCTGCTTCATCGCCGGTCTGACCTTCTGGCTGGGCAACGCCACCGTCCTCGGCCTCGGTGTCGCTTATCACCCGGAAGCCGCCGTGCCGATCGACCAGTTGCCGCCCTGGGCGAACCGCGTCATCGGTCTCGCGATGCTCGCCGTACTTGTTTCGTATGTGATCTGGGTCTGGAGCGCGCCGCGTGTAATCGGCCAGGGCGAGTGGAAGGTGCGGTTGCCAAGCGGACCATCCACGCTGGTGCAGATATGCATCGGCATTCTCGATCTCGGTTTTTGCGCGCTTGCCATGTACATGCTGTTGCCGGGCGAACCCAACATCGACTTCGTGACGATCGCGGTGGTGTTCGTTTCGGCAACGCTGCTCGGTTTTGCCAGTCACGCGCCCGGCGGCCTTGGCGTCTTCGACGCAGCAATGCTCGTCGCACTCTGGCAATTCGACAAGGAATCCGTATTGGCGGGACTCCTGCTTTTCCGGCTGCTTTACTACATCGTGCCTTTCGCGCTTGCTCTGATCATACTCGGCACGCGCGAGCTTTGGCTGAATTTCAAAGGTGCGCGTCGTAGAGGCAAACCGGAATTGATAAGGTCGGTGACCGCGCCGATCCGTACTGAAATTGAATCCGGGAAGACCGACGCTGACTGACCATGGCCATAGAAGACGACCGTCGCGATCTTTCTTCCGCCAACGGCCTGGCGGGCCGATTGCGCGGAGCGTGGCAAGCCTTGTTCGGTCCTCCGGAAATCGTCAGCAGTGCTACCATCGCGCGCACGGCCGAACAGGTTATCGGCAATCCGCAGGCTCAGTTGATCGAGCAGCTCATCGCCGGACTGCCTGGCGCGGCCATTGTGCTCGATCGCGATGGACGGGTGGTCGCGTTCAACGAGGCCGCCACCGGTATTGCGCCGGCTTTGAGCCGCGGCGAGCCAGCGCTGATTGGCCTGCGCATGCCGGAGTTAGTCGATGCGGTGCGCCGGGCAGCAAGACGACGCGAGCCGCAGCGTGTAGAATTTTTCGAACGCGTTCCGCTTGATCGCTGGATGGAGGCATTCGTCACGCCCGTGAGGTTCGGGGCCGGCGGCGAGCAAACCGTCGATCTCCTGCTGATGACGTTCAACGATCTCACTCCGCTGCGCCGCGTCGAGGAAATGCGCGCCGACTTCATTGCCAACGCCAGTCATGAGCTGCGCACTCCGCTCGCCGCCTTGCTGGGTTTCATTGAAACGCTGCAGGGGACGGCCAAGGATGATTCCGTTGCGCGGGGGAAGTTCCTCGATATTATGCAAGGCCAGGCGACACGCATGGCGCGGCTGATCGACGATCTGCTGTCACTGTCGCGCATCGAGCTCAACGCTCACCTGCAGCCGAATACGCCGGTCGACCTTCCGCCGATCGTGCGACAGGTGGTCGACGGGCTGCAGACGCTGGCGCGTGATCGTGGCGTGGATATCAAGGTAACGATACCGTTGGACCCGCTCTGGGTGTTGGGCGATCGCGACGAACTGATCCGCGCATTGGAGAACTTGGTTGAAAACGCACTTAAATATGGTGCGGCCGGCAAGCGCGTCGACATCACCGTCTCTCGCGGACAGACGCGTGCGGGTATGCCGGAGGGTCGCGTCGCGGTACGGGACTACGGTCCGGGCATAGCTCCCGAACATCTGCCGCGCCTCACCGAACGCTTTTATCGGGTCGATGTGACCGACAGCCGGGCCCAGGGAGGAACCGGACTGGGGCTGGCACTGGTCAAACACGTGCTCAATCGGCACGGCGGGCGCCTTACAATCGAGAGCACACTTGGGGCCGGAGCCACATTCACAATGCACCTGCCCTTGCGCACCGATGAATCCGCATCCGCGGCAGAACCCTGATCAAATTCATACTGTTACGTTGTCATGTGACTGTCACCAAAGCTTTATAGAACGGTGACATGCGACCCTTATGGCTGACGACGGCCTCGGAACCTCGAGCGCTGAACCAGAACAATCAATCCGAAGCCACCCGTGGAGAGCGTTTTTTAGATCAACAGCGGTCGCCCGAGCGATTGGGCGCGACGGAAACACCATCGTGGACCGCACGGCGGTCCCCGCTCGGCTTCGACCCAACATGGAGAGAACCCTTGAAACATTGGACCACATTGGCAGCCGTCGGTGTTATCGCCGCCGTGGCGTTCGTCCCGGCCAAAGCCGCCGACATCTCAGGTGCCGGCGCTACTTTTCCCTATCCGATTTATGCGAAATGGGCGGATGCCTATAGGAAGGTTACGGGTAATGGACTGAATTATCAGTCGATCGGCTCAGGCGGCGGCATCAAGCAGATCAAGGCGAAGACCGTCACCTTCGGCGCGAGCGATGCTCCGCTTCCGGGCAAGGAGCTCGACGAAGCTGGCCTCGCGCAATTTCCGATGGTGATGGGAGGTATCGTCCCGGTCGTCAATCTCGACGGCGTGAACCCGGGCGATCTGACCATCGATGGTCCGACCCTCGCCAAGATTTTCCTCGGCGAAATCAAGACCTGGGATGACCCGGCGATCAAAAAGCTCAATCCGAATGTGAAGCTGCCGAGCCAGGCGATCGCGATCGTGCACCGCTCGGACGGATCCGGCACCACCTATAACTTCGCCTACTATCTGGCTGAAGTGAGCCCTGACTGGAAATCGCAAGTCGGTGTCAACACCTCGGTGCAATGGCCGAGCGGAATCGGCGCCAAAGGTAACGAAGGTGTCGCCAACAATGTCGCCAACACCAAAGGGTCGATCGGCTATGTCGAGTACGCCTATGCCAAGCAGAACAAGCTGACCTACACAAAGATGGTCAACAAGGCCGGCAAGGCGGTTGCGCCGACCTCGGAAGCGTTCCAGGCCGCAGCCGCCAATGCGGACTGGAAATCGCAACCCGGCTACGGCGTTATCCTCGCCAACCAGGCCGGCGACAGTTCATGGCCAATGACGGCGGCCACCTGGATCCTCGTCTACAAGCAACCCAGCGAAGCAGCTGCTACCGGCGAGGCACTCAAATTTTTCGCCTGGGCCTACAAGAACGGCGGTAAGATGGCTGAAGAACTCGACTACGTTCCGATGCCTGCCAACGTCGTGAAGGACGTCGAGAAGACCTGGTCGGGTGAGATCAAGGACGCGAGCGGCAAGCCCGTTTTCGCGATGACCAATTGATCCG
>JANWKN010000014.1 GCA_025451355.1 Pseudolabrys sp. | reverse complement strand
GCGGCCACTTGTTCTTGGACCCGCTTCGGCTGGTACAACAAAGTCGCCCCCTTTCGGTCCAGCAGATCATATAGCACGATCTTAAATGACCTGGGACGGGCACAATCGGAGCGGATTTATGCCCGGATCGGTCATTTCCATATGCCAATGGACGACCAATGACCTCAAGGACCCGGACAGAGATCCAAAGCCGTGCAGTAAAAGAGGGTGTATTTGCTTGCCCGATCGCCGCCCGCACCCGCCGCAGCCTCCAGAGCTTCGTCGGAGATCTTTTCAACATGCAAGAGTTCTTCGGCCTGGTCGTGTCTGCTGGTTTTACTCATGGCAATGATCCCTACTATTTGATGATGCCCGTTGGACGAAGCGGGGCACAATTCAGAACACGCCTCTTGTTCATCGCCGCCCTATCGAATCTTGAAATTTTTATGCGGATCGCAACACGCGGGATGGCGGTTCTCCGCCGCCGTCCCCGCAAACACATTTACATTTTACTTCAGCAATGGGAACTCGTTAAGCCAGTGGCGCTGACTAAACCGGGAAGCCACGTTGAGTGAGGGACACAGAATGCCGAAAGTGAGCGTAGGCCTTGTCGGATGCGGGTTTGTCGCCGAGCTGCATATGTACGCGTATAGGCGCGTTTATGGCCTTGAGGCGGAAGTCAGCGCGGTTGCTGCAAGGGGTGCCCACGTCGACGATTTTGCCAAAAAACATTACATCGCCAAGACATATAGAGATTTTCGCCATCTGGTCGCCGACCCAAATCTTGACGTGATCGATATCTGCACGCCACCGATGTTGCATGCATCGATGATTGTCCAAGCCATGCAGGCGGGAAAACACGTTATTTGCGAAAAGCCGTTCGCCGGCTATTTCGGACGCGAAGGCGATAAGCAACCGATCGGAAAAAATGTGCCCAAATCACTGATGTACGAACGTGTCATGGAGGAAATGGAGAAGACCACCAAAGCCATCAAGGCCAGCGGCAAGTTGTTCATGTATGCCGAAGACTGGGTCTACGCGCCGGCCATTTCTAAAATGGTCGAAGTGCTTAACGCCACCAAAGACAAAGTCCTCTTCATGAAGGGCGAAGAAAGCCATAGCGGCTCGCATGCGGCTCATGCTGCGCAATGGGCGATGACCGGTGGCGGCTCGCTGATACGCATGGGGTGTCACCCGCTTTCGGCCGTTCTTTATCTCAAGCAGGTCGAGGCAAAAGCACGTGGCGAACGAATAACAGTTTCGGCTGTGACCGCCGATGTCGGCAACGTTGCCGCCTGCCTCGCGGAGCGAGAGCGTGCTTACATCAAGGCCAAGCCGGTCGATGTCGAGGATTGGGGCATGCTCACCCTGACGTTTTCCGACGGAACAAAGGCCATGGTCTTTTCCGGCGATATGATCATGGGCGGAGTGCGCAATGTCGTCGAAACGTACACCAATGGCGGCTCGTTGTTCGCAAACATAACGCCCAACAATCACCTGATGAGCTATCTGACTGACGAAGAAAAACTTGCAGGCGTCTACATCACTGAGAAAGTCGATCGCAAGACCGGCTGGCAATATATCTGTCTGGAAGAAGAATGGACGCGCGGCTACTTGCAGGAAATCCAGGATTTTATGGAGTGCGTTGTGCGGAAGCGCGAGCCGCTTGCGGACCTCGCGTTGGCCTACGAAACCATTAAGGTCAATTACGCGGCCTATTGGTCGGCCGACGAAGGACGGCGGATTGTACTTTGATCCTGCTGCCGATCACTCGGCCGGAGCCGCCACCTTCGTATGCTGCAGGCGAAACCTCAATCCTTTAAGCGCGCCGACGATGCCTTGCGGCATGAAGATGATGCAGAGAATGAGGAGAATGCCGTAAATCGTGTTGGCAGCACCGATGAAATTGGTGCCGAACCAAACGCGCAAGCCCTCCGTCAACGAAAGTGTCAGCAGCGAGCCCACCGTCGGGCCCAACATCGAATAGACACCGCCTGCTATGACCGCAAAAACAATCTGCAGCGACACCGCGATACCCGAGACCGTTTCGGGATTGAGATACATCATATATTGCGCATAGATCGCGCCGCCCAAGGCGGTGAGCGCCGCGCTGATAACCGTCACGCGAAGTTTCTCGCGCAAGACATCGATGCCGATCGCAGCTGCGGCATCCTCATCCTCGGAGATAGCCTCGAGAGCCTCGCGATTGATGCTGCGATCGATGCGCTGCCAGACGTAAAGTCCGATCAACCATACCACGATCGAAATGCCGTAAAAATAGCTCTTTTCCGGAAATTGCAGCGCATACCAGGAGTGGCCGACGGCCTTTTGCGTAAATCCGAGTGAGCCACCTGTGATGTCGCGTGCGGCCACCAGCGAAAGCAACACAACCTGGCTGAGCGCAAGCGTAACCAACGCAAAATAATGCCCGACGACCCTGAGACGGAAACACGGGTATCCGATGACAAGCGCTAGCAACATCGAGAACGCGATGCCCAGGGGGATGCCGATCCAGGGCGTGACGTCGTAGTAGGTCCAGAGCAAAGCCGGCACGTAGGCGCCGACCCCCATAAAAGCGCCGTGTCCGAACGAGACAAAACCGAAACGGCCCATCAGAGCCCATGCTGTGTAAATGAACGCCCAAAGCAGGATCTGAATCAGCAGATGGAGAAAATACGGTGGCACGACTGCAGGCAGCGCAATGAGGATCACCAGTCCGACAAGCATCGCAATTCGAGATACGGTCATCGCGCGAAGATCCCCCGCGGCCGAACGAACATCAACACGATGAAGAAAGTGAAGGCGAGCACATAAGAGAGCTCAGTGTTGGCGTAGTAGCCGCCAATAGCGATGATCTGGCTGATGATGAAGGATGCAATGAAGCCACCGATCATGTTGCCCAGTCCCCCCAGCACACAGATCATGAAAATGACCGGCCCAAATGTATTGCCGATGTGCGGATGCACATCGTATTGCAGAGCAAGAAGGCATGCTGCGAGCCCGGCCAGTGCGCCACCAATCGCGGACGTCACCAGATAAATCCGACGCTGATCGACGCCCATGAGGCCGACAATCTCGCGATCCTGCGCGATCGCGCGGATTGCAGTGCCGATATAGGTGCGCTTGAGAAACAGATAGAGCGCGACCGCGCCGATCAATCCGACAGCAAAGGCGATCAGTCGCGAAAAGCTGATGTAGAGTGTCGCAATTTCGAGTACCGGCAGACGAACACCGATATTGCGGAAATCCGTGCCGAAGAGCAGCGTGGCGAAGCTCTGCAGGAAGAACAGCAGGCCGCCTGTTGCCAAGAGTTGATTGATCGGCGCCGAATTGAGGACCGGCGCGATGATGAGAAGATGAACAACTACGCCGAGCGCGGCGATGCTCGCGATCGCCATCAGGCAGGTGAGCGGCAGCGGTATCCCGTATTCAACGTAAAGAAAATAGATCACGTACATGCCGCACATGACGATGTCGGCATAGGCGATCCACACAACGTCGATCACTCCGAAAATCAGGTTGAGGCCGAGCGCCAATAGCGCCAGTACGCCGCCAAGAAGGATGCCGTTGATGATCGCTTCGATAAGATAAGGATCCATTCGCGCTACAGCCCCATATACGACCTGCGTATGAAGCTGTTTTCCTTGAATTCCGCCGAGCTTCCCGCAAGCTTGATGCTGCCGACCTCGAGGAGATAGGCGCGATCGACGACGTCGAGCACCTGCTGGACGTTCTGCTCGACGATGAGAACCGTCAGTCCTTCGGCGCGAATACGTTGGACAAGTTCGAACACTTGCGCCACGACCAGTGGGGCTAGGCCGGCGGAGGGCTCATCCATCAGCAGCAGTTTCGGCTTGGACATCAGGGCGCGGCCGATCGCGCACATCTGCTGCTCTCCGCCGGAAAGTGTCCCGGCTGCCTGTTCCCGGCGGTCCTTCAGACGCGGAAAGAGCCCGTACACCCAGGCGAGTTGCTCGGTGAAACGTCGCCGGGCTTGGGGTACGTATGCCCCGATGCGCAGATTGTCTTCGACGCTCAAACGCGCAAACAACCGGCGATTTTCCGGCACATGGGCAATCCCCTGCTCGACCATGCGATGCGCCGGGAGACCACCCACTGGCTGCCCGTCGAGCGTCACGGCACCTTCGCGGAGCGGAATGAGACCGGATATGACACGCATCAGCGTTGTCTTGCCGGCGCCATTCGGTCCGATCACGCCCACCGCTTCGCCTTGCGGCACCTCCAGGGAGACCCCGAACAGAGCCTGGAAGGATCCGTAGCCGGCGGAAACTGAGGTGAGCGAGAGCATGGCGCTATGTTTTTTTCTTGCCGAGATAGACTTCTGTGACCCGGGGATCGACGGCCGCCTGCCCTGGTACGCCTTCGAATATCTTCTCACCGTGATCTAAAACGATGACGCGATCGACGATACGCATCAGCACACCCATGATGTGCTCGACCCAGACAATCGTTATGCCCATTCGGGTTCGGATATTGTTGAGCAGTTCGGCAGCGCGCTCCATTTCTGTTGAGTCGAGACCACCCAGGCTCTCGTCGGCCAGGAGCAAGCGCGGCTTGGTGGCGAGCGCACGGGCAAGTTCGAGCTTCTTGAGCGCGGCAGCGCCAAGCCCATCTGTCCGCGCTGTCGCATCGGATGGGAGCCCGACCATATCGAGCGCCTCGCCTGCACTGCGCAGAGCTTCGGCGCGCCCGATATTCCCGGCGCCGCCGTAATAGGCTGCGAGCATCACGTTTTCGAGAAGCGAAAGTTTGCGGAAGGGCCGTGGAATCTGAAAGGTGCGCCCGACCCCTTTGTGGCAGATGGCGTAGGCCGGCAAACCGGCGATTTCCTTGCCTTGCAGGCGGACCGACCCCGACGTCGGGCGCAGATTTCCCGCAATAAGATTGAAGGTCGTGCTCTTGCCCGAGCCGTTTGGACCGATGAGGCCGAGAATCTCGCCCTCGCGCACTTCGAAGGAAACCTGATTGACTGCCAGGAATCCTCCGAAGCGCTTTGAAAGCCCCTCGACTGTCAACATCATCGGCTACATTGAGTAGACCGATGATTTCGGCAGCGGCAGCACAGGCTCCTGGGTCCGAATGTTGGTCGGATACACCACGGAGATGTGCTCGCCGGCGTTCTGCATGACGACCGGCGTCGAACGTTCATTCTGTCCGGAAAGCTGGGTGCCGGGCGGAAAGAACTTAACGCCGTAGCCCTGAATTGTTCCGCCGGGAGCAATATCGACATCGAGGGCCGCCTTACGGACGGATTCGGCGTCGAAGCCGCCGTATTTCTCTTTTGCAATCGGCAACACACTGTTGAGAAGAATCCAGGTCTGATTGAACCCCATTGAGCAATGTGGCGGCACATCAGTTGCGTTCGCCTTGGCTTTGTAGCGTTCCACCATGATGTTGGTGAGCTCGCCGATGCCGGGCGCGAGTTTTTTCGGATCCAGAAGCTGTGCGGGCACCGGATCAATGTTGCAGAAATTGTCGATATCTTTGCCGAACGTCGCCCGCAGCTTGTCGAGCTGGCTATAGCCCGCTCCCGCACCGATCAGCATCTTGAACCGCAACCCGCTCTCGCGCGCCTGACGGAGAAACAATGTTATGTCCGGATTGTAGCCAACATGCGAGATGACGTCGGGCGCAGCCCTCTTGAGCTTGGTTACGAGCGCCGAAAGATCTGGGGCAGCAGCCGAATAGCCCTCCCGCATCACGATATTGAGTCCGGCTTTCTTTGAATACTCTTCGTCGGCCGCAGCGACGCCGACACCGTACGGACCGTCTTCGTGAATGAGCGCAACCTTTACGGCAGTTGGTTCGACGCCAAGCTTGGCCTTTGCATTCTCGGTGATGAAACCAGCAAACGCCTGACCATATTGATCGGAATGAATCTGCGCGCGGAAAACATATTTCAAGTTCTTGTCCTTGAATACGGCTGTCGCGACCGCAGTCGTGATCCAAAGGATCTTCTTTTGCTGCTCCACTTTCGCCGCGAGCGGGACGGCGTGCGCACTTGAGTAAACGCCGTCGATGATATCGACCTTTTCCTGATTGATCAGGCGCTCGACCTCATTGATCGCAGCGTCAGCTTTACTCTGCGAATCTGCGTTGACCGGAACAACTTTGTATTTTCCGGCAACGCCACCACGTTCGTTGCATAGGTCAATGGCAATCTGCGTACCTATGGAGGACGCGACTGAGCCGCCGGCGGCGAAAGGACCGGAGTGATCGAAAATGACTCCGATGCGAACCGTTTCAGCTTGCGCACTCGCGTAGCGCCAGTCGAGGCTGAGCGTGGCAGCGGCAGCGGCAGAATTTTTCAGAAGCGTCCTGCGTGACGTCTTCATTGCATTCCTCCCCGGATATTTCAGCGGCATTTTGCCTGCTATTACAGCAAGTATTTGGAGAACGGATTGGAATGTCAACGCAGACGACCTGAGGACTCCTCCTTTATTTCGTAGCATGCAACCTAAAACGGACTGCTGCCGAGACGGCAGGTGTCAGTTACAAAGGAAGATGGCCCTCGGTCCAATATGCCGCTATCTCAAAGTCCATAGAATAGAGAGTCTTTGAATTAAACAACCACGCACGCCTGGAGAATTTCAGTGGCAATGGATCAAATGCTTAGGAAAGCAGTGTTCGCGGCTCTCATCGGAGCAATTACTGTTCTGACGATTTACGAGGCTTCCGCCGCGGTCCGCTTCAAACGTTTCGCCCACTGCCCCGAGGGCCTGGTAAGCAAAAAGACTTGTGAATGCCACGCAGGCTCGTCAGGCCGCTTCCATTTCTGTCATGCCGGGCAAAATTGCGATACGATCCACGGTCTGTGCCACAAGCAGACACGAAGCCAGTGAAAGCATAAGCGGACATTCGGTGTCGCGAGATAACTACAGAACGCCACACCTGGCCGTGTCTTTTCGCCCCCACTTTTGAAAACACGAGCGTACTTACAAAACGCAATGTCAATTGATCGCTTGATATAGCCTCTGGTCATACAAGCTGCCGCTCATCGGCAGAAGCCGGTCACGGAATTTGCGGGTGTGCGCGGCTACTTCGTGCTTTTCAAGGTCGCTGTTTCCGCGCCATACCTCGACCAGCGTCAGGTGATTGGGCCGGTTGCCCTGCTGCAGGACGTCGTAGCGCAGAATTCCGGCGTCCTGTACGCTGTCGGCGT
>JANWKN010000013.1 GCA_025451355.1 Pseudolabrys sp. | reverse complement strand
CGCCGCTAAATTGACGTTACTTTGTGCTATTGCTTAAGGCGGCAGGTGGACATAGTTGAATGGCGACGCTATGGGGACAGGCCGCGTCGGCGCCTTTTCGCTGCAGGAATCCATGAATTTTGAAGGGTCGATTTCATCATTTTCTTTGATGCAATGCGGACGCAGGCTCGCAGCGCTGCTCGTTCTTGCGACTTTGGTCGCAAGCTGCGGCGAGCAGCAGAAGCAAGGTGGAGGGCCACCTCCGCCGGCAGTCACGGTCGCCAAGCCTATTAAGCGTACGGTTGTCGACTACGACGAATATGTCGGGCGTTTCGCGGCGATAAATTCTGTCGAAATCCGCGCGCGCGTTTCGGGTTATCTCGACAAGTTGCATTTCAAGGACGGGCAAGTTGTCAAACAGGGTGACCTGCTCTTCACCATCGACAAGCGACCGTTCCAGAACACGCTCGACCAAGCGCGCGCAAATCTTGTGCAGGCGCAATCCAACGTTGCCTTTACAGAATCCGACTACACGCGCGGCCAGCAACTTGTGCGCGACAAAACTATCACCGATCAGACGTTCGAACAGCGCGCTCAGGCGTTCCGCAACGCCAAGGCCTCGGTCAGCGCCAATGAGGCGGCGGTGCGCCAGGCCGAACTCGACATGGAGTTCACCGAACTGCGTGCGCCGATGAATGGACGAATCGGTGACCGGCGTGTGTCGCCTGGCAACCTTGTCACCGGTGGGACCGGGGGCAATACCACGTTGCTCGCTACGATCGTGTCGATCGATCCGATTTATTTCGAATTCACATTCGATGAGGCGTCCTACCTTCGTTACGAACGGCTCTCGACGGCCGGCCAGGATGTTGCCAGCCGGAATGCCGGTGTGCAGGTGGCGCTCAAACTGATCGATGAAAGCGATTTCGATCACAAAGGCCGGATGGACTTCGTCGACAACGTTATAGATCGATCGACCGGTACTATCCGCGGCCGAGCGGTCCTTGCCAATTCCAAAGAGATATTCACGCCGGGAATGTTCGCACGCGTTCGTGTACCCGGTACGGCACCTTACGAGGCGCTGCTCGTACCGGACGCTGCCATCGGCACCGAACAGGCGCGTCGGTTCGTTATGGTCGTTGATGATCAGGATACTGCGCGGCCAAAATATGTGACGCTCGGTCAGGTCACCAAGGACGGTCTGCGCGCCATCAAGGACGGGATCGGGCCGGATGACCGCATCGTCGTCAGCGGTCTCATGCAAGCGCGTCCGGGTCAGAAGGTGAAGCCGGAGGAGCAGGGAGCCAAGCCTACTGCTGGTCCTGACGGCGCGCCGCAGGCTGCCAAGTAACGGCGTGACGGTCCATGCGTATCTCGCACTTCTTTATTGACAGACCAATTTTTGCCTCTGTCGTCTCGATCGTTTTCGTGATCCTGGGCGGCGTGGCATTTTCCCGTTTGCCTGTCGCGCAATATCCGGATATCGCGCCGCCGACCATCACAGTGTCAGGCCAGTATCCCGGCGCTAGCGCCGATGTTGTGGCTGCAACCGTCGTCACGCCGATCGAGCAGCAGATCAACGGCGTCGAGAACATGATCTACATGTCGTCGAACTCGACCGGCGACGGCCGTTTTACGATCTCCGTTAGTTTCGACATCGGCACCAATCTGGATATCGCGCAAGTCCAGGTTCAAAACCGCGTCAGCATCGCTCAGCCTCGTTTGCCGTTCGACGTGCGCAATATCGGCGTGACCGTCAACAAAAGCTCTCCCGACCTGATGATGGTCGTGCATCTTTATTCGCCCGATAAATCACGCGACACACTGTTCATCTCCAATTATACGACCATTGAAATCACGGATACGATCACGCGCGTTGACGGCGTCGGCTCGCTCATCGTTTTCGGCAGCCGCGACTACGCGATGCGTGCGTGGCTCGATCCGGACCGATTGCAATCGCTCGGTCTTACCGCCAATGACGTGGTTGTCGCGCTGCAGGGTCAAAACGTGCAGGTCGCCTCGGGCGTGCTCAACCAGCCGCCGGTAGACAAACCTGGCGCGTTCCAGATTTCCGTACAGACGCTTGGCCGGCTCACAAGTACGGAGGAGTTCGGCAACATCGTCATCAAGCAGACTGCGAACGCCGTCGTTCGGGTAAAAGATATCGCCACCGTCGAGCTCGCGGCGCAGGATTATTCGACGAATTCCTACCTCGATCGTGATCCCGCAATTGCGATCGGCATCTTCCAGCGGCCCGGATCGAACGCACTCTCAACCTCAACAAACATCAAAAAGACGATGGATGAACTGGCGAAGCGTTTTCCGCCAGGTCTGAAATACGACATTGTCTACAATCCGACCGAATTCATTCAGCAGTCCGTCGAGGCGGTCGAATCGACGATTGGCGAAGCTATCATCCTCGTGGTTCTGGTCGTCATCCTGTTTTTGCAGACCTGGCGGGCGGCGATCATTCCCATCGTGGCCATTCCGATATCGCTGATCGGCACTTTCTTTTTCATGGCGGTGTTTGGCTTCACGCTCAATAATCTCTCGCTGTTTGGACTCGTGCTCGCGATCGGCATCGTGGTCGACGATGCGATCGTGGTCGTCGAGAACGTCCAGCGAAACATCGAGAACGGCCTCACCCCGCACGACGCAGCAGTCAAAAGTATGGACGAGGTCGGTGGTGCGCTGATCGCCATCGCGCTCGTCTTGTCGGCGGTATTTATTCCGTCCGCCTTCATTACCGGCATAGCGGGCCAATTCTATCGCCAATTCGCGCTCACCATCGCGGGTGCTACCATCATCTCGTTGATCGTTTCGCTGACGCTGTCGCCAGCGCTTTGCGCCATGTTGCTCAAGCCGCACCATGAGGTCCTGGACGGGCATTGGTGGAGCAAGCCCATTCATGGCTTCTTCGGGCTGTTCAATCGTTATTTCGACATGCTGACGCGGGGCTATGGAAAGCTCTCCGCGAAGCTTGTTCGTATCGCCATGATGATGTTGATGGTCTATGCCGGCATCATTGCTTTCGGCCTAAACGAATTCCGTAAGACGCCGGTCGGTTTTATTCCTCAGCTTGATCGCGGCTATCTCATCATCGTCACGCAATTGCCGCCAGCGGCATCGCTTGCACGCACCGACGAGGTCAACCGCAAGGCTGTCGAGATCGCGCTGTCGATTCCCGGGATTGCGCATGCAGTCAACATCGTCGGCTTCTCCGGAGCCACTTTTACAAACGCGCCCAACTCGGGTGCCGTTTTCGTGACGCTCGACCCCTTTGACAAACGCGCGGAAGATCCGCGGCAATCGGCGGCCGCGATTCAAGGGCAATTGTTCCAACGACTCTCAGCGATCCACGATGGCCTGATCTTTGTTGCAGCCCCGCCGCCGGTTTCCGGCATCGGCAATGCCGGCGGGTTCCGCATGATGATCGAGGATCGCGCGGGCCTGGGCTTTCAGGCGCTGCAGGGCGTGACCTACGCAATGATGGGAAAGGCGGCACAGACGCCTGGTCTGCTGCAGGTTTTCTCGCTTTTTGAAAACACGACACCGCAGCTTTATCTCGATATCGACCGCACCAAGGCTCAGCTGCTCGGCATCAACGTGCCGGATGTATTCGCGGCGCTACAGATTTATCTGGGCTCCGCCTATGTGAACGACTTCAACCTGTTCGGTCGTACTTTCCGCGTGGTGGCGCAAGCTCGAGCCGAGAATCGCGCCGATACCGTCGACGCCCTGAAGATCCGTGTTCGCAACAACAACGGTGAGACAGTTCCACTTGGCGCCTTTACGACAGTGCGAACGGTAACCGGCCCTTACAGGGTGCCGCGGTACAATCTTTATACGGCGGCTGAACTCGATGGCGCTGCGGCGCCCGGCTACAGCCAGGGTCAGGCCATCAAGATCATGGAGCAGCTAGCCGCTCAGACGTTGCCGCAAGGATTCTCTTACGAGTGGACGACACTGGCATTCCAGCAAATCCGGGCTGGTAACACATCGACCTTCGCCTTTGTCCTCGCAGTCGTGTTCGTGTTCCTGGTTCTGGCGGCTCAGTTTGAGAGCCTGACACTTCCGCTCGCGGTCATCCTGATCGTGCCAATGTGCCTAATCGCGTCGATTGTCGGCGTCGTGTTGCGCGGGCAGGACAACAATATCCTGACGCAGGTCGGGTTCGTTGTGCTGATCGGTCTTGCGGCAAAGAACGCTATTCTCATTGTTGAGTTTGCAAAACAACTCGAGGACGGTGGACGCAACACGCTGGACGCCGCCGTCGAGGCTGCGCATTTGCGACTGCGCCCAATTCTCATGACGTCCTTTGCATTCATCCTCGGTGTTACGCCGCTGGTTTGGGCAGTCGGCGCCGGTTCCGAGCTGAGGCAAACACTTGGCACTGCGGTATTCTCAGGGATGATCGGCGTTACCACGTTCGGCCTGATCTTTACGCCGGTGTTTTATGTGGTGACGCGCTGGATTGCCAAGCGCTTTGCCTTCAGGCGCAAAAACGGTGAGATTGCTAAGAACACCAATCCGTAGAGTCGGCGACCGCAAATGACGATGAAGTTCGGTTTCGGCCAGCCACTGCGACGAAAAGAAGACGATCCACTCTTGCGCGGGGCGGGGCGCTACATCGCCGATGTGGGCCCGGAAAAACCGCTTCATGCAGTTGTGGTCCGCTCGCCCCATGCCCATGCCCGATTTAGGATCATCAATCTTGCGCGTGTGCGAGAGATGCCGGGCTTACGTTTGGTCCTGACTGCTTCCGACATTTCCACGCTTGGTCCTTTACCGACTCCGGGGGTTCTGCCGGACGTCGATATCAAAGTGCCGAACTACCCGATTCTCGTGGAGGATATTGTGCGGCACGTCGGCGATGCGGTCGCCTTCGTGGTGGCCGAGAGCGTTGATGCTGCGAAGGACGCTGCCGAGGCGCTGGAAATCGATTGGCAAACATTGCCGCATGTCATCGGCGCTGTTGCCGCGCTCAAGCCCGGCGCCGCTAAGGTATGGGACGATCGCCCCGAGAATCTCGCGTTTGAAACCAAGGCTGGCGACGCGCAAGCGACGAAAGAGGTTTTCGCCAGAGCTGCGCACATTGTCGAGCTGACAATCGTCAATCAGCGGCTCGTAACCAACTATCTCGATACGCGCGGCGTGGTCGCCGAGTACGATGGTGAGCGTTATTCGCTGACGCTCAGCAGCCAGGGCAGTCATATTATTCGCAACATTATCGGCGGCGCGGTGATGAACTTGCCGCCCGATAAGATGAGAGTAGTGACGCCGGATGTCGGTGGTGGATTTGGCACCAAGTTATTCCCCTATCGCGAATATGCGCTCGCAGCCGTAGCTGCCGAACGGGTTCGTCACCCGGTCAAATGGATATGCGACCGAACCGAGCATTTTCTTGGCGATAGCCATGGACGCGACAACATCTCCACCGCCCGCCTAGCTGTCGACGATAAGGGACGTTTCCTAGCGGTCGAACTCGACATTATCGCGGATATGGGCGCCTACCTTTCTTGTTATGCGCCTTACATTCCCTGGCTCGGCCTCGGCATGGCCACGGGTCCGTATGACATCCCGGTCGCGTACGCGCGGCTCCGTGCGGCCTATACCAATACGGTCCCGGTCGACGCCTATCGCGGCGCCGGTCGCCCGGAAGCGTCCTATCTGATTGAGCGCGTTGTCGATGCCGTAGCTCACGATCTTAACATCGCGCCAGACGTCTTACGCCGGAAAAATCTGATCAAGCCGAAGGCGCTTCCGTACAAGACGCCGACCGGAAAAGTTTATGATTCAGGCGATTTCGCCGGCACGCTCGGGCGCGCGCAGGAACTTATTGAGTGGGATGGGTTCAACAAGCGAGCGATGCAGTCGAAGCGTGCCGGCAGATTGCGCGGCATCGGCATCGCGACCTATGTCGAAGCTTGCGGCAATAACGGTCCGGAGACCGCGAACCTTACGCTCGATCCGGATGGTGGCGTGACTTTGCTGATCGGCTCGCAGTCGACTGGCCAGGGACACGCCACATCCTATGCCCAGCTTATCGCCGAGCGTCTTGATCTGCCGCCCGAGCGAGTGCGCGTAATTCAGGGTGACACCGACCGTATCAAAAGCGGCGCCGGCACTGGCGGCTCGAGTTCGATCCCCGTCGGTGGCGTTTCTGTCGACCGCGCAACCAAAAAACTTGCCGAGCAGATCAAACAGATTGCAGCTGACGCTCTCGAAGCTGCGACAGGTGACCTTGAGATTGTGGATGGTTCAGTCCGGATCGCAGGCACCGATCGCGTCATTTCATTTGTTGATCTCGCGGCGCATCCGATGGCTTCGACGGATAAATTGCGCGCGGAAGAGGAATTCAGCGTTGAACCACCGACTTATCCGAACGGCACGCATATCGCCGAAGTCGAGGTTGATCCGGACACCGGCGCAACGCACATTATGCGGTATGTGGTCGTCGATGACTTCGGCGCTACCCTCAATCCGCTGTTGCTCGAAGGCCAGGTGCACGGGGGAGCCGTGCAGGGGATCGGCCAGGCATTGATGGAGGATACGGTCTACGATTCCTCGACAGGCCAGCTACTAAGCGCGAGCCTGATGGACTACGCCATGCCGCGCGCCCACCATGCGCCTGACTTCGTCTTCGAGACACGCAATGTACCGTGCAAGACCAACCCGCTCGGCGTCAAAGGCGCTGGTGAAGCGGGCGCCATCGGTTCGTGCCCGGCCATCATGAATGCGATCATCGATGCACTTTGGCGCAGTCACCGGGTCAGGCATATCGACATGCCGGCAACTCCCCGCCGCATTTGGGAAGCCATCAATACCGCCCAGAAATCCCCAATTTGTTGAGGATTCTGAGATCACAAATTCGTGATCAGGCGGAGCGCCGCATGGTAGCTTGAGTTCCGGAATAAGGCTTTCCACCGGGTGTTTGCGGGAGACTGGAAAGCTGAAGGGAGGACTGAATGAAAATTGTTTCCGCCTTTGCGGCGGTCGTCATTTTTGCTTTGGGCACGACCGCGGTCTCTAGCCAGCAGGATCCGATCGCCGCCAGAAAGGCGATAATGAAGTCCAATGGGCAGGCCGCCGGGTCCTTGGCAAAAATGATCAAAGGCGAAGCGCCCTTTGATCTGCCGACCGCCAAAAAGGCATTCGCCACTTTTGAAGACGCCGCAGCCAAGATGCCCGGTCTTTTCCCCGACAATTCGAAGATGGGTGGAGAGACGACGGCTTCGCCAAAAATTTGGGAAGACATACCGGACTTTAAGGCCAAGTTCGTCAAGCTCGGCAACGACGCCAAGGCTGCAAGTGCGTCGGTAAAGGATCTCGACAGCCTCAAAGCGACGTTTCCGGAGTTCGCCAAGAACTGCGGCGGTTGCCACGAACTCTACCGTATCAAAAAAAGCTGAGTTCTGATTGCGGCGTTACAATGAGGGCGGGCCGTCCTAAAGACGCTCCGCCCTTTCGCTTTTCGCGAAAACCGCCAGAATAGTTCTGCCGGAGAGTTCAATATGGCGCGCAAGCTTGTCGTCGTCGGGACGGTGGTCGTTGCCGCACTCGCGCTGGTGGCATTTTGGTTACTCACAATTCCGGAAACCGTGCCGGCGAGTGTTCTGGCGCCCCATACACCCGATCTCGCGAACGGCAAGATAATGTTCCACGCGGGTGGTTGCGCATCCTGTCACGCGGTCCCCAAACAAGAAGACAAGACCAGGCTCGGCGGCAGATTGGCATTGGGCTCGCCGTTCGGAACGTTCTATGTCCCCAATATTTCTTCGGATCGCACCGACGGCATCGGAGCCTGGACCGAAGCGCAATTTGTCACCGCCATGGTGAAGGGAACATCGCCGACGGGTGAGCACCTGTTTCCGGCGTTTCCCTACACCTCGTATCAGCGAATGAGTCTCGGGGACATTCGTGACCTCTTCGCCTATCTGAAAACCTTGCCGGCAGTGACCGGCAAGGTCCGCGACCATGCTTTGCCGTTTCCGTTCAATATCCGGCGCACACTCGGATTGTGGAAGTTGCTTTTCCTCGACGGTCGGCCTTTTGCACCGGATCCTTCTCAAACGGCGCAGTGGAATCGCGGCGCGTACCTGATAAACGCTCCGGGACACTGCGCGGAATGTCACTCTCCACGCAATATGCTGGGAGCCATCAAGCGGAACCAGCGTTTCACCGGCGGCCCAAGTCCGGACGGGCAGGGCGGGGTGCCTAATATCACCCAGCAGAAACTTAAGAATTGGACCGTGAAGGACATCGCCGACACACTCACGACGGGGATGACGCCGGATGCGGATTTTGTCGGCGGCTCCATGGCCGAGGTCGTGCGAAATACCGCGCAATTGAGCGAAGCCGATCGCGAAGCGATGGCAACTTACATCAAGGCTCTGCCGCCAGGCGGCGGCTCTGCATCCGGAAAATAGGGGCCGACATTTTGCATCATTCGCGGGGATATTTCCGGCGATCGTCGTAATGTAGGTCGAATTGCAACCTCGCCCCATGAATCCCCTCAAGGCTATTGGTTTTAAATTAATCTCCGCGTTGCTGTTTGCGGGAATGTCGGCATTGGTGCGCCAACTGGGCGACGTCG
>JANWKN010000012.1 GCA_025451355.1 Pseudolabrys sp. | reverse complement strand
GGGTTATCGCTGTTGATGGGCTTTCGGCTATTGCGCACCTGCTCCGCAAGCTTGGCGACCGGAGCCATTGCCGGGTTTTGATCGGAAAAAAGCTCGTATTGCAGGCGCAGGGGATGCAATTCATGCATCCAGTCTGCCATCGGGTTGCTGACGAGCGCCCGCACGACGGGCTGAGCAAACGTGCGATAGAGCGCAAGGTTTATTTCGGAAACACGCGCGGCCGTTGCAAAACGACGCTCATCTGCCATGTCATTGCCGCCGAGCGCCCGGATATCGTCCAGCGTCCTTGCTTCGCATCGCATCACCCAGTTTCCGAGCGCGAGATCGGGGCTGGCGGTTTCCGCGGTCTTGTCCTCAAACACCGCCTCATAGAGGCCGGGCGGCAGCGTATCGATCAGGTCGATATTGCTCGAGAACTCTCCGTGCTCTTTTTTCGCGACCCCTCCGGAAACGAAGATGCCGAGATGCCCGACGGTTTCATGGATCGTATACACGATCGTCTGCCCGTAATTCCGGATGTCATCGACGCTGTCGTAGAGGTCGAGGATCCAATCGAGCGCCTGTTGGGGCGGGGTGATGTTGTCACCTTTCGAGCAGAATACGACGATCGGAGACCGGATGTTGCGAAGATCGATTGTGGCGCCATCCGAGGTCTTGATGCGTCCAGCGGCAAGGTTGTTGCCAACAAACAATTCATCGACGATGAACTGGATTTCTTCTGCATTCAGATTGACGTGGCCGCCCCACCACTTTTCGAAACCCAGATACCGGGGTGCCTCGGTGTCGATCTTCGAATAGAGATTGTATTGTTTGCTCCAGAGCGTGTTCGCCGGGTTCTGATTTTCGAAATTCTGCACCAGCCAGGCACCGTCGAACTTGCCGTGCCCGAGATCGCCGGTCAGCGCAGTCAGCCAGCTGCCGCCGAGCAATCCCCCCGAATAGCGCATGGGATTTATGCCGCGCACACCCGCCCAATACGAGAGGGGTGACCCGGCAACGATGATCGGTCCGAACAATTCGGGCCGGATCGCCGCCAGCATCATGATCGCCCAGCCCGCCTGGCAGTTTCCGATCACGCAAGGCTTGCCGTTTGCCTCGGGATATTCGGCGGCGACCTTTTCGATGAAGATGGCCTCGGCGCGGGCAATGTCCTCAATGGTCTGTCCTGGAACGGGATCGGGCAGAAATCCGATGAAGTAGCACGGATGACCGGCCTTGAATGCGACGCCGATTTCGCTGTCGGCCTTGAATCCGCCGATGCCGGGACCGTGTCCGGCGCGGGGGTCAACGACAATGAACGGCCGCAGCTTTGGATTGATTTCGACGCCAGCGGGCGGAACGATGCGCGCAAGCACATAGTTGACCGGGCGCTCGAGCGTGCGTCCATCGACAACAAGCTCCGCTTTATAGTCGAGCACGTTCGGCGCTGTTTCCGCCATGTGCTCGCGATACTGGTTCCCGCGCTGGCGCATGACATCCCAGAACAGAACGCCGCGCTGGAACGCGTCGACCGCGTATTCCATGGCAGGCGCGAAAATGGCGAACGCCGCCATGTTCGGCTCTGTCGACGGAAGGTTTGTCTGTGCTGACGACATTGTTGTGTTCCTTCTCTCCTAGTCCATGATGTGGTAGCCGCCGTCGACATAAAGCGTTTCGCCGGTGATCAGCCGCGCCGCGTCGTGCGCCAGGAAGGCCGTTGCGACGCCGACGTCGTCGATGCTCACCAGGCTGCGTGCGGGCGCTTTCGCCTTCGCCTTGTCGAGCAACGCGTCAAATTCCGGAATCCCCGAGGCTGCCCTGGTCGCAAGCGGCCCTGGAGAGATTGCGTGGACTCGAATCCCTTTCGGACCGAGCTCTGCCGCAAGATAGCGCACTGTGCACTCGAGCGCCGCCTTGGCAACGCCCATGATGTTGTAATTCTTAACGACCATCTGACTGCCGTAGTACGACATGGTAAACAGAGTGCCACCCTTCTTCATAAGTGGCTCAGCCAAATGCGCCATCCGGATGAAGGTCCAGCACGATACATCCATGGTTGTCGCGAAGCCTTCCCGCGATACATCGACCACGCGCCCCTGGAGCGCTTCTTTCGGTGAAAAAGCGATCGAGTGGACAAGATAGTCGAGCTTGCCCCATTCTTTGGTTACCCGTTCAAATACTGCTTCCATCTGGCCGGAGATGCTCACGTCGAGCGGCATAAAGATCGGGGCCTCGAGCCCGCGGGCGAGGGGCTCCACGAACTTTTTGGCTTTGTCATTAAGATAGGTAACAGCGACCTCGGCACCAAACGCGCGGAAGGCTTTCGCGCAACCCCAGGCAATCGATTTATCATTGGCAATTCCGACGATGAGACCCTTTTTCCCCTCGAGGAGTTTGGCCTTAACCGCGGGAAGCATCGGTACGGCTATTTTGTTCATGTGCGTCTCCACGTAACGTTCCGCAACCGCCTTAATTGCACGAAAGGCCTGTCGTCGATCCTTGGCATCGTCGACGTGCGCAATGTCGCGGCCGTTGATCCTGAGGCGGCCTTCCCCCCACGGCGCTATTTCCGCTTCAAGACGGTGGTCGCCCACGATTGCGACAAATTGCTGGACGGTAGCGCCTTTTCCTGCGGCCAACGCGCTATTCGTCTTCCAGTCCAGCATTCTCGTGTTTTCCGTTCGAACGCCGCAGTAAAAGGACACCGCTCGGCTGGAAACTAATTGCGGCACGCCGGACAGGCTTTGACCTGGGTCAAACGCGTCGGCGTCAATCCTCTGAAATTCCTCAATTTTTTATACGTAAGAGCGATGGACGGTTCAGCAGGATCAGTGTCCGAGGAGAAAGGCGGGCAACCAGCTGCGATCGTTCCAGTTCGGTGATGGTGCGGCTGACCGTCTCGATGGTCAGGCCGAGGTGATCGGCGATGTCCTGATGAGACATCGGAAGATCGAGGTACTTTGTCTTTCCCAGCCTGCTGGACAGATCGAGGAGAAACGTTGCCAAACGGCATTTCGCGCTTCTGCCGATCAACAAGGCATGCTCCTGCGTACGTCGAAGCTCGTTTGTTGTTGCGCCGAGCAGAAAGCTTGCAATTCGACTGTCCCGAGCAGCGATGGAAAGCAAGGCGCTGCGTTTGAGATAGAGGATCATTGCATCGGTTGCCGCTTCCACAGACAAAGCGTGCTTCAGATCGGTCCAGCCAACCACCTCGCCGGGCAGATAGAAACCAAGAATGTTCCGTGTGCCGTTTTGAAACGTTCGGCAACTTCGGACAATTCCCTCTATGACCAGAAAGATGTAGTGGGCAGGGTCGCCCTCGCAGACGATCACCTGGTCGCGGTGGTGACGGATCGGTCCTCGCCGAAGCGCAACTAGGGTGCGTTGGACCAGCTTCTCGTCGTCGCCCTGTATGGCTGGCCAGTTTGCGGTTGCGGCGAGAGCCCCATCGTGGAAACTGGCACGGTGCTCGCGCGCCGAGGGCACGCTGATGCTCTCAAGTGGGGCCATTTGTCCACCAACTAATCAAACCAAAGCAATTAGATACATTCCGCGGTAATTCAAATAGTTGGACCTTGGCCCAACTACAGTTGACGGCATATCATGCAGGAACCCGAGGCACGTGTCAGTTTAACGAAGCTTTTATGGCGCCCTTTGCGCTGCGACATTTTGCCGGGCGCTCACGGCTCGCGGGAAAAGCCAGCGAGATCATCTACGATATAGCGCGTCGCGTCCCACCCAGTCACACCGATCCCGCCGAGGAACGCGAACGCAAAAGTAAAGCTTCGAGGGGTCTTCCTGTTCAATCGTCACGCGACGGCCGGCGCTCAATGCTGTGCACTGGTGATGGCGGAGAAAATCGGACAGCTGCGCCATGCTGGGATTTTCACGCGCCAGTTTGTAAAACTCGGACAGATCCTGTTGCTGGAGGCACGCTGGAGAGCGGCGCACGATAACCATTTCCCTCGCGAGAGAGGGCGTGATCGTGGCGGCAATGATTGCGGCGATGAGTGTTGCTGTTTTCACGTGCAGAATCCCCGTTCTTCGTCGCGGTAGATCAAGTGTCCGATCTTTGGGTCTGCTTCAGGCAGTCTTCAATGGATCGGCGGGGCGCGATAGCCCCGAGATCCTGTTCGGCCTCGACGGCTTTGAGATTTTCAAGGACATCGTCGCGTAATCCGGCAAGAACGATCCTGATCCCGCGGGCTTTAAGCGACCGCGCCAACACCCGCAATGTCGTGCCTGCCGTTGTGTCTATGCGCGGCACGATTGAACAATCGATCACCAACAGCCTGGTGCCACCCGGCGCCTTGTCGACCATGTCGAGGATACTGCGGCGGATATGTTCGGCGTTGAAATACAACCACGCGCCCGGGCTGCGGATCACGATTGCCCCGAGCGGATCTCTGGCACCGGGATATCTGGCCCGATTGACGAATTCGCCGGTCAGCGGCTCCCGTCCGAGAAGAGTCACGCTGGGGCGGGCCGCGTGCGCGATGAGCATGACGAGCGAACCGGCCGCAGCGAGGAGCAGACCATCGAGCAATCCGAAAAACAACACGCCGAAAAATGCGAGCAGGGCGATGCGAAACTCGGGGCGGGATGCCAGGCGCAGTTTGCGCAGATCATCGATGCGAACCAAGTGTGTCGCCGCCATCAGTACGATCGCGGCGAGAACCGGCTCGGGCAGATTGTGAAAGAACTTTGCGAAGAACAGCAATGTGAGGGCGATGGCGCACGATGTTACGACCAATGCGGCCGGAGAGGACGCTCCACCCAGGTCGTTGACGGCAGTTTGCGACATTCCGCCGGCGACCGGAAAACCGTTGGTCAATGCGGTTGCGACATTGGCCGTGCCGATGGCGGTAAGCTCCTGCTCTGGATTAATGTCATAGCCGTGCTTTTGCGCGAAGCTGCGGGCGACCGAAATCGATTCACCGTAGGCAAGCAGGAAACACGCGAGCGCTATCGGTATGAGGGTCCCAATGTCGGACAAGTGGATATGCGGAATGCTGATTCCGGGCAAGCCGGTCGGAAGTTCACCCACAATGTGGATGCCCTTGTTTGCCAGCCCGAAAACAGTCATCACAAGTATGGCGACGACGACGACAACAAGCGTCGTAGGACGCCCGGGAAATGTCCATTCAAACGCTATGAAGAGAGCGATGGCAGCGAGACCGACGACGAGAGACAGAACGTGAGTCTGCGGAAGCGACGATACGACGTGAAGGACGCGTTCAAAGAAACTGCCGCTCACGCCTGCAATGCCGAACAACTTCGGGAGTTGCGTTGACGCAATATAAAGGGCTGCTCCCGTTTTGAATCCGATCAGGATCGGGTCTGAAATGAAATATGCCGCGTTTGCAAGTCCGACAAATCGCCCGGCGATGCTGACGATGCCAACCATCAAAGCGACCGCGCCGGCGAGCGCCATTGCCCGCGAAACATCGCCATCGGCCAACGAAACGACGCTGGTGGCGATCACGATCGCCAGCGAGGACGTAGGTCCGACAGCCAATTGCCGGCTTGTGCCGAGCAAGGCATAGGCGATTCCCGCGACGAGATAGCAATAGAGTCCGGTGACGGGCGGCAGCTGTGCCAGCGATGCGTAGGCAAGCGATTCCGGAATAACGAAGGCGGCAAGCGACAGGCCGGCGATCAAGTCGACGCGAACGTTTTGCGCGGTATACGCGCGCATCCAACGTAATGCCGGTACCCAGCTCGCGTCGGAGAGAGGTCTATCACTCATATTCGCTTGGGCCCCGATGCGTCCCGCTGCTCCGCCTCAGTATGATTTCGACCAGATACCCACCGATCATTGATTTGCATCAATAGCGGCCAATGCATGCTACCTTTAACTGTGCCGAATGAAGAGGTCCTGACGGCAGAATCCGGGGGCAGGCATGCTGCGTCAGTTCATGGTCGGGGGCGCTGTGAGCGTCTGCAACATCGCGATTCACGCACTCATGATGGCGATTATCGTTCGGGTGGCTCGATCGGTGGGGACGAAGGAGTGGCTGCACCCGTCTCTGCTGCTGATTGGTGTGATGAGTTCAACCGTTTCGGTGTTGATGGTCACGCATACCGTGGAAGTCGTGGTTTGGGGCTTGGCTTACGGAATGGTCGACATTGCCGCTCCAGGCACCAACCTTGTATATTTTGCCTTCGTCAACTACACGACGCTGGGATATGGCGATGTCATACCGTCGGCGCGTTGGCAACTGCTGGGTCCGATAACAGCGATGAACGGGGTGCTGCTGTTTGGTTGGTCGACCGCGGTTCTCTTTGAGGTGTTGCGCAAGACGATGGACCTGCCGGCTCCGGTGGTCGGCAAGCAGCGCAAGACGCGGTGATTGTCCGACGGGCCTCGCTCAGATGAAAAGCGGCGCGAGCCTATTGCCGTGGCTTTTGGCGGCGCTTGGTCCCGGTATCGCTATTGTCCGACTGCTCGGGCACCTGGCGGCCGACATCATCATGGTCCGGGTACCAGATCACGAGGCCTCCGACACAGGGCGTGATCGCCGTGACCGCTGTAACTCTCATCCTTTCGATGACGCCGCTTTTTGATGTTGCTATGCTCGACACAGAAAATCCTTTCTGAATCTTCGGCTACTCCACCAGATAGCTCGATTTTGCTAATCTGTTTGTGAGGTAAATCACTCTCGCACCAAAGCTTTCGGACCGTAAAAGGGGGCAGACATGATTACCGTGCCCGAGCTGGCATCGGAGGCGTTGGGGTCCTACCTGTTCAAACATCTGGGCCGCCGGTTTCACTCGACAGAGGCGCATCTGACCGAACTCATTCCGTCGATCGCCCGATTGTCCCTCGAGTGCATTGGAAACAGCGACGCGCTCTATCACAACGTTGAGCATACGATGCTGGTGACGCTGGTTGGATACGACATCATGAAGGGGCGAGCGTTGCTCACACATACGATGCCGAGCGACTATTCGCATCTTCTCGTCGCGTGCCTTCTGCACGATATCGGTTATGTGCGGGGTGTTCTCAAGGGAGACAATGCCGACGGATACGTCATCGATGCGCGCGGGAAGAAGGCCACCATTCCGCGCGGCTCCTCCGACGCGGCGCTCCTGCCACATCATGTCGACCGCTCGAAACTGTTCGTCCTGGATCGTCTTTCCGATCACGACTATCTCGACGCGGAGAGGATCGCACGCGCGATAGAGTTCACGCGGTTTCCGGCATCCACGGTTGAACCGGATGACGACGGCAGCGAGGAGGGTTATCTCGTGCGGGCGGCCGATCTCATTGGCCAGCTCGGCGATCCGCAGTATTTGCGAAAAGCCAACGCCCTTTACTATGAGTTCGAGGAAGTCGGCCTCAATAGGCAGCTCGGCTACGAATCACCAGCCGACCTCACGGAACTGTATCCGCAGTTCTACTGGAAGACAGTTTCCCCGCACGTGCAGACGGCCATCCGATATCTCAACGTCACCTCGAG
>JANWKN010000011.1 GCA_025451355.1 Pseudolabrys sp. | reverse complement strand
CAGTTCTACACGCTGCGCAAAGGCTTTGCCGACGAACCTGAGCAAGCATCATTCAAATGGGACGGTACGCGACACACCCGTATCGGTGGCGGTATGAGCGACATAGTTTCCTTTACCGTGCATCGGTTTGAAGGTCGCGCCTACGTCATACAGAGCGCCGCGGCCCGGCGCCCAAACGTGTTCGAATACGCTGTTGCCTACAAACTGACCGAAGGCGTCTACCAGGTCACAGCGATTGACGAAGATGACGCCGACCCGTCCACGCGCGCGCGATACTGTCAGCGGGTAGAAGATAGCTATTGCCGGGTTACGACCCAGAAGCAATTATTTGCGTTTGCACGCGCTACCGACGCACGACAAAAGGGCGACGGCGCCCTGGTGCTCCGCTAACGACAGTTCAGAGTCGTCACGCTAGGAAGATCGATGGCCTCGCGCACTCTTCCCCCGGCCGACCTTGCTCGCGGTGTGCGTACTGGTAGCCGTGCGACCTTGGCTCGTGCGATTACCCTGATCGAGAGCAAGCGTGTCGACCATCGCAAAACCGCACACCTTCTCGTACAGGAATTGTTGCCACATACAGGGAGGGCCGTGCGCCTCGGCATTACTGGCGCGCCTGGTTCCGGAAAATCGACCACCATTGACATTCTCGGCACCTACCTCACAAGCAAAGGCCACAAGGTAGCAGTATTGGCTGTCGATCCATCGTCGAGTCGCACCGGCGGGTCGATCCTCGGCGACAAGACACGCATGGGCCAGCTTGCAGCGGACGCAAACGCATTTGTGCGACCCTCCCCTTCCTCTGGAACGCTTGGAGGCGTTGCGGCCAAGACACGCGAGACCATGTTGGTCTGCGAGGCCGCCGGCTATGATGTCGTCATGGTCGAAACAGTCGGCATTGGCCAGTCGGAAACTGCGGTTGCAGACATGACAGACTTTTTTCTTGTTTTGATGATTCCAGGCGCGGGCGACGAGTTGCAAGGTCTGAAAAAAGGCATTGTCGAACTCGCCGATATGATCGCAGTGAATAAGGCTGATGGCGGCAATATAGAAGCCGCAAAACAGGCAGCGGCCGAATACCGCGCTGCGCTCAATATCCTCACACCGCAATCATCAACTTGGATCCCACCGGTCATTACCTATTCCGCTCTTACCGACAATGGCATTGACAGATTGTGGGCCCAGATTCTCGCACACAAGGAAAAGACGACCGCCTCGGGCGAATTGGCAGCGCGGCGCCGCCACCAGCAGGTAAAATGGATGTGGACGATGCTCGAGGAGCGGCTGACTGCACGTCTGCGTAACGACGCATCCGTTCGCACAAAATTGCGGCAGGCAGAAAATCAAGTCGCGGCTGGCAAACTGGCTCCAACACTCGCGGTTGAGGAAATCGCGCGACTACTCGGCGTATAGATGGCTACAAAAGTTATTCTTGTGACCGGCTTTGGGCCGTTTCCAGGTGCGCCTTTCAATCCAACCGGGCAATTGGTTGAAAGGCTCGCGCGGTTGCGCCGGCCAGCGCTCAACGACGTAACGATCGTTCCTCATGTGTTTCAGACGAGCTACGCGGCCGTAGACCATGACCTGCCCAAGTTGATCGCGAGGCACAAGCCGGACGCGCTTCTTATGTTCGGACTTGCATCGAGATCAAAGACTCTGCGTATCGAAACGCGTGCGCGTAACGCATTGGGGTCGTTTCCCGACGTTTCTGGTCGCTCGTTGCCTGGCCGGAAAATCCGAGTTGCTGGACCTCCTGATTTGGCGCTGCCCGCCCACGGGCGCCACTTGCTTGCTGCCGTACGCAACGTACGGACTCCCGTCGCACTTTCACGCGATGCGGGACGCTATCTATGCAACTATCTCTGTTGGCGGGCGGCTGAAGCGGCCATGGAAAATGGTCCGCGTCTTGCGGCTTTCGTCCATTTCCCGCCTGTTGCGCGCAAAGTCTCACGAAAAGGTAAAAAGCGTCGTCTGACCGTTGACGACCTTTCGCGATCCGCCGCTTGTTTTTTGCTCGCTATGGCGACAGCGCGGCCTTGAGCCGCCACTTTTGGGCCAGAAACTCACTATAGTGACAGCGCCATGATCCGATCCCGTCAATTCAGTGCCAAAGCCATCATCATGCTCACGATCCTGTGTCTTTTCCTCGCGCCAATCTTTGCTCGGGCCGTCGCCTACGCGATCGGGCATGGCCCCCGTTCTTGGCGCGACGCCGATTGGTCGGGCACAGGGATGTTGCCATCGGCCCGCGAATTCTCGTCGGCCCGTGTCGTCGTTTTTACCGGTAAGGCCGGCGCCTGGAAGGGCATCTTTTCAGTACACAGTTGGATCGTGCTCAAACGGCAGAATGATTCGGGGTGGACTCGCTACGATGTCGTAGGCTGGGGTGAGCCTGTGCGCGCCAACAATTGGCCCGCAGATGGACGCTGGTATGGCAACGAGCCGGTGATGCTCGCAGATATTTCCGGCGCGGAGGCCGAAAAGCTCATTCCACGCATCGAAAAGACAGTGAAAGCCTACGACTATTCGCAATCTGGCGACTATCGGATTTGGCCGGGGCCAAATAGCAATAGCTTCATTGCTGCGGTCCTTCGTGCCGTTCCAGAGCTGAGTATGACCCTGCCGTCAAACGCAGTCGGCCGCGATTTCCGGTACGGGTTTTATGTAGGGCAGACCGACAGCGGCACAGGCGTCGAGATCAATCTGAGTGGTTACGCAGGGCTGAAGGTCGGCTGGGTTGAAGGCATTGAGATAAATTTCTTGGGGTTGGTCGCAGGTCTTGATCTGCGTTATCCCGGGCTGAAACTTCCTGGCTACGGCCGTGTCGGCATTGAATCACCGGTAACAACCGCACTCGCGCGGTAATTCAATAAATCTCACGGCTTTTGCCTCATCCAACTCCATCGGGGTGACGCGGAAACTTGCTTCGTGGCAAGCTATCCATAGCGAGGCACCCAATGCGTGAAACGCTTCCATTGCTCGAACGAATTCCTTTTCCCGCCGTTCGCCGGAGCAAGCTTGAAACGCTGCAAGTCAATGTTGGGTATCGATGCAACCAGACTTGCTTCCATTGTCACGTAAACGCGGGCCCCCATCGAACCGAAGAAATGACAAATTCCATCGTGGATCTCGTGCTGGAATTTCTTCGTCGTCAAAATATTCCAATCCTAGACATCACTGGCGGAGCCCCAGAACTCAATCCGCATTTTCGCCGGTTAGTGCGCGGGGCACGCAAAACCGGCGCAAAAGTTATGGACCGCTGCAATCTGACAATCCTTGAGCAACCAGGTCAGGAAGACCTCGCGCAATTTCTAGCCAGCGAAGGCATTGAGGTAGTCGCTTCCATGCCGTGCTATCTGCAAGAAAATGTTGAGCAGCAACGTGGCAAGGGCGTGTTCGACAGCTCAATTCGTGGGCTCAAAAAACTCAACGCGCTAGGCTATGGGCGCGATCCGAAGCTCACCCTCAATCTCGTCTACAACCCGCAAGGACCGTCTCTGCCTCCGCAGCAAGCGTCGCTGGAAGCTGACTACCGACGTGTCCTCGGAGACCAATACGGTATCGTATTCGACAAGCTCTATGTCCTTGCAAACATGCCTATCCAGCGTTTCGGCTCGACCCTAATTAGTACAGGCGAGTTCGAAAGCTATCTCGACCTGCTACAGACGGCTCACCTCGATTCCAATCTTGATGGCATCATGTGCCGCAGTATGATTTCGGTCGATTGGCGCGGCTACGTTTACGATTGCGATTTTAATCAGATGCTCGATTTGCCGATGACCTACCGTGAGCAGCACAGGGTACATCTGGCAGATTTGCTCGATGAGACAATCGAGGATAACCCAATCCACGTGGCAGGCCACTGCTATGGTTGCACCGCCGGACAAGGGTCGAGCTGCGGCGGCGCTTTGAAGAAGGCGACGAAATGAGTGCGACCAAGTTGTCGATCATCATTCCTGTATTGAACGAAGCCGCGGCTATTGAACCTGCTTTGACGGCGCTTGCGCCGTATCGAAAACGTGGCGTTGAACTGATCGTCGTTGACGGAGGGAGCAGCGACGAAACGCGCTCACGCGCCCGCAATCTCGCTGATCACCTATGCCTTGCTTCGCGGGGGCGTGCGATTCAGATGAACGCAGGACGCACAGTGGCACGTGGCGATACTCTGCTATTCTTGCACGCTGACACCCATCTGCCAGACAATGCGGATTCTTTGATACTTGATGGTCTGAACCATTCAGGCCGGGTATGGGGTCGGTTTGACGCACAGTTTGACGGCCGCGGCCTTTTGAGCCTGATTGCCTTCACGATGAATTTCCGCTCGCGACTGACCGGAATAGCAACCGGAGATCAGGGCCTATTCGTCACCTGTGCTGCGTTCGACGCCGTCGGCGGCTTCCCCTCAATAGCGCTGATGGAAGACGTCGCCCTATCTTCAAGACTCAAGCGTCTTGGCCGGCCGCTTTGCTTATGGGCGCGCGTAACCACCTCGGCCCGGCGCTGGCGAACGCACGGTCCTTTGCGCACAATTTTCCTAATGTGGCGGCTGCGACTGTCATACTTTTTTGGTGCTAACCCGGCGCAACTTGCACGGCGTTACGGATATGCTCCCGCCGACCAATAATCGCGTTTCCATTGCCATCCTCGCAAAGGCACCCATTCCGGGATACGCAAAGACTCGCCTTATTTCCGTGATTGGGGCGCATGCGGCTGCCATTCTGCAGGAGCGCCTGACGGAGCGGACGGTCGCAACTGCGCTCTCCGCGGATGTTGGCCCGGTGACGGTGTGGTGCGCGCCCGACAGTACACACTCAGCTTTTCTCAAGCTGGTCTCGCGCTCTCGTATTACCCTCAGGCCGCAGCCCGAGGGTGACCTTGGCAAGCGTATGTTGGTCGCAACAGCAGCACACAATGGCCCAGTCCTGGTGATTGGCACGGACTGCCCCGCTATGACCGACGTTCACCTGCGAGGAGCCGCCGATGCACTCCGTGAAGGCACGGAGGTAATCCTCATTCCGGCTGAGGACGGTGGTTACGTTCTTATCGGTACGCGATCCGTACAACCCTCGCTATTCACCGACATCGCGTGGGGTAAAAATTCGGTGCTCGCAGAAACGCGCGGCCGCGTTATAGTGCACCGTCTTGTCCTGACCGAGCGACCGCCACTTTGGGACGTCGACACTGAAGACGATCTCGCGCGGTTGGAACGCGAGTATCCGGAACTACTATTGTGAGTTGAGTAAGCAGTTGGTTTGGAAAGAGAATGTTGCTTTTGACGGCAATCGTTTGGGCGCTTTGAAAGCAATTTGAAAGCTCCGGCGCAGCCAGTCCTGATGAGTGTCGCCTAATATTGCATGAGGGATTGTTGGCCCGATGCCATGAGAGGGCCAAGGAAGAGTTCCTCGATGATGTGAGAGGGTGCGCAAGCTTCGATCACCGCAGGGGTTGCGCTGTGTTCGCTTTCGCTCACTCCCTAATAGGAACCTACCAAGTGCAAGCATCCATCCATCGTCACGGCAGGTTGCGCTATCATTGCGTTGCCTTCGTCCGTGACAGAAGCGCTCTGCTGAAAAAAAAAGGGGGCCCCCTGCGGGGCCCTTGTGCATAAGGTGGAGGATTCATGCCGCCGTCTAAGCCTAGGGAGGAGCAAACGGCGACTTGCGCACGTGTCCACTCAAGCGATCTCGCGGGCTTGTCACAAGTAAATTGGTCGTAAATTTATTGGTTGCCGATGCGCCGTTGCGCCAATAATCCGCCGGTTAGGAAAAGTAATTGGCGCTGCGTTGCGTTCGTCCTTGATGAGTGCGCCGTCCCTCGTCCTTGATGAAGAGACCTCGGTTGGTGATTGCAGACGTCAGTGGACGTAGGTCCATGTGAAAACCAAAAGCACAATTACTGCCACGCCAAAGAGCACTAGTTGGCTAGGTCCATAGTTAGAATGGTGGTCATTTCTTGCTTGGTCCCCACCCGAAGGACTTACGCCAGCTTATCCCTTCACCTTGACGGTGCCCCCATCATGTTTTTGCAACTCTGAGCGGGATGCTATGTCAGGAAGCGCACACATCGTTGCCCTTAAGGTCAATTGTCACACAATCGTCTTGCGCAGCACGATGCATGGTCGCTGTGTACCTCTACCTAGGAGGACGCCGTGGAGTCTATCGAAAGCGACCACGAGCATTGTTCACGTTGTGGCTGCAAACTGGAGTTTAGGAACACAATTGAAAGCCCCACAACCGGATCACTCGTAGACGTTTTTCGGTGCGAAGATTGCGGCCACGTTCATGCAGTTGAACGCCAAGTGCGTTCACGGCCGCTATCGTTGCGTCATGCCTAGCGTATGACTGTCCTACTTCGCTGACTAGCGGATGACCGTGCTAACGCCATCGGTTGCGCTATCAATCTCATGACAGCGCTGTGACTGTTCTAGTGTGATGTTGCGCTACCCAGTGCGTGAACAGATCGATGCTTCGTGACAGCGCATGGAGGGAAAGCGATGACCTCTGCACAGAGACCGACACCGCCCGGCGATCCTCCACAACCACCCCCGCCGGGTGACCCGACGCCGCAGCCGCCAGAGCCGAGCCCCGGGCACCCCCACTAGACCCGCCTACACTCGTGCGTCGTGATCGGATTTAGCTATGTCTAAAGAAGACAAGATCATACGATGGAAGATTGACTAGAATTTGCGCAGCACCATTGCGCCGAATGCCCGCAACGAGCGGTATTTATCAATAAGAAGCCCCCAAAAAAACGGGGGCTTCTGTTCGTTCGGCCTGTAATAAAAACAAGCGAATGGCGCTTCCGAACGCTTTTGGGGGCAAGCTTAATTTCCGCTGCCCACGGTTCGTGCCATGACATCTATGCAGGGGGCGCTGAGTTGGTTGAAGTTAGACTGTAAACAAGCCTCAATTCTGCCGCCGCCAGGTTGCACGCCTCCACACATCGTCGTGATGTCGCCGCGGCACTCGTTCGCAATCGCTGCAGCCCCGACCAAAATGGCGCGGCACGGCTGAGTGAGGTCCGCTAAATGCGAGTTAAGGCAGGACCTGATGGCGCCTGCACCCGGCGGTACGTCTCCACACGCCGCCCTGATATCGGCGGCACATTCCCTTATGACGGCTTGTTGCGCCATTGCGGATGTTGCAGAGAGCAACACCATGACACCGATTGCTGCAGTCGCTCGGACAGTTACTACTTTCGACATCATGATCTCCTGAGTACGTCGCCTCCCCGGCCGCACGTTGCTGCCGAAGACGATTGTCTGGCTATTGGCCTTAGGGGCAACAATGTCCGCTTATAATGAGTGTCGCCCAAGCAATCGTTGGAACGGTTTATATGGCAATAGATTACTGGGACTGGCATCAGTTCTTGGTGGCGTGCTGCCAGTTATTTTGGTGAGGGTGTGGCTTTTCTGCACTAGTTATAAATCGAATATCAATTGACTATGGCGAAATCTAATTTGCGCGTCTTCAAGCGGGGGTCCCCTATGAGAAAATTATTAGTTGTAATCTGCTCTGTGGCTCTCGCCTTCGGCCTCACGGCTTGCGTAGGCAAGGCTCCCGTTGGTAAGGGCAAAGCTCCGCCTCCGGTTGTTACCAGGGGCTGATTCAATTCGCTCCACGCTGAGACTTTATTTCGCCAACCCAACAAGCCCAATAAGCCCTAGCTGCAAAGCTAGGGCTTCTTTGCGTATGGCCCCCTTTTATGGGTGGCCCTTGATCTTTGGCCTTGGCAAATACGCGATGTCCGCTTCTCGCCCAAAGCGGACATTCGGATCCTCAGTTACAAATGTCCGTTATCGAAGGTAAAGCGGACATAGCTCATAACGGATTTGTGGGCCCAGCCCATACCTTTAGATTTTCACCACGCAATTTTTTGCTAACCGCATCGGTTGAGTGAAGATCACACAATCGAATTTTCTGTAAAATTTGCGCAGGGCCATTGCGTGCGTGCGCGCACACGATTTTGGGGCCCGGGGTCTCGCATCGCCACGAAGAAGATGAAATCACGCCGTGATGTTGTCGTGATGATTGATGCAAACAAACGCAACGTTGTTGGTGCAAACGTTGTTGACTGATTTCAGATTGTAGCTGGGTGCGAAGTTGAAGGGCTCGAACTCGGGTAGCGATCCGGCGTTATCTCGGGCTTCGCAAAGATAGCTTTCCTTGGTTGTTCTTATCGGAACGTCAAGGACGGCTAACTCGGTTCGCAATTAACTACCTTGTTGACCGAACAGCGTCACGTAGATCAACGCCTCGATCAGCCAAAGTGTTTGAAATGACAGTCCGCTACACAAGGATATCACAGCGCCGGTTCAATGGACTTTGGCGGGCCTGATTTAGACCCGATGTCTCCCAAGAAGCTTCGCAACATAGTGTGAATTAGCCATCGTGCCTCGGACAGTTTCTAGTTTGGCACCTGCTGCCAATTCTTCAACGACCTCCTCAAGCGCTTTTAGTCTTTGCTCGGCCTCACCCAAGGCGTTAGCTATCACCGTCAATTTCGTCTTGGCTATGGCATCAACATCGGCTCTCTTTCCGAATTCCTGAAGCGCCTTCTTTGCTTCCATAAGGTCTTGCATGGCGTGCCTCTGTGCTCAGTTCCCGGATGCACCGTATTCATAGATATAGAGTGAACGGTGAAATAGTCAGGGCTGCCGTAGAAGGCCGCACATGGAGGGGGAAACGAATGACAGTGCAGGATGATCTTCACCGGTTGGGGCAATTGGACGGGATTTATCTTGGTTGGAGTGTTCTAAATACAACCGACCTAGCTAATGCTCCGCCTCTCGTCACTATTAGGTACAAGGGGAAATTGCAGCAAGCGAATGACGGCAATTGGATCTTCCGCTCGATTAGCGCCGATGGCACCGTTGTCGGATTTCAACTCGGTCCCGTCTCTCCAAGTTGGACCTCGAATGAGAACCCGGCTGTAGCTACCGTTTATTTGCAGCAACAATTACCGCAAGAAATGACTAATTAGAGTCTGGCCGCCAGACCTCACAGCTGGCGTGGTTGTAAGGGGGGGACGTTGACGGATTGATGAACCTGCGAGGGCCTCATCAGGTCAGCGATGCTTTCCCAAATGTGCTCTAACCGCAACAACCCAGAAGAATTCGTAACGGCAAACGCATTGCGTCCACCGAACGACCACAATTCATTGTAGGAATGTTGGCCCCGACCTCTGGGGACTTTGGGGACGGGGAGTGAGATCGGGGCCGTGCTCTCGTGGGGACGAGAACGGCCCTGATTTTACAACCGATCCACTCTCAACAATATGAATTCTTTGTAACTATATCGTTATCTTTGCGACAAAAGCGCTCAACTGGGCGCTTTTTTGCCGCAGTAATAGGAACCCACCAAGTTAAGAGCCATCGCATGGGAGGAAGGCCCTAAGCCACCCCCTCAGTGTTCTCGGCGCAGAGCTAGCTCTGTGTAGATACGATTGGCCCGTCGAACGTACTTAGTGAACTGTTCTGCTTCCTCTAACGAGTTAAAGCGACGTGGGTCACGGTTCTCTACTGGTCCCTTTGGGTAGTGGTGTTTGTAGTAGACGCGGAAGTGTTTGCCCTCTTGCTGGATACGTACATGCATGGTGTATCACCACCTTCTTTAGCGCCGATAAATTTTCTTTGGCTTCCCACCACCATTCGTCTGCACCGGCCTTCTACTGTCACTTGCGCTAACGGTGGTTGTGGCGGTTGTTGTGGCTTCGATGACGGTGGCTTCAACCCTTCTACTCCGCATCGAGTTGGTCGCAGATTTGAAAGCAATTTGAAAGCATTTGAAAGCGAAGTCAGGTCGCCTGCTGTCGGCGTATGGCGGCGTATGGCGAGCGAAATATTATTGTGGATAAATTACTTCAGCTGAGTTTTATCGCTGGTTGCCAAAGGACCAAAAGCCTCAACGTAAGTATCCGGAACTCAGGCTGTGACCTTGACGTCTACTGCACGCGTATCAGGATCAAACCACAGAGGATCATACATGCGGCGACGATACGGATGGTAAGCAGCGGCTCTTTAAGCACCACGACAGCTATCGCGGCTCCGAAAAGTACGCTGGTCTCCCGCAAGGCCGCAACTATCGCGATCGGCGACGCCGTCATCGCCCAAATGGCAATTCCATAGGAAAGAACCTGTAGCGCGCCGCCTGCCAGACCGCGCCGCCAGTAGAGGCGCATTGCCGGCACTACATCGCGGCCATCGCGGTACAGCGCGTAAGGCACCATCACTAGTGCAATTCCCACAAAGAGCCAGACGGAATAGGTGTTGGGATCAGCAGAGGCTCGCGCACCTATTCCATCGACAACCGAGTAGGCGCAAATCGTAATTGCCGTGAAGAGTGCAAATCCAACGGCACGGCGGTCGACAACAGCGAGATCACGTCCACCGCGTGCCGACAGCAAAAGAACCCCAACGACCAAGGCAAATATGCCGCTCCACCCTACCAAACTCAGTCTCTCATCAACGAAGATGGTGGTCGCCGTAGCGGTCATTAATGGGGCAGCGCCACGAGCGATCGGATACACTTGGCTCAGATCGCCGGTGCGATAGCTTTCAATCAGCGATGCGAAATAGAAAAGGTGAACCGCAACCGATGAAATGAGCCAGGGCATGGCGGCCAAGGTCGGCAGGCCGACGAACGGCACGATTACCAGCGCCACAACGGCTGAGCCGATCGAAATCAATGTGGTGGTGCAAAGCGGATCGAGCCCCACCTTGATCAGCGCATTCCAACCAGCGTGACAGGCAGCGGCGAATAAAACCGCTAGGAAAACGACATTTTCCATCAACGTTCGTGTCCGGCCATTCGACGAAAGGAGTGGGCGGATCGCTGAGGAAATTCGACCCGTCGCGCGCGAGCCCGTTGCGGCGCAAAAGAAACTGCATTTTTATACTAGGCAACCCTAGCCGTTCGTGCGGAGCAAGAGTATCGTTTCTTAAACGCCAGAAAAAAATGGCACCTTTGGGAGGACACGCTAATGGGACAATCACGTCTTTCACGTCGTACCGTTCTCAAGACCGCTGCCCTCGGTTCCGCGGCTGCAATTACTGCCCCGTATGTCAGCGGCGTCTATGCCGCAGGTACGCTTTCACTCGGTTGCTGGGACCACTGGGTGCCCGGCGCCAACAAGGCTCTCGACAAGCTCTGCAAGGAATGGGGCGACAAGAACAAAGTCGACGTCCATGTCGACTACATCACCTCGCAAGGCGAGAAAGACAAGCTTACCGCCGCGGCCGAAGCGCAGGCTGGCACCGGTCACGACATTATGTCGCATCGCGACTGGAACATCCGCATCCACCAGGCACAACTGGAGCCACTGGACGATGTCAT
>JANWKN010000010.1 GCA_025451355.1 Pseudolabrys sp. | reverse complement strand
GGCTGTAGCTCACTTTCAAGGGGTCCAGCTGGCCGTTGGTTACGGGCGGGGTCTGGGTGATCGCCGCGAAGCTCGTGTAGGTCTTCACATCGACGTACATCTGGACGGCGCAATCAAACAATCCGTAAACTTGGGTGCACACGGCGTTCTTGGTCTTCCTTGCTCCATCCGCCCGTTTGTGCCTGCCCGGTCAGCAGCTCTCATCGTTTATCCGAAGACCGGCTGGATGCCGGCGTGAGCGTGCAACTCGCGAAGCGTCAGCGCGGCAAGATTATATTAACCCAAAGAAATAAAGCGTTAACCCTAATGACTGGTTAACTTGTAAACTGACCTTGATTGCGGATGATCTTTTCCCCGATTGATCCAGGTCTTGATGCGCGACGTTGCGGAGTGTGTATGCATCCTGTGTTTGTAAACGCCGGCAAAAATGCGCAGGCGACCCCGATCTGGTTTGTCCATCCCGGAACTCTCGATTCAGTTCGCAAGGAGATTAGCGAGCGCGGACGCACATTTGTTGCGACCGCGGGGTTCGAGGCCAAACCGGGCCGCCTGTTGTTGCTGCCGGCTGCGGACGGAAAGCTCGCCGGCGCGCTCTTTGGGATCGAAAAACCTGGCGAAGGCGAAATCGATCGCTTCCGGCCAGGACAACTGTCCAATTTGCTGCCGCCGGGCACTTACCGTTTCGCCAATGCACCGCACGATGCGCGGCTCGCCGCCCTCGCATTCGCGCTCGGTACGTATCAGTTCACGCGCTACCGCAAGGCCGAAGCACGCAAGGTTCACCTCGTAGTTCCGCAAGGCGTCGATGGCGACGATCTCAGTCGCATTGTCGAGGGCGTCACGCTCTGCCGGGATCTGACCAACACGCCCTCCAACGACATGGGCCCCGCTGAACTGGAGGCGGCCAGCCGCGCCTTCGCAAGGCGACACGGCGCCAAGGTGCGGGTCACGAGTGGCGCTGCGCTCGAGAAAAGCTTTCCGCTGGTAAACGCGGTCGGAGCGGGCTCGACGCGAAAGCCGCGGCTAATCGACATTACGTGGGGAAAACCCAGCGATCCGCAAATTACTTTGGTCGGCAAAGGGGTCTGTTTCGACACCGGCGGGCTCGACATCAAGCCCGATAGCAGCATGCTCAATATGAAAAAGGATATGGCCGGGGCGGCGACGGCGCTTGCGCTCGCCCATATGATCATCGACCGCCGTCTGAAGGTCAGGCTCCGCGTCGTCATTCCGGCTGTCGAAAACTCTATTTCCGGCACCAGCTTCCGTCCGCGCGACGTGTATGTTTCGCGCAAAGGCATCTCGGTCGAAATCGGCAACACCGATGCGGAGGGACGGCTCATTCTAGCCGATGCCCTCGCGCTCGCTGACGAAGAGAAGCCGACAATGATCGTCGACTTCGCCACGTTGACGGGGGCCGCGCGTGTTGCGCTCGGGCCTGACGTCCCTCCTTTCTTTACAGATGATGACGCGCTTGCCGACGCGCTTTCGCGCGCCGGCGCCGCGGAGAACGACCCAGTCTGGCGTATGCCGCTGTGGCGGCCCTATCAGACCATGCTCGATTCAAAAGTGGCCGACCTCAACAATGTGGGAACGGGCGGCCATGGGGGCTCCATTACGGCTGCGCTGTTTCTGCGCCGATTCGTCACCGCAAAATCCTGGCTGCACCTTGATATTTTCGCCTGGACTCCGTCGGCAAAGCCCGGGCGCCCGGAAGGCGCCGAGTGCCAGACTGCACGCGCCCTGTACGCGATGCTCTGCAAACGTTACGCCTGAACCATGGTCGCGCTCGATCCACGGATTAATCCGTTTCGACCCGAGATTGCGGCGAAACACTTGCAGGGCCAGGTCGAGGCGAAACGATTTGTTGAAGGCAAACGCCACCAGGTGCTCGAGCCCATTGCGGCGCTACGCCGCGCGCCATCCCATGATGCAAGACTCGACACCGAGGCGCTGCTGGGCGAGCGCGTCATGATTTACGAAACAACCGACGAGGGCTGGGCCTGGGGCCAATTGGAAACCGACGGCCATGTCGGTTGGCTGTCTGCGAACGCACTGGGACCGAGCGGCCCGGCCGCAACCCACAAGGTCACGGTCCTGCGCGCCTTCGCATTCCCTGGACCCGACATCAAATTGCCGCCGCTCACCGCGCTGCCCATGGGCGCGCAGCTCACCGTCGCGCGGCAGGACGAGCGTTTCGCCGTGACGGTGTCGGGTTGGCACATACCGGAAGTGTGTCTCGCGCCGATCAAGGCAAGACGCTCCGATTTCGTAACGGTGGCCGAACAATTTCTCGGAAGTCCTTATCTGTGGGGCGGCAAGACTTCGCTCGGCCTGGATTGCTCGGGCCTCGTACAGGTGTCGCTGCAAGCCGCCGGAGTCCCCTGCCCGCGCGACAGCGACATACAGGAATTGGCGCTGGGGAAATTGTCGTCGGCAAGCCTCCGCCGCGGCGATCTCGTTTTCTGGAAAGGCCACGTTGCAATCGCTCGTGACCCCGAGAGCCTCATCCACGCGAACTCACATCACATGGCGGTGGCAATCGAGCCGGCTTCGGAAGCAACCGCACGCATCAAGGCTGCGGGCAGCGAGATCACCGCCGTGAAGCGAGTATCCTAGGGCTATTGAGCCACCGCACCTTCGGGTGCGGTCTCGAGCTTGAAGGCGGCCGCGAGTAGCGCGCGCGTATATTCCGTCTTCGGCGCCTTGAACAATTCGAGCGCCGCGCCCTCTTCCACCATTTTTCCGTGACGCAGGACCAGCAGCCGGCTCGCCAGCGCCGCCACGACCCGCAGATCGTGCGAAATGAACATGTATGTGAGGTCGTGCCGCTTCTGAAGATCACGCAGCAGGTCCACCATCTGCGACTGGATCAACATGTCGAGGGCGCTGGTGGGCTCATCAAGCACGATGAACGTCGGCTCGAGAACCAGTGCGCGCGCAACGGCAATTCGCTGGCGCTGCCCGCCCGAGAATTCGTGCGGATAGCGAAATCGGGTCTGCGGGTCGAGCCCGACGTCGTTGAGTGCGTCGACTACGCGCTTCTCGCGTTCCGCACGCGACAGCCCGGGGTGATGCACCCACAGGCCTTCTTCGATGATGTCCGACACGGACATGCGCGGCGACAACGAGCCGTACGGGTCCTGAAAAACGATCTGCATGTTGTGCCGGAACGGCCGCATCTGCTTGAACTTCAGGCCGTCGATCTCATTGCCCATGAACACGATCGGTCCGGTCGAAGAGATCAGCCGCAGAATGGCAAGGCCGAGGGTGGTTTTGCCCGAGCCCGATTCGCCGACCACCCCGAGCGTCTCGCCCTTACGCAATTGGATGCTGACCCCATCGACAGCCTTGATGTGCCCGACAACCTTGCGCAGCACGCCGCGCTTGATCGGAAACCAGACCTTCAAGTCTTTCGTCTGGATGACAACGGGAGCGTCCGGGCAAGGCGGCGCCGGGTCGGGCTTCGGCTCGGCCGCCAGCAACGCCCGCGTGTAGGGATGTTCGGGCGCGGTAAACACGCGTTCCACTTCGCCTTGCTCGACGATTTTGCCGCGCTGCATGACGCAAACCCTGTCGGCCAGCTTGCGGACGATGCCGAGGTCATGTGTGATGAACAGCATGGACATGCCGAGCGAGGTTTGCGTGTCCTTCAGCAGCTTGAGAATTTGCGCCTGCACCGTGACGTCGAGCGCGGTGGTGGGTTCGTCGGCAATCAGAAGGTCGGGATTGTTGGCGAGCGCCATCGCGATCATCACGCGCTGGCGCTGACCGCCCGAGAGTTGGTGCGGATAGCTTTTAAGCCGTCCGACGGGATCGGGAATGCCCACCTGGCCGAGCAATTCGACGATCCGCGCCAGCGCCGCCTCGCCTGTAATACCTTGATGCAACATCAAAATTTCGCGGATTTGCTTTTCGATCGTGTGCAGCGGGTTGAGCGAGGTCATCGGCTCCTGAAAGATGATGGCGATGTCATTGCCGCGCACGTGGCGAATTTGCGCTTCCGTTAGGGTCAGCAATTCGCGGCCCTGAAACTTGATCGAGCCTGAGGGATGATGCGCGGAGGGGTACGGCAACAGCTTCATCACCGAGAGCGCCGTGATCGATTTACCAGAGCCGGATTCCCCGACAAGCGCCATCGTCTCGCCTTTGCGTATGTCGAATGATACGTGATCGACGGCGAGGACTTCTCGATCGCCGCGTCCGAAGGCGATCGACAGGTCGCGAATGGAGAGAATCGGATCTGACGCGCTCATCGGAATGTCTTCCTTGGATCGAAGGCATCGCGCACCGCCTCGCCGATGAAGATCAGCAGCGAGAGCATGAAGGCAATGCTGAAAAAGCCGGTGAAGCCGAGCCACGGCGCCTGCACGTTCGCTTTACCTTGCGAGAGCAGTTCGCCGAGCGAGGGTGAACCTGGCGGCAGACCGAAACCGAGGAAGTCAAGCGCGGTCAAAGTCATCACTGACGATGACAGGATGAACGGCAGGAAGGTCATGGTCGCGACCATCGCGTTCGGCAGCAGATGGCGGAAGATGATGACCTTGTTCGACACGCCGAGCGCGCGTGCTGCCTGAATATATTCGAAGTTGCGGCCGCGCAGGAATTCGGCGCGCACAAGGCCGACAAGCGAGACCCAGGAGAATAGAAGCAATATTCCGAGCAGAACAAAAAATCCGGGCACGAGAACCGACGAAATAATCAGTAGCAAATAAAGCGAGGGAATCGACGTCCAGATTTCAATGAAGCGCTGAAACAGGAGGTCGGTCCACCCGCCGAAATAGCCCTGAACCGCGCCAGCCGCGACGCCGATGATCGAGGAAATGATGGTGAGCGCCAACCCGAACAAAATCGATATCCGGAAGCCGTAGATCAAGCGCGCCACCACGTCGCGACCGCCATCGTCGGTGCCGAGCCAGTTTGTTTCGACCTCATCGCATTTTGCAAAACCGTGCGTGGCTGCAAACTCGCAATCTTTCGGCGTCAGCAACCACGTCGGCTTAGATGGGAAAGGAGATGGCGGCTTGCTGACCTGCGTGTTGTAGTAGAAGCGTATCGGCGGCCAGATGACGATGCCGCCTTCGTTTTTGATCAGATTCATCAGGTAGTCGTCACGAAAGTCGGCAGCAGTGCCGAACAGGTTCGGATCCTGCTCTTTGGCGAACGCCGTGTCCGGATACGTGATCACGGCTGGAAAAAACGAGCGCCCATTAACGTGGATGAAAATCGGTTTGTCGTTGGCGATGAATTCGGCAAACAGCGAGATCACGAAAAGCGTCAGAAAAATCCACAGCGCCCAATAGCCTCGCCGATTGGCCTTGAAATTCTCCCAACGCCGTTTGTTGAGCGGTGAAATCGAAATGGCTTTTGTAGTCGGTGGCGCCGCTAACCCCATCGGCGAGACGGCAGTTTCCGGCGGCTTGATGCCCGTGCGTGCGTCCACCTCAGACCTCCCGCGTCTCGAAGTCGATACGCGGATCGATCCAAGTGTACGTCAGATCGGAGATCAAATTCACGATCACGCCGATGAGGGAGAAGATGTACAGCGTGGCAAAGACCACCGGATAGTCACGATTGAGAACGCTCTCGAAGCCAAGCAACCCGAGTCCGTCGAGCGAAAAGATGGTTTCGATCAGCAGCGCGCCGGTAAAGAAGGCGTGCACGAAAGCGGACGGGAAACCCGCAATGACGATCAGCATGGCATTGCGGAAAACGTGGCCGTAAAGCACCTGGTTGCTCGTGCACCCTTTTGCGCGTGCCGTCAGCACATATTGCTTGCGGATCTCTTCCAGGAACGAGTTCTTCGTCAACAACGTCATTGTGGCGAAGGCCGATAGCGACATGGCGATGATCGGCAGCGTCAGATGCCAGAAATAGTCGAGAATTTTCTGCCACCAGGGGAGCTGCGACCAGTTCTCGGATACCAGGCCGCGGAGCGGAAACCAGTCAAAGAACGAACCGCCGGCGAACAGGATGATCAGCAGGATCGCAAACAGGAAGCCCGGAATGGCATAACCGACAATGATCACGGTCGAGGTCCAGACGTCAAAGCGTGATCCGTCCTCCATTGCCTTGCGGATGCCGAGCGGAATCGAGATCAGATACGTCAGCAACGTCATCCAGATGCCGAGCGACATCGACACCGGCAATTTTTCCTTGACCAGTTGTAGCACGCTGACGTCGCGGAAATAACTCTTTCCGAAGTCGAAGCGGGCGTAATTCCACAGCATCAGGGCGAAACGTTCGGGCGCCGGTTTGTCGAACCCGAACTGCGTCTCAAGCTTCTTGATGAATTCCGGGTCGAGGCCCTGCGCGCCACGATACTTCGATGTCGAGGCGTCAACCTGTGACGCGCCCTGCGCCAGGCCGCGGTTGCCGAAATCGCCACCTGCTGAACCGGAAATGCGTGAAGTCGCGCCGGTATCCGAGCCGGTGAGCTTGGCGATGACCTGTTCGACGGGCCCCCCGGGCGCGAACTGCACCACGACGAATGCCACGAGCATGATGCCGAACATCGTCGGCACAATGAACAACAGGCGGCGGATGATATAGGCGGCCATGCGCTCCCCTCAGTACCTCACTCCCTGCCGGTGCGGAAACGATGTTCCGCTTATCCTTTTTGTTCCGGTTTGGCCGCCTTATCGCGATCGTACCACCAAGTCTCTGGAATTCCGCGGAAATAGCGGGGTTTGGTGGCGGGTCGATCGAATACATCCCAATAGGCGATCCAGTGTGACGCTTTGTACCAATGCGGGATCCAGTATCGTCCGCCACGGATGACGCGATCAAGCGCTTTGCAGGCAGCTGTAAGGTCCGCGCGGGTCTTGGCCGCAATAATAGTGTCGATAAGTGCGTCCACCGCCGGATCGGCGATGCCGGCGCGATTCTGCGAGCCCTTTGTTTCAGCCGCCTGGGATGAGAAAAAAGTGCGGAGTGAATCGCCCGGCGTCGCGGAAAAGCTGAACCGCTCAACCGTAATGTCGAAGTCGAAACCATCGACGCGTGCGCGATATTGGACGGGGTCGACAATACGCAAGGTGGCGTCGATGCCCAACACGCCCAGATTCTTGATGTAAGGCAGGTGATGTGGCTGAAAGGTCGGCTCGTCGATCAGGAATTCGATTGTGATCGGCTTGCCGTTTGGCAAAATCCGCTTGCCATTCTTGAGCGTGCAGCCGGCATCGCTCAGGAGCTGGGCGCCGCGCCTTAGCCACTGCCGGTCTTGTCCCGACACGTCGGTGACGGGCGGCACGTAGGGCTCGTCGAAAACCTCGTCCGGAACTTTACCGCGAAACGGTTCGAGCAGCGCAAGCTCGGCGGCGTCCGGTTTTCCCTTCGCCATCATTGGCGAATTTTGGAACACCGAATGCGTGCGTTCGTAGGAACCATACATGATGTTTTTGTTGGTCCACTCGAAATCGAACGCATCGATCAGCGCTTCGCGAACGCGCCGGTCCTTGAACTTCTCACGTCGCGTATTGATGAACCAACCCTGCGCGCCCGAAGGCGTGTCGTCGGGCAGCACGTTGCGTTTGACGCGGCCATCCCTGAAGGCAGGGAAATCGTAGCGCGTCGCCCAAAAGCGCGAGGTGAATTCCTCGCGGAAAAGATAGTTTCTCGCAGTGAAGCCTTCGAAGCCGACCTCGCGGTCCCGATAGTACTCGAAGCGCACTACGTCGAAATTGTTCTGCCCACGGGAAACCGGAAGATCGCCACCCCACCAATCCTTGACCCGCTCGAACTCGATGAAATGCCCAACCTGGAAACGACCCACCTTGTAGGCACCGCTGCCGAGGGGGATGTCGAGGGTCGACTCGTCGAACGATTTTTTCGAATAGTAGGCACGCGAGAAGATCGGCAGCGCGGCAACGAACAACGGCACGTCACGCGCGCGAATCTCGGCAAAGCGCGCGACAACGGTGCGATCGTCGGTGGCTTCCGCGTCCGTGAAGTCGCGCAACTGCTGGGTAATGATCGGGTGGCCCTTTTCCTTTAATGTGGCCAATGACCAGGCGACGTCGTGCGCCGTCAACGGTGTGCCGTCGTGGAATTTCGCTTCCGGACGCAATGTGAAAATGTAGGTCAGCCCGTCATCGGAAATACGGACGCTGCGAGCCGCAAGTCCGTACATCGCATCGGGTTCGTCACCCGACCGGACCATGAGCGTCGCAAACGTAAGCTCCATGCCTTGCGCAGCGTCGCCCTTGAGAATGAAGCTGTTGAGCGAATTGAAGGTCTGGAACGACTGGTTGAACTGGCGGTTCGGCCCAATCTGAGAAAACACGCCGCCTTTCGGGGCTTTTGGATTGACGTAGTTGAAGTGCGGAAAATCAGATGGGTAGCTGAGATCGCCGAAGGCCGACATGCCGTGCCGATGGGCATTCTGTGCCGAGGCTGATACGACGCGGCTGCCGACACCGGCCACGGCCGCACCGGCAAAAAGCCTCAAAACCCGGCGGCGACTGAAAGCCATCGATTTATGACCGTTGCGGCACTTTGGCGGCTCTTTCGGCATCCCACCACCAGACGGACGGAAAGCCCGAGCGACCGTATTTCGGCATTATGTCAGGGTGGGCGAAACGATCCCAGCGCGCTGTGCGCACATAAGGATAAGTCCACTGCGGCACCACGTAAAAATTCCAAAGCAAAACGCGATCGAGAGCCTGGGTCGCAGCGACCAATTCGGCGCGATCCTTGGTGAAGATCACGCGCTCAATCAGCGTATCGATTGCGGGATTCTTGATGCCGACCAGGTTGCGCGAGCCGGGCTGGTCGGCGGCCTGCGAACTCCAAAAGCCGCGTTGCTCATTCCCCGGTGAAAGCGACTGAGCCCAGGACGCAACGATGATATCGAAATCCCACTGCCGAAGCCGGTTCTCGTATTGCGCGGAGTCCACCACACGCACGTCCACGCGCATGCCTGTGCGTTCCAGCGACGGCTTGTAGAACAGGACGAAGCGCTGCGCCGAAGGGTCGTCCACCAGAAACTCGACGACGAATTGCTCGCCGGTCTTTGCATTGACCAGCTTGGTATCGCGAATCTCGTAACCGGCCTGGTGAAACAAGGCCAGCGCTTCCCTCAGATTGTTACGCACCGCCTGTGGATTGCCGCCAACGGGGTTCGTGTACGGCTTGGTGAAGAGGTCGGCCGGCACCCTGTCGCGCACCGTTTCAAGAATTTCCAATTCCTTGCCGGAAGGCGCGCCGGTTGCGGCCAACTCCGTGCCTTCGAAATAGCTGCCGATCCGCTTGTACTGGTCGGAAAAAAGCTGACGATTCATCTCCTCAAAGTCGAATGCGAAATTGAACGCGCGGCGAACGTGCGGATCCTTAAATTTCTCGCGGCGAATATTGAAAGCAAAGGACTGCATGACGCCGACATTACGAATGGGAAATTCCTGACGAATAACCCGCTTCTCCCGCACCGCCGGGAAATCATATGAATTGGCCCAGTCCTTGGCGCTGTTCTCGACGCGCCAGTCGAGTTGGTCGGCCTTAAATGCCTCGAGCGCGACAGTGGAGTCGCGGAAATATTCGTAGCGGAGCGTCTGGAAATTGCGCGTGCCGACGATGACATTGAGATTCTTGCCCCAATAGTCATCGACCTTTTCGTAGACCAATGTCCGGCCTGGCGCGAAGTCCTTGAGACGATACGGCCCGGAGCCCAGCGGCGGCTCCAGCGTTGTCTGCGTGATGTCGCGCTTTCGGCCCGATTTGTCGGTTCCTTCCCACCAATGTTTCGGCAGCACCGGAAGCTGGCCGACAATCTGCGGCAGTTCCCGATTGCCCGGCCCGTCGAAAGTAAATTTGATTTCGCGCTCGTCGATCTTCTCGATATTCACGACATGCCGGTAATAGACACCGTAAAAGGGACTGTTCGTTTTCAACGCGTCGAATGAAAAAAGAACGTCATCGGTCGTGACCGGCTTTCCGTCGTGCCAACGCGCGTTCGCGCGCAGACGATACGTGACGTTCGAATGATCTTCAGGATAGCTGACGGCTTCCGCCAGCAGTCCGTATTCGGTCGACACCTCGTCCAGCGCCGGCGTGGTCAGCGTCTCCATGAAAAGCTCGGTGCCGGCGGCAATGCTGCCCTTAACACCGGACACCACCGTGTTGAAATTATCGAACGTGCCGAACGCACTCTGACGCACGGTGCCGCCCTGCGGTGCATTCGGATTGACGTATTCGAAATACTTGAACCCTTCCGGATATTTGACATCGCCGAACAAGGACAGCGCGTGGCGCCAAGTTTGCGGTTGCGTCTGCGCGCGCGCCGGCGGCTGCGACAATACGGCGCCAAATGCGCCAAGTGCCGGCGCGACCAACGTCGAGGCAGTGGCGCGCAAAACAGATCGACGACTGAGCTTCATGCAACACTCCGGCATAACTACTTTCGTTATGCGGTCGCTGGTAATTATGTCGCTTTTCCGGTCCCCGCCATCGGCCGACCCTGCCGCTAGCGTCGCAGCAACCTCAAATTTCCGTAACAAATGGTCGCGAAAATCACAGTGGCCGGGCGAAGGCCCGGCCACTTGAGCGTCGCACTGGTTATTTCTTGGCCGGCTCGCCCGCGGCTGGCGGCGGTGCGCCTTCAGCGGCCTTGGGGAGCGGCACCGGATTGTCCGCCAAAGTGTGCAAATAATCGATCAGGTCGGCGCGCTGCTCCGGCCTCGACAGGCCGGCGAAAGTCATGGCTGTCCCGGGGACGTAGCCCCGCGGATTGGCGAGAAATTTGTTGAGCTCGTCGAAACTCCAGTTCCCGCCCTTGCCCTTCATCGCCGCCGAGTAGTTGAACCCGGCTTCCGACGCGCGAGCACGGTTCACGACATTCCACAGGTTGGGGCCGACGCGGTTCGGTCCGCCCTTCTCGAAGGTATGACAGGCTTGGCATTGCTTTGCCGCGGCCTGGCCTTTTTCCACCGAGGCTTTGGCAAGCAGCGTTTCGATCGGCTGCTCGGGCTCTTTGGTGGCGGCGCCACCTTTCTCTTCGCCGGCCTCCTTGACCGCGATGTCAAAGCCCGGCTTTGCCGGCTTCTGCGGCGCAAAAACAGCTCCCGCGGTGATGTTGAGCGCGAGCAAGACAAGGCAGGTGCCGAGGATGGCGCCGAGGATCTTGTTGAGTTCGAAGGAATTCATCGAAAGACGGCTCCCGGAGCGGGGCGTGACGGTGGGGCGACGACCGCCATGGCCCGGCGGCGGCGATGAGATACCGGTTTGCCTGACCTATGGCAACCCGTATAAGCGCCTGCGGCATTATCGACACCCGTCATGTGGCCGGTCACCCCGCAATTTTCGATGCCCAACGCCATCGTCCTCATTCCGGCGCGCCTCGCTTCGACACGCCTCCCGGGCAAACCTCTGGCCGATCTTAATGGCGCGCCGATGATCGTGCATGTATTTCGCCGCGCCCATGCCGCCGCCATCGGCGACGTGGTTGTGGCCACCGATTCGGAAGCGGTCGCGGCGGCTGTGGAAAAAGCGGGCGGCCGCGCCGTCATGACTCGCGGCGATCATGTTTCGGGCTCGGACCGAATCTACGAAGCCCTCGAAGCGGTCGATCCCGAACACAGCGTCGATATCGTCGTCAACGTGCAGGGCGACCTGCCGACCATCAAAGCCGCCGACATCCGCGCCGCGCTCAAGCCTCTCGCCAGCGAAGATGTCGACATCGCGACTCTCGCTGCCGTCATCACCGATCCCGCCGATCGTAGCAATCCAAACGTCGTCAAGGTTTCTGGCGCGCAGGTCGGGCCCGACCGCCTGCAGGCGAAAAGTTTTAGTCGCGCGAACGTGACCGGCGATGGCCCGCATTATCATCACATCGGGCTCTACGCCTATCGCCGCCCGGCGCTGGAGCGCTTTGTCCAACTCCCGCCATCGACCAACGAGCAACGCGAAAAACTCGAGCAGTTGCGCGCACTCGATGCCGGAATGCGTATTGACGTCATCATCGTTAACAGCGTGCCGCTGGGGGTAGACACGCCGGAAGATCTGGAGACGGCGCGCAAACTGCTCGGCGGTTGACTCAGGGCCGAAGGTCCGCGTACGGAACCCCCGTCAGGACCGTGGACATGGCAAAAAAGAAGATCATTTTCCAAGGCGAGCCGGGGGCAAATTCACACATTGCCTGTCGCGAAGCCTATCCGGATCACGAACCGATCCCCTGCCCCACCTTTGAAGATTGCTTTTCCGCGCTCCTCGCCGGCGACGTTGATCTCGGCATGATCCCGATCGAGAACTCGGTGGCCGGACGTGTTGCCGACATTCATCATCTGATGCCGACCTCCGGCCTGCACATTATTGCCGAGTGGTTTCTTCCGATCCGAAACCAGTTGATGGCGTCGAAAGGCGCGAGCCTCAAGACCATCAAAACGGTCCAGAGCCACGTGATGGCGCTCGGCCAGTGCCGCAACATCATCCGCGAACTGAAACTCAAGCCGGTGGTTGCCGCCGACACCGCCGGGTCTGCTCGCGAAGTGGCGGAAGCCAAGGATGTTACCCGCTCGGCGATCGCGTCGCGTCTCGCCGCGGAAATCTACGGACTCAATATTCTGAAAGAGAATGTCGAGGACGAATCGCATTCGACGACGCGCTTTATCGTCTTGTCGCGGGAAAAAAAATGGGCAGAGCCAGGCCGGGGCAAGGTCGTCACGACTTTCGTCTTCAGGGTGCGCAACGTCCCGGCCGCGCTTTACAAGGCGCTTGGCGGCTTCGCCACGAATGGCGTGAACATGACCAAGCTCGAGAGCTACATGGTCGGCGGCAACTTCTTCGCCACACAATTCTACGCGGACGTCGAGGGTCACCCGGACGACCGCGCGGTGGTGTTCGCGCTTGAAGAACTCGCCTTCTTTTCCAAGGAATTGACGGTGCTTGGGGTCTATCCCGCGCACCCGTTCCGCGAGACGTTCAAGGAAGCGAAGGATTAGCGCCGGGGTTCAAACCGCGACGCGGCCGAGAAATCCCTCGATACCTCTTCGCAGCCTCGTTGCTGCAGCCTCGACCGTCTCCGACGCTTCGAGCACTTTGCTCGCCGCGCCGCGCGTTTCGCCGACTGCCTTGGTGACCTCGTCCAGCACGCCAACCAGTCCTTTTGCACCATGCGCCGCGCTCGCGACGTTATGCGAGATCTCGTCGGTTGCGCTGTCCTGCTGTTGCAGTGAAAGCGCCACGGCCGAAGTATAGCCGTCGATCTCGCGCATGCGCTCGGTATTGCGGCGGATTGCATCGACCGTGACACTGGTCGAGCTTTGCACCGCCTCGATTTGCATGGCGATCTGCTCTATCGCTTTCGCCGTCTGCACCGCGAGCGATTTCACCTCGGAAGCGACCACGGCGAAACCGCGACCCGCTTCGCCGGCCCGCGCCGCCTCGATCGTTGCATTGAGCGCAAGCAGGTTTGTCTGGCCGGC
>JANWKN010000009.1 GCA_025451355.1 Pseudolabrys sp. | reverse complement strand
TAGGCGACGGTCGAAAACGTCGCGGCCGTGGCCACGGAAGAGCCGCAAATGGCGGCAAAACCGCCGCAGGCGGCCACGGTTGCGATGCCTAGTCCGCCGCGCAGATGTCCGACAAAGGTATTGGCCGTGCGAAACAGCTCGCGGCTCATACCGGAATGGGTGACGAAGGCGCCCATCAGCAGGAACATCGGAATGACGCCGAAGGTATAGTCGGTGACCGTCCGCATCGAGGTCTGACCGACGAGCTTGAGCGCCGGCGCGCCGCCGTTGAGATAGGCGAAGCCAGATACGCCGACGAGGCCCATTGCCATGCCCACCGGCACGCGCAGCAGCATCAGCGCGAACAGCGCGAGAAAACCGATGATCGCGACGGCGTCGGTGCTCATCGCTATTCGACCGGTTTGATTTCTTTTTGCACGACCGGATCCACCATATAGTCCGGATGAAAGATGAGGCGATAGGTCCGGATCGCAATCAACAGCACCGCGGAAACATCACCCAGCCAGGCAATCAGAAAGAATGGCCAGGTCGGCAGCCGCAGGTCGAAGGTGAGGACGTTGTCGGCGCGCGTCGTCATCACCTTGTCGAACAGGGTGTAGGTTTGCACCGTGACGACGAACAGCAGCACCAGCGTTGCGAAGATGTCGATCATCCGCTGATAGCGCGGCCCGACATTGCTCCAGACAAGATCCACGGTGATATGCGTGCCGCGATAGGAGGTGGCGGCGATTCCCCAGAAAATGAGAATGCCGAGCATCAACCGGCCGAAATCGTAGGAGTCGGGGATTGAATAGGCGAACAGGTTTCGCAGCAGCACCGCGACAAAGATGTTGAGCGCGACAATCCCAACGAAAAAGGCCGCCACCCATTCGATCGAATCGATGAAACGATCCATGTAGACGCGTTTCATGCGCCCTCAGCCCCCAGCAAGACCTCTGGCAGGAAACGGCAGCGGGACGTCCGCCGCCGTTACATTACTGGTATCGTCGAGGTCGCGCCGCCCGCCCTCAGTAGCCGGCGCCTTCCTTCGACAGTTGCGCCTTCAACTCTTTCATCACGACGGCTGGATCGACGCCAGTCTTCTTGACGTTCTCAGCCCATTTTTCCTCAAGCGGCTGCGCGGCCTTCTTCCACTCCGCGATCTGCGCCGGCGTCGGCTCGTAGACCTCGTGACCGGCTTCCGCCTTGATCTTGGCAATGCCGGCATGCTCGAACTCCGCCCATGGCGCGGCCACCTTCAGCGCCCACTCGGGCGTGCAGTGATCGTCGATCACCTTCTTCTGCGCCGCTGACATCTGGTTGTACTTATCCTTGTTGAAGACGAAGGCGAAGGTCGTCACGTAGAGCGGCATGTCCAGGTGGTACTTCGTCACCTTGTCGATCCCGAACAGCACGACCGACCCCCAGGGGAATGTCACCGCATCGGCGACGCCTTTTTCGAGGACGTCACGCACTTCCGGCGCCGATGCCTGAACGTTGGTGCCGCCAAGTTGTGTCACGAAGGTTGCCATCGTGGCGTGCGCCGGACGGATCTTCATGCCCTTGATGTCATCGGGGACGACGATCTTTTTCGAGCGCGAATGAAATGCGCCGGGATCGTGCACGAAGGCCAGGCAGAACTTGACGTCCTTCATCTCCTGCGCCGCGTATTTGCGATACCAGGCATCGAGCGCCTGCGTGCCGCCTTTGGCGTTCGTCATCAGGAACGGCAATTCGCCGGCGCCGATGATCGGGAAGCGGCCGGGTTGATAGCCGGGATTGATGTAGGTCAAGTCGGCGATGCCATCGCGCGCCATGTCATAGTGGTCGAAGGCCTTGCCGAGCTGCTGCGCGGGATAGACCTTGTATTTTATAGTTCCACCGGAATCCTTCTCGACGGATGCTCCCCAGTCTTCGAGCGCCTTCTGCAACGGGTGCGACGGCGGAACCCAGTGCGACAGCTTGAGTTCGAAAGTCTTGTCCTGCGCGAGCGCGCCGGTCGCTCCGCCGATCAACAACGCGGCAGCGTAGACACATCCAGCAAAACCGAGTTTCATTGTTCTCTCCCTTGGGCTGGGCGGTTGGCTAGGTCGCCAACTTTTTGCAATATTCAGCCGAAGGCGGACGCCGTTGTAAAGCTTATAGTTTGACACCAAACTAAATGACGGAGCTGGCAATGTGTCGGTTCCGGAAAAGGGATACGCGGGTGCACGGAACGAACGGCACGGGCGGCCGCCGGCGCGGCAAGAACGGCGAAGCCTTTGGCTTGCCGGTCAATTTCGGTCCGCTTGCCTATTGGGTCGGCTTTAATCTGCGCATGGCGCAGGAGGCCGCGTTTCAGGCCTTTTCGCGCCATTCGCAGGAGATCGGCGAAAGTCCCGGTCGGTTTGCCACCCTGACATTGATCGGCCGTAACCCAGGCATCAGCCAGACCGAACTTTCGCTCGCCAATGGGCGCGACAAATCGAGCCTCACGCCGGTGGTCGAGGATCTTGTGCGGCGCGGTCTGGTCGAGCGCAAGCGGATGGACAATGACCGGCGCACGTATTGCCTGAACCTGACGCCCGCCGGAAAAAAGGTTCTCACCAGTATGACGCGCTGCGCGCGCCGGCACGAACGTAACCTGGATCAATTGATCGGTGAGCGCGACCGGAAGAAATTTGTCCGCATCCTGAAGAAAATCGCGGCTGAGATCGAGTAGCGGACGGACGAGAGGCCGGGCAGGCAAACGTCTCAGCGCCGGATTTCCCGAAATCTGCTCAGCACCGCTTCCGGCACCGGATGTGATTTCAGCTTGCCGTCTTCGCCGCAAATAACCCAGACCCGCTTCTCCGAGCACTCGACGCAGGTATCCCCGTTGAGACTGAGTTGGTGTTCGATATCGAAGCTCGACGTGCCGAACGCGATCTTGCTGGTGACGTCCACATCGTCACCGTAACGCGTCGGCTTCAGGAAACGTGCGCGCGTGCGTACCAGGGGAAAGCCGGCGAATTCAAAAACTTTCGGCATATTGATCTTGGTCATTCCGAGCGCGCGCTCGAAAAGCTGCGCCGTCGATGCATCGAAGATCTCGAAATAACGCGGATAGAAAATAATTCCGGCCGGATCGCAATCGCCCCATTCGATTCGCACAGTGCGGGTGTTGGCGAAAGTGGTCATGGAAAGCACACGTCAGCGCGGCGCCATGCGCAGCGCGCCGTCGAGGCGGATCACTTCGCCGTTGAGGTAACCGTTGTGGACGCAGTGAAGCACCAGAGCGGCGAATTCGCGCGGTTCGCCCAACCGCTTGGGGAATGGCACGGAGGCGCCAAGCGAATCCTGAGTCTCCTGCGGCAAGGCGCGGAGCATAGGCGTGCCGAATATGCCGGGCGCGATCGCCAGCACACGAATGCCGAACTGAGCGAATTCGCGCGCCGCCGGCAGAGTCAGCGCAGCGACACCGCCCTTGGACGAAGAGTAGGCTGCTTGCCCGATCTGTCCCTCAAAAGCGGCAACCGAGGCGGTGGAGATAATGACTCCGCGGTCGCCGTCGGGAAGCGGCTCAACGGCCTGCATCGCGGCAGCCACAAGCCGCATCATGTTGAAACTGCCGATCAGGTTGATACGAATGACCCGTTCGTAATCCGCAAGCGGCATGGGTCCTTCGCGACCGACGATGCGTTTCGCCGGCCCGACGCCAGCGCAATTAACGAGAATGCGCGCTGGTCCGTGCGCCGCGGCGGCCTTCTTCACGGCGGCTTCACCGCTGGCGCTGTCGGCGACGTCGCAGGCAACGGCCACGCCCTTGATGCTATCGGCCACCTCCGCCGCTGCCTTCTCGTTGACATCGGCAATTGCAACCTTGGCGCCCGCTGCAGCCAGTGCGCGCGCGGTCGCGGCACCCAGGCCCGACGCGCCGCCGGTGACGATGGCTGGGTGTCCCTTGATTTCCATCAGCGCTGTCCCTCGGCTGCGATCACTCGCGAAGATAGAGGCACTGCGTAGAGTTCGTCCACCGCGGTCGCCCGGTTCCGCAGAACGGCGCGCTGGTTGAATGAGCCCTTGTCAGTGACCTCGCCTTTGTCCAGGGACGGCGGCTCCGCCATCAGGATCGCGCGGTTGACACGCGTCGATGAGCCAGGACTGAGGCCCGCGAGTTTCGTCAGCAGTTCTGTGAATTTTGCGCGCACAACGGGGGCGGCGACGATGTCACTCAGCGGTGCATCCGGGCCGAGGTTGGCCAATTTCCGGCACGCTTCGACGTCGGGAAATATCAGCGCTGCCAGATCGTCACGGTCGGCACCGGCGAATACGACGTCGCGCACGTAAGCTGCAAAGTGATCGATGAACCGAGCGCGCAAAGGTCCGACGCTGACCCAGGTTCCCGTCGACAACTTAAAATCCTCGGCAGTACGGCCGTCAAACAGGAGACCCTTGCCGGGATCGTTCGGGTCGACAAATTTCAGTGCGTCGCCAAGCTTGTAGAAGCCCTCTTCATCGAAGGCGTCCCGCGTCAGCTGGTCCTGCCGCCAATAACCCGGCGTGATGTGCGGACCGCGCAAACGCGCTTCAAGCTTGCCCTCGTTCGGCACGAGCTTGAGTTCGACCCCCGGCGCCGGCAGGCCGATGTTGCCCGGTCGGTCGAAATCCCACGAGCAAGCCAGCGCCAGCGGCGCCGTCTCGGTCGATCCAAGGGAAGAGAGGAAGATAATGCGCTCGCCAGTCGTCTCGATGGCGAGCTGCGTCAGTTGATCCCACGTCGTCTCGTTCAGACCGGCGCCGGCATAGAACAGGACCTTCAACCGGCTGAAGAAATTTCGGCGCAGTGCGTCGTCGGCGCGAAAATGCGAGATCAGCGCCTCGTAACCTTTGGGTACGTTGAAATAGATCGTCGGCGCAATCTCGCGCAGATTTCGTGCCGTCTTCGGCGCGCCCGGCGGCGTCGGATTGCCGTCGTCGATGTAGAGCGATCCGCCATAGGTCAGCACCATGTTGAAGTTGTGGTTGCTGCCGAAGGTGTGGCTCCAGGGCAACCAGTCGACGACGACCGGCGGCTCGTCTTTGACAAAGGCGAAACCCGATCCGAGCATCGCCTGGTTGGAACACAACATTCGATGCGTATTGATGACCGCCTTGGGATTTCCGGTCGAGCCCGAGGTGAACAGGAATTTGGCGATCGTATCGGGCGACACGGCGCGATGCGCCGCGGCGACACCGGTTGCATCTTCGGCACCGAGCAGATCGGCGAACATCGTTGTCTTACGATCGCCGAGCGGATTGCGGGCAACGACGAACTCGATCTCGTCTGGCACGGTTTCGTAGATGGCCCGTGCAAACGGTCCGCCATCATTGGCAAAAACGACTCCGGGCGTGAGCAGGCTGATGATGGTGCGCAGCTTGCCGAAGTCATTCGACATCAGCGAATAGGCCGGCGAGATCGGCGCATAGGGAATACCGACATACATCGCTCCGAGAGCGAGCAGTGCATGGTCAATGCCATTGCCGGACAAAATCACGAGCGGCCGCTCTGCGGACAATCCGCGTCGTAATAGTGCGGCCCCGATACGCCGTACATCGGCGAGCGTCTCGGCATAGGAGCGCTTGCGCCATTGGTCCTGTGCGTCGCGTTGTGCAAGGAACAGACGGTCGGGTGCGGTCTTGGCCCAATGTTCGAGCGGCTCGCTCAGCTTGCCGTGGTAACCGCCGAGCGATTGGGCCGCACGCATGTAAATGGTGCCGTCGGCGCGCCGCTCCAGAACGGCGTCCGGCGCGCCGAGCCGCACGGGGCGCAGCGGTGCGCCGCTCGCAGGACCAGTTTCACGGATCGCGCCCGGCATTTCTTTCGCCAACTCCGTCAATCGCGCGTCGCCTTGGGACCGCGTTTTTCCAGAAAATCCTTGAGACGCACTTTCGCCTCGTCATCGGCCTGGGCAATTGCCGACATGAGCGCCTCCATCGCGAAGCCATGCGTGGCATTCATCTCCGCGATCCGCGGCAGCGCGTGCATGACCGCGAAATTGGTGAGCGGCGTATTGCCGGCGATGCGTTGCGCCAGTTCGAGGCCTCGGGCGAAGCCTTTGCCATCCTCTACGAGATATGTGGTCAGGCCGAAGGCTTGGCCTTCCTCCGCGGAATAAGTGCGACCAGTCAGCATCATGTCCATCATTCGCGCGACGCCGATCAGCGGCGGCAACCGCACTGAGCCGCCGCCGCCGACATAAATACCGCGGCTGCCTTCCGGCAACGCGTAGTAAGCCGAGCGTTCGGCAACGCGCACATGCGCCGCGGCGGCAAGTTCGAGGCCGCCTCCGACCACCGCGCCATGCAGCACGGCAACTACGGGCACCTTGCCGAATTGAATTTTTTCGAACGCGCGGTGCCACAGCCGCGAATGGGCAATCCCCTCGGGGACGCCCCTTTCTTTCAGTTCGGTCAGGTCGAGACCCGCAGAGAAATGCTCGCCTTCGCCAGCGATCAACACCGCGCCGACGCCCTCCCGCAACGATGTGAAGAATTGCTCGATGCCGATGATGGTCTCGTCGTCGAGCGCATTGCGTTTCTGCGGCCGGTTGAGTTTCAGCACGGCCACGTTGCCATGCCGTTCGGCGGCAAGCGAAGCCGGCAGATGCGCGGAAAGGACCTTAGACGACATTTGCTGGCTCATATTGTCTACGCGGCCGGGCAATCATGTCGTTACGGGTCCGCTTGCGCAACGCTCAGTTCTTGACCAGCGGACAGCCGCCTTCGTTTAACGGCCGGAACGCCTTGTCGACCGGGATAGTCTGAACGATTTTGAAGGCATCCCACTCGCCTTTCGATTCGGCCGGAGTCTTGACCTCCAGCAGGTACATCGGGTGCACCTTGCGGCCGTCGGCGCGGATGGTGCCCTGGCCGAAAAGCGGGTCATCGGTCGGCATCGCCTTCATTGCCGCGACAACCGCCGCGCCGTCGGCCGGCGAGCCGACTTTGTCGACAGCCTTCAGGTAGTGCAGCACGGCGGAATAGACGCCGGCATGCATGTGGTTGGGCATCATCTTCTTCGCATGCCGCTCCTGGAAGCGTTTCGACCATTCGCGGGTCTGATCGTTCATGTCCCAGTAGAACGCGTTGACGGCGATCAACCCGTGCGCGGTGTTCAGGCCAAGCGCCGGGACGCTCTGCAGATCGAAGATGAGCGCAACGATCTTCTGTTTGTCGCCGATCTTGAATTCGGCCGCCTGTTTGACGCTGTTGGTGGTGTCACCACCGGCATTCGCCAACGCAACGACGTCCGCTCCCGATGCCTGCGCCTGCAGCAGGAAAGACGAGAAATCGGAAGCGCCGAGCGGGTGGCGCACGGTTCCGACGATCTTGCCGCCGCTTGCCAGCACCTCCTCGCTCGCTTGTTTCTCGAGATCGTGCCCGAATGCGTAGTCCGCAGTGACGAAGAACCAGGTCTTGGCGCCGGATGCGAGCACGCCTCGTGCCGACGCATGGCCCATCGCCCACGTATCGTAGGTCCAGTGCACGAAATTCGGCGAGCACTTCGCGCCGGTGAGCAGCGCCGTGCCGGCGCCCGACCCGATCGCAACCTTGTTCTTTTCGCGCACGATGTCGCCCACCGCGAGCGCAACCGCCGAGTTCGGCATGTCGACGATCATGTCGACGCCTTCGACATCGAGCCATCGTCGCGCAATGCCGGCGCCGATGTCAGGCTTGTTCTGGTGGTCGCCCGAGGTCACCTCGACCTTGCGCTTCGACTGCTTGTTGAAATCCTCGACCGCCATCTGCGCGGCGATCACCGAGCCCGGTCCCTGAAAGTCGGAATACACGCTCGACATATCGTTGAGGACGCCGATGCGCAGCACGCCATTTGTCTCCGCATAGAGCGGCGTTGCGATCAGCGCGAAAAGAATCGTGGCAACTGTCCTGAATTGCGGCATGGCGGCCCTCCCTGGACTTTCGTTTTCGTTGCGTATTGGCCGGCACAATGTTGTCATTGACAACAATCGAGGTCAAGGCGACCTTTGCGCCGCAACTGATGACGGTGACCCATGCGCACTGCAGAAAAAGCGGCCGCAACCGAATGGCCCACTCCGAAGGAAGGCCTTGGGATCGGGCAGCTCGAAAACCACCTCGGCTATTTCCTGCGCCGCCTGCAAATCTGGGTTTTCCAGGACTTCATTCAGACCCTGCGGCCGATGAAGGTGCGCCCCGCGCAATATTCCGTGCTGCTGGTGATCGAGGCCAATCCGGGCCGCTCACAAGCCGCGATCGCGCAGACCCTGAGCATCGAGCGGGCGCGGCTCGCGCGGCTCCTGCATGTGCTCGAAAAGCGGAAATGGATCAGCCGGCGCGCGTCCGCGAGCGATGCGCGCTCGCACTCCCTTTATCTGACCAATGATGGCGAAAAGGCGCTGACGCGGATCAAAATCCTCGCCAAACGGCACGAGGCGCAGCTCGCCGGTTTCATCGGTCCCAGACGGCGGCAACAACTACTCGATTTGCTGCGCGAGTTTGGCTGATAGCCGTTACTCTACTTCGTAGACGTCGAGCCGGACCGCCCGCGGCTCTCTTTGTCCCTTGGCGATCGCCAGGATCCGGTTGAGCCAATCGACCGAAGGGGCTGCGGTCTCGAATCGCATGACCGTGCGGAAGTAATAGTGACGGGGATCGACATTCTCGCCGCGCGCCAGTTTTTCGATGACGTCCGGCGGTCCGTGCCGCAGGCCTTCACTGTTGACCATGACGAGGGCGCCGGCCTCGGTCTCGATTGTGTAGCGCGCCTTTATGTCGGCGGCCCCGTCGCTGCGAATGATCTGCCAATCCGCGCCGCCGGGCAGAATCCTGCCGGCGAGTTTCGGGCCGCGCACTGTGCCACCGAGAATGCCGATCACGCGTCGTTCGCCATACGGCGTTCGGCCCAGGCTGGTGATTGCCTCGAGTTCGGCGTAAATGGTGAAAATCGGCTCTTTGCCCAGCATGGTCCTGCGATCCGTTGGAGCCCCAACTTATGACGCGATCGCCATTTGACCCTGCCGATAGGCAGCCGTAAATACGGCACCCCAACCGGGATCACTCCGTATGGCGCGTATTTCTTCCCTCTCCGAAGCAATTCAATCAGCCGTCCGCGATGGCGACACTGTAGCTCTGGAAGGCTTTACCCATCTCATTCCACATGCGGCGGGTCACGAAATCGTCAGGCAAGGCCGCAAGGAATTGACCCTAATCCGGATGACGCCGGACCTCATCTACGACCAGCTGATCGGCATGGGTTGCGTGTCGAGACTGGTCTTTTCATGGGGTGGCAATCCCGGCGTGGGCTCGCTGCATCGCCTGAGGGATGCGATCGAGAACGGCTGGCCGCAGAAGCTCGAACTCGAAGAGCATTCGCATGCCGCGATGGCCAATGCCTATGAGGCCGGCGCCGCCGGCCTGCCTTGCGCGATCTTCCGCGGTTACATCGGCGGCGATCTCCCAAAGGTGAATTCGAAGATCAAACGCGTGACGTGCCCGTTCACGGGCGAGGAACTCGCTGCCATTCCGGCGCACCGGCCGGACGTCGCGGTGATTCATGCGCAGCGCGCGGACAAGGCGGGCAACGTGATGATCGAAGGCGTGCTCGGCGTGCAGAAAGAGGCGGTGCTCGCTTCAAAGCGGTCGGTCGTCACGGTCGAGGAGATCGTCGACGAACTTCCCGAGCGCAGCCTCAACGCAGTCGTGCTGCCGCATTGGACCGTCGGCCACGTCGTCGAAGTGCCGGGCGGCGCCTGGCCGTCCTATGCGCAGGGCTACTATCCGCGCAACAACGGTTTCTACAAGGAGTGGGATGCGATCTCGCGCGAGCGCGATTCATTTCATACTTGGATGAAGGAAAATGTTTTGTCGAAAGGTCCGGAGGTCTTCGCCAAATATGCGCGCAAGCACCGGATGGCGGCGGAGTAAGTAAGGCACATGGCCGACTACAAGCCCAATGAAATGATGACGGTCGCGGCGGCGCGGGCCCTGAAGAACGACGATGTCTGCTTCGTCGGCATCGGCCAGCCATCGGCCGCGTGCAACCTCGCCCGGCTCACGCACGCGCCGAACATCACACTGATCTACGAATCCGGAACGCTCGCCACCAAGCCGAATATTCTTCCACTGTCGATCGGTGACGGCGAATTGTGCGAGACCGCGCTGACCACGGTGTCGGTGCCCGAGATGTTCCGCTACTGGTTGCAAGGCGGGCGCATCAAAGTCGGATTTCTCGGCGGCGCTCAAATCGACAGATTTGCCAATCTCAATACGACCGTTGTCGGCCCCTATGACAAACCGAAAGTGCGGCTACCCGGCGGCGGTGGCGCGCCGGAGATTGCGACCTCGTGCGGCGAGATCTTCATCATCATGGCGCAGGGCAAGCGCAGCTTCGTCGACAAGCTCGATTTTGTGACTTCGATCGGTCACGTCTCGGGCGGCGATTCACGCGCTAAGCTTGGCGTGAAGACCAAAGGTCCGACCAAGCTCATCACCGACCTCGCCATGTTGGAGCCTGATCCCGAAACAAAGGAAATGACCGTCGTTTCCATTCACCCCGGCGTCACCCGCGAACAGATCCAGGAGAATTCCGGCTGGCCGATCAAGTTTGCAGCCAAGGTTGGCGAAACGCCGCCGCCGACGCAGCGTGAGCTCGAAGTGCTGCGCGATCTTCATGCGCAGACCAATCGCGCGCATGCGGAGGCCGCGTAATGGCGCGTGACGTATTCCTCTGCGACGCAGTACGAACGCCGATCGGCCGTTATGGCGGGGCGCTTGCCAAGGTGCGGGCCGACGATCTCGCCGCCGTTCCGATCAAGGCGTTGATGGCGCGCAACCCCAAGATCGATTGGGAAAAGCTCGACGAGGTCTACTACGGCTGCGCCAACCAGGCGGGCGAAGACAATCGCAACGTCGCGCGCATGGCACTCCTGCTGGCCGGGTTGCCGGTCAGCGTGCCGGGTGTGACGCTCAATCGGCTGTGCGCCTCCGGACTTGATGCAGTCGGCACGGCGGCGCGCGCGATCCGCGCCGGCGAGATCGATTTTGCCATTGCCGGTGGCGTCGAATCGATGACGCGGGCGCCCTTCGTGCAAGGCAAGGCGCAGGAGGCTTTCTCGCGCACGGCGGAAATCTACGACACGACGATCGGCTGGCGCTTCGTCAATCCTCTGATGAAGCAGCAATACGGCGTCGACTCGATGCCTGAGACCGGTGAAAACGTGGCCGAGGAATTCCAGGTAGCGCGCGCGGACCAGGACGCTTTTGCGCTGCGCTCGCAGCAAAGGGCCGGCAAGGCCATCGCCTCGGGGTATTTTGCAAAAGAGATCGTTGCGGTCGAAGTGCCGGGCGGTAAGGCGGGTCCGATCAAGGTCGACAAGGACGAACACCCCCGCCCCGACACGACGCTCGAACAACTGACGAAGCTCAACACTCCGTTTCGCAATCCCGGCACCGTGACCGCCGGCAATGCGTCCGGCGTCAATGACGGCGCGGCGGCCATGATCGTCGCGTCGGAAGCGGCCGTGAAGGTACATGGGCTGAAGCCGCGTGCCCGCATTCTGGGCATGGCTTCGGCGGCGGTTCCACCACGCATCATGGGCATCGGCCCGGTGCCGGCAACGCAGAAACTGATGGCGCGTCTGAATCAGAAAATCGGCGACTACAATTTGATCGAGATCAACGAAGCCTTTGCGTCGCAATCGCTAGCCTGCCTGCGGCAGCTGGGACTTGCTGACGCCGCCGCACACGTCAATCCGCATGGAGGCGCGATCGCGCTCGGTCATCCGCTCGGCATGTCGGGTGCCCGACTGGCGCTGACGGCCGTGCATGGCCTTGAGGAGAACGGTGGGAAGCTTGCGCTTGCCACCATGTGTGTCGGAGTGGGGCAGGGCGTATCGCTAGCCCTCGAAAAAGCGTGATAACGCGTAAGGCATAGAGGGAACGGGAATGACGCTGGTTTTTCCAAAAGAGAGCTTGGATGCTTTTCCCAAGCATCTCACGCCGGGTTACCGCAGCACGGTCAAGCGCTCGCCGTCGAAGCCACTGATTGTCGTGCCGCATACTTTGTCCGAGCTGACCGGACCGGTTTACGGCCACGACGCCGTGCAGGAAGGCGACAACGACCTCACCAAGCAGCACAAAGGTGAGCCGCTCGGCGAACGCATCATCGTGCACGGCCACGTGTACGACGAGGACAAGCGTCCGGTTCCCGACACGCTCGTTGAAATCTGGCAGGCAAATGCCTGTGGCCGGTACGTCCACAATGTCGACCAGCATCCGGCGCCGCTTGATCCGAACTTCACCGGAGCGGGGCGAGCCATTACTGACAAGAACGGCTACTATCGCTTCATCACGGTGAAGCCGGGCGCTTATCCATGGGGCAATCATCACAACGCATGGCGGCCGAACCACATCCATTTCTCGGTGTTCGGCCACTCGTTCCTGTCGCGCCTCGTGACGCAGATGTATTTTCCGGGCGACTATCTTTTTCCATTCGACCCGATCTTCAATTCGGTGACCGAAGAAAAGGCGCGCGAGCGCATGGTCTCGAAGTTCGACCTGGAAAACACCATTCCCGATTGGGCGCTTTGCTTCCGCTTCGATATTGTGCTGCGCGGACGCGAGGCCACGCCTCAGGATACGGATAAGCACTGATGTCCGAGATCACTCCCTCACAAACTGTCGGTCCGTTCTTCGCTTACGGTCTTGCGCCGCACAGCCGCTGTGAATGGCGGCCGGAGCAGGGCAAGGACGTCTATGATTGGAAGAACACCGCGACCGCCGACCTGGTGACCGCGGATACCTCGGGCACCAAGATCCGCATCGAGGGCCGGGTGCTCGATGGCGACGGCATGCCGATCAACGACGCCATGCTGGAAATCTGGCAGGCGGACGCGCAGGGCCGCTACGCCCATCCAGCCGACAATCGTCCGCGGCCGAACACCCGGTTCATGGGCTTCGGCCGTTCGGCGACCGACAAGAATGGCGTCTTCAGCTTCGATACCATCAAGCCCGGATCGGTCCCCGGGCCCAATGGCAAAGCGCAGGCGCCGCATATTGTCTTCTGTATTTTCTCGCGGGGCATGCTGCGTCAGATCTACACGCGCCTCTATTTTCCCGATGAGGCCGCCAACGCCGGCGATCCCATTCTGACCCTGGTCCCACCCGACCGGCGCGGGACGCTCATCGCCAGCAAGGAAACTCAAGGCGAAATGCCGGTCTATCGCTTCGACATCCGCGTGCAGGGCGACAACGAGACCGTTTTCTTCGAAATCTGAACTGGGAGCCCTTCTGACCCAAACAGGGCTCCTTCTGCCCACGCTGCCCCCACGCTTGACCGGAAGAGTGGGCAACACTCCGCTTTTTCGATGTCCTCAGTGGGCAGGACAACCTTGAGGCGCTAATTATTCATCATATTGATCACTTCTATGGGTGGGCACAATGCCCACCCACTTTGCCCATCTTTCCCAATAGCATATTTACAGTTGACGGCGCGGGTCGGAGTTGGTTCGCTCGCGGCATAAAGGCCGTTGAGAGCCGACAGGAAACGCCGTCATGAATGAGCAAATTCTCCAGGAGATCAGCGAATTTTGCCGCGCGCGCGGGCTCGCGGAGTCGACGTTCGGCCGCCGCGCCGTCAACGACGGCAAGCTGGCAAGTCGTCTGCGCAACGGCGGACGCATCACGACCGACACACTCGATCGTATCCGCGCCTTCATGGCGCGAAATTCAGACGGCGTACCCGCGCGCCGCCGCGTGTTGTTCGAGCCAACCCCGCCCGGAAATCTGCCCATCGTAAAATCGACGGCGGTGCCGCCGGTCGCCTCGGGAATCGCCAGCGACGATCCGCAGCGCAATTTCCGTTTCTTCGACAACCGACAAAAGTATCTGCTCTTCGTGAACACCTGTTCGGAGAAATGGGAAATCGCTTCGCGGGTCAGTCTCGAACTCGCCAATATCCATCCGCGTCCTCCGGCCGTCCGCGTATTCGACGCCGGTGTCGGCGACGGAACGGTGCTCGCGCGGGTGATGCGTTCGATGCACGACCGCTTCCCGACGACGCCGTTTTATATCGTCGGCAAGGAAATCAGCCTGGAGGACATTCGTCTCACGTTGCACAAGATGGCGGATCGCTTCGTCGAGCATCCGTCCACTGTGCTGGTGTTGACGAATCTCGCCTACGCGGAAGCGCCGTGGCTCGCGGTGAAATCGTTGAGCGCAGCCACCAGCCTCGTCTGGAAAGAGCTGGCGATGGAAGGCAGCACCGCACACAGTTTCGAGAAGCAGATCACCGACCTCGAACCGTTCCTGGCCGAAAGCTGGAAGGCACGCGTCAGTCCGAAAAGCGGCAATCCGGTGTATGAGCGCCCGGTGATCCTTGTGATCTATCGCAACGATCACCGCTTCCTGCTCGACCAGATCGTGCCAAGGCCGGGTGGTACCGTTGCCGATTACGATCTGGTGATCGCGTCACAGCCTTATCGCGCACGCGCCTCTCTCGAGTTCAAAGCCAAACGCGTGCTGGCACCGCTTGCTCGGGCGCTCGGACCGGGGGGCCGAATGATCGCGATCCATTCCTACGGACACGATCCGGGAATGGAAATCATCAGCAAGGTGTGGCCGAACGACGATCCGTTCGTGCACAACCGCCACGATCTCTTGAAGGAGGTCAAACACGAGTTGGGCGCCGCCGGGCGTGATCTCAATTTTAACGCCTATTCCGATCAGCGATCGCTGTTTCGTTATGACATGCACACGTTGCCGTCGGAGATATCATCCTCGATCGGTACGTCGACGCTGCTGGCAGCGTGGAACGCGGCAATCTATGTGGGGCAGGTCGAGGATGATCGGCTTTCCGATGTGAATAGTGACCGCCGCTATATCGAGGCCACGCGCGAGGTGCTCCAGCAGCATGGCGGTTTGTGGTTTTACGACGAGTCCTTCGTGATTTCGCGCCGGCAAGCGTGATCGGAATCGTCGGCATGACCGTTAGCGCCTTTGCACGCGACTTCTCGATCGAGGCCACAAGGCCAAGCGGGAGCGAGATTGCCCAGCTGGGCGAAATCCTTCCATCAGGGACGTCGGTTTATGTTACGGCGATTCCGAAAGCTGCCCCGGATGAAACCGTCGCGGCTGCTGTAGCGCTGCGCGGCGTGGGGCTCGAACCGGTCATCCATATCGCAGCGCGACGGTTGGCGAGTGCTGACGCACTGCAGGATGTGATGCGGCGGCTCACCGGCGAAGCGGGCGTGCGGCGCCTGTTGGTCATCGGCGGCGATATCGATACCGCGGGGCCCTATGCCGATGCGCTTGCTTTGATCCAGAAAGGCGATTTGCGCCGTAACGGGATCGAGGAAATCGGCATCGGCGCTTATCCGGAAGGCCATCCGCGCATACCGACCGCGCGGCTCGAGGCTTCGCTCGACGAAAAAATCGCCAGCGCGACCGCACAAGGTCTGCGCGTCAACATCGTGACGCAGTTCTCGTTCTCGGGTGAGCACATCATTATCTGGCTCAAGCAGTTGCGCGGCAGCGGCATCAAGAATCGCGTCGGAATCGGGCTTGCCGGGCCGACCAGCGTGCCGGCGCTGATCCGCTATGCCAAGCGCTGCGGCGTTTCGACCTCGTTGCGCGGACTGGCGTCGGGGATGGCGACCAGCTTGGTCGGCAATGTCGGACCAGATCGGATCATCGAAACATTAACGGCATGGCAGCACGAGCTCGGGGAAACACGCCTGCACTGTTTCTCGTTCGGCGGCGTGGTCCAGACTGCCCGCTATGCATGCAACATGGCGCAGGCGGGCTCTGGACAAAAAGCCACGGCGAACTCCTGAGAGCGTCGCCGCGGCGATGGCAGGCCCTTCTTCAGCCGGTTGCGGCTGTGCGCCAACCCTGATGGTAGGTTTCACGCGCCTGCTGGCCGTACGGGGTCGGGCCGACCTCCACGCGCAATTCCGTCTGTTTGTGGCGCTCGACGGTGTTTTTCTTGGTGCCGCCGTTTTCCTCGCCCCAGACCAGTGTCAGCTGGGTGCCGGGTTTTGCATACTGCTCTTCGACGAAGCCGAGCGACAGCATCTTACGTTCATTGAAGCTGTAGCCGGAGAACATCGACGCGCCAATGACCTTGCCGCCGCTGGTGATGGAATCGAACGAGCTCGAAGCATAGTTCGACAGCGGCAGGTCGATGAATTTGTAGTTTTCGCCGGGCGGCGCGAACATCGACGCGAATACTTTGTTCACGTCGTCATCGTTCCAAGCAAACGTCACCTTCTTGCGGTGGACCTTGCCCTGCATTGCCTGCAGCGCTTCCTTGCCGATGAAATCGTGGTCGAACTTGGTGAAGCCGTCGTAACCGAGCTCGTACGGCGTGGTGTAGTAGTCCTCGATGTTGTTGGAGACGAAGCTGCCGCCAAGCGAGGCGTTCGCCTCGTAACTCGTCCCCGGGAGCCACTGCCGGTAAGGCTTCATCTTGTCACCGGTATAAACCGCCGGCACCGGCGAGGGGATCCAGCCGGACTCGAGTGTGTTGGTTGCGTAAGCACGCGCGCCGACCTGCACGATGCCCGCGTCCTTGCCGATTTCCAGGATGGCGGCGCGGATCTCGTCGCCTTCCGCATAGGGACCCCACACTTCGAGTCCGGGCGCGCCGGCCATACCGTGCCGTAACGCACGGACTTTGCGACCGGCGATCGTGATGTGGCCCATGTTGAAAAACTTGATATCCGGGAACGCTCCGCCGTTGAGTTTCTTGATGACGTCTTGCGCATTCGGACCCTGGATCTGGTAGCGGTAGAACTTGCGGAAGACCGGTTTGCCCATGGGCCGCGAAGGCGAACGGTCGTCGTACTCGACCTTGACGTCATACTTGCCCGCTTGGGCGTTGAACTGGATCCAGTTAGCAGTTGGGTTTCGGCCGACGAAGACCAGGGAATTCTCGGCGAGATGAAACAGAATGCCGTCGCCGATCACCTGGCCGTTGTAGTTGCACGGCGCGAATTGCTTGGCCTTGTCGACGGTGAAGTTCTTGAAGGAGTTCGTCGCGAGGTGCGACAGCAGCTTCAGCGCATCAGGGCCTTCGACGAACAGGTTCACCATGTGGTGCGTCTGATCGAACAGGACGCAGGTCTCGGCCCAGGCGCGTTGCTCGTCGCGCCAATTGGTGAATTCCGGCGCGACGACCGGATAGACGTACGCACCGATTTGCGAATTGCGCATCATCTTGACAATGCTGCCACCGGAGGCCTGGATTGCCTCTTCCAGATTCTTGTAAGCCATACTGAAGTTCCTCTTTGAGCTGGCGGTATTCTCGATTGGCCGGGACATTAGCCCGATAGTTCGGTGAGAGAAAAGAGCGGAAAATTGACGCGCGCAAAAAGAAGTGCTGTGAATGCGCCCGCCGGTTTTTCAATCTCATCGCACGCGTTCGGGTATTCCGATGGCCCACTCCAAACCTCCATTTCGCGCCGACCATGTGGGCAGCCTCCTACGCAGCAAGCCGCTGCAGGAAGCGCGGGCCAAGCGCGAAAATGGCGCCATCGCCGCGGAGCAGCTCAAGGACGTCGAGGACCGGGAGATTGAAAAGATCATCAGGAAGCAGGAAGAGATCGGCCTCAAGCTCGCGACCGACGGCGAATTCCGCCGGGCCTACTGGCACTTCGATTTCTTCAGCATGCTCGACGGTGTCGAACTCTACGAGCTCGACCACGGCATCCAATTTCAGGGCGTCCAATCTAAGCCGCAGAGTATCCGCATCACCGGCAAGATCGGTTTTTCCAGTCACCCCATGGTGGAGCACTTCAAGTTCCTGAAGGCGCATACCAAGGTCACGCCGAAGATGACGATCCCGTCGCCGAGCGTGATGCATTTCCGGCTCGAACCCGGCGCGGTGGCGAAATCGGCCTATCCGGACCGCGACGCCATCTTCGACGATCTGGCTGTGGCTTATCAGAAGGCCGTGCGCGCGTTGTACGATGCCGGGTGTCGCTACCTGCAATGGGACGACACCGCCTGGGCTTATCTCTGCTCGCAGGATCAGTTGACCAAAGCCAAAGAGCGCGGCCTCGATGTCGATCACCTGCAGGAAACCTATACTCGTTGCATCAACAAGGGGCTCGAAGCCAAACCGGCAGACATGACGGTCACGACCCACGTCTGTCGCGGCAACTTCCGCTCCACGTTCATTTCGTCGGGCGGTTATGAACCGGTGGCCGAGAACCTGCTCGGGAAATGCAATTACGACGGCTATTTTCTCGAATACGATTCCGATCGCGCCGGCGGTTTCGATCCGCTGCGCTTCTTGCCGAAGGGCAAGAAGATGGTCGTGCTCGGCCTGGTGACCTCGAAGACGGGACGCCTCGAGCCGCGCGCTGAGATCAAAAAGCGGATCGAAGAAGCAACCAAGTATGTAGCGCTCGACCAGCTTTGTCTGTCTCCGCAATGTGGCTTCGCTTCGACCGAGGAGGGCAATGTGCTTGCCGAGGACGAGCAATGGGCCAAACTGCGGATGATTGTAGAGTTGGCCGACGAGGTGTGGGGGAAGTAGGCCGAGATGACACAGCGCACGACCCCGCCTTTTCGCGCCGATCATGTCGGCAGCCTGCTGCGAACGGCACCGCTCAAAGAAACGCGCGCCAAGCGAGCGAGGAACGAAATCGATGCCGCCGCGCTGACGGCGGTTGAAGACCGCGAGATCGAGAAGATCGTCGGGAAGCAGGAAGAGGTCGGACTGAAGCTAGCAACCGACGGCGAGTTCCGCCGCTCATGGTGGCATTTCGACTTCTTCCGCGGTCTCAAAGGTGTTGAGCCGATCACCACTGCCACGGGCATTCAATTTCACGGCGTCGAGACGAAACACGAGGGAATTAAGATTTCTGGGAAGGTGGAATTCGCCGGCCACGCGCAGATCGAACACTTCAAGTTTCTGAAGGCGCACTGTCGTGTCGTCCCGAAAATGTGCATTCCAGCGCCCAGCACCTTTCACTTCCGGCAAGGCCGCGCCCTCGTAAGCAAGGAGGTCTACCCGGACATCGAACAGTTTTTCGCGGATGTAGGCGCGGCTTGGCGCAAGGCGATCCGCGCTTTCTACGATGCCGGCTGTCGCTACCTGCAGCTCGATGACACGGCCTGGGCCATGATGTGCGACCCGAAGGAGCGCGAGCAATCGAAGACGCGCGGCGACGATCCGAACAAGCTGCCGGCGATCTATGCGCGCGTCACCAGCGCGGCGCTGGAAGGAAAGCCCGCCGACATGGCGATCACGATGCATTCCTGCCGCGGCAATTTTCGTTCGACGTGGATTGCGCAGGGCGGTTACGAATTCGTCGCCGAAAACCTGCTCGGAAAAACCAATCTCGACGGGTATTTTCTGGAGTACGACAGCGATCGTGCAGGCGGCTTCGAGCCGCTCCGCCACTTCCCAAAGGGTCAGAGGCAGCTCGTGCTTGGCCTGGTCACGTCGAAGAGCGGACGCCTCGAGCCAAAAGATGACATCAAACGACGGATCGACGAAGCGACGAAATATGTTTCGCTCGATCAATTGTGCCTGTCGCCGCAATGCGGTTTTGCCTCGACCGAGGAAGGAAATGTCCTCGCCGAAGAGGAGCAATGGGCGAAATTGCGGATGATCGTCGAGCTGGCAGATGAGGTGTGGGGGAAGTGACCGTGTCGTCACAGCCTGTCGCGCGAGCGTGACCGGAAAGTTGCATGCCTCCACGCACAGCACCTCCTTTTCGCGCAGATCACGTCGGCAGTCTTTTGCGCACGCGGCCGCTCAAGGAAGCGCGCGCGAGACGGGAAAAAGAGGAAATCTCCGCCGCTGAGCTGAAGGCGGTCGAGGACCGCGAAATTGCGGCCGTCATCAGGAAACAGGAAGAGATAGGGCTTTGCGCCGTCACCGACGGAGAATTCCGCCGCGCATTCTGGAACTATGATTTTCTCGGCGCGCTGCCGGGCGTTGAAGCCTATCTCGGCGAGCGCAAGATCAAGTTTCAAGGTGTCAATCCGAAGCCGATGATGCTGCGCGTTACCGGAAAGCTCGGCACGTTCACCGGCCATCCGATGCTCGAGCATTTCAAATTTGTCCGGGAGCACGCGAGAGCGACGCCGAAGATGGCCATCCCGTCACCGTCGTCGCTGCATTTTCGCTACGGCAGGCATGCCGTGCCCCAGTCGATCTATCCCGACATGGGCGATTTCTACCGCGACCTCGGCCAGACTTTTCGGCTCGCGGTGCGCGCTTTCGCCGACTCGGGTTGCCGGTATCTGCAGTTCGACGAAGTCAATTTCGCCTATCTCTGCGACCCGAAGCTGCGGGCCCAGGTGACCGCGCGCGGGGAGAACCCGGAAAAGCTGCCGACCATTTATGCCAGCATGATCAATGCCGCGATGTCCGATATTCCATCCGACATGACCATCGCCATGCATCTGTGCCGCGGTAATTTCCAGTCGACCTTCGTTGCGTCGGGTGGCTACGAGCCGGTCGCGGAAATCCTGTTCAACACCGTCAACGTGCACGGTTATTTTATGGAATACGACAGCGACCGTGCCGGTGGGTTCGAGCCGTTGCGTTTCGTGCCCAAGGGTAAAACGATCGTACTGGGGCTTGTCACTTCGAAATCGGGTCGGCTCGAAACGCGCGACGAACTCAAGCGCCGTATCGACGAAGCGGCGAAATATGTGCCTTTGGAGCAGCTATGCCTGTCGCCGCAGTGCGGTTTCGCATCCACGGAAGAAGGCAATATCCTGTCCGAGGATGAGCAATGGGCAAAGCTGGCGATGATCGTAGAGCTGGCCGAAGAGATTTGGGGTTAGCAGAGGAACGAATAATGTCGCAGCGTATCAAACCGCCATTCCGTGCCGATCACGTAGGCAGCCTCCTTCGGCCAGCCGTGCTGAAGAAAGCACGCGAGCAGCGCGCCAAAGGCGAGATCACGCCGGCGCAGTTAAAGGACATCGAAGATCGCGAGATCGAGCGCGTCATCAGGAAGCAGGAAGAGGTTGGACTGCAATCCATCACAGACGGCGAATTCCGCCGCTCCTGGTGGCATCTCGATTTTCTTTGGGGCCTCGACGGCATCGAAAAGCACGTCATGGACTCAGGTGTGTCTTTCGCGGCGGTGACGACCCGCAACGAGGGTCTCAAGGTGACCGGCAAGGTCGGTTTTTACGACCATCCGATGCTCGAGCATTTCAAATTTGTCGCGGCCCATACGAAGCGTACGCCTAAGATCACGATCCCGGCGCCATCAGCGGCCTATGGCCGGCCCATGCGAACGCCGATCGATGAGAAGGCGTATCCGAAGCTTGACCGTTTCTTCGACGATCTCGGACAGGCTTACAAAAAAACCGTGCGCGCCTTTGCCGATGCGGGTTGCCGCTATCTTCAGCTGGACGAGGTATTCATCGCCATGCTGTGCGATCCAAAATACCGGCAGACGATGCAGGATCGCGGCGACGACCCGGAGCGGCTCGGCGAGCTATATGGCGATCTCGTTAATACGGCGATGTCGGATATTCCCGCCGACATGACGATCACCATGCATATGTGCAGGGGCAACTACAAATCGACCTATATGGGTGCGGGTGGGTACGAAGCCGTGCAGGAGATCCTGTTTAACAAGATCAAGGTGCACGGTTTCTTCATGGAGTACGACACCGATCGCGCCGGCGGTTTCGAACCCTTGCGAATGCTGCCGAAGGATCGCGTCGTGGTGCTTGGCCTGGTTACAACGAAGAGCGGGCGGCTGGAGCCGAAGGACGAGATCAGGCGCCGTATCGAAGAAGCCGCCAGATACGTCTCGCTCGATCAGCTGTGCCTTTCGCCGCAGTGCGGCTTTGCCTCGACCGAGGAAGGCAATGTCCTGGGCGAGGAAGAGCAGTGGGCAAAACTTCGTATGATTGTTGAACTCGCTGATGAGGTGTGGGGCTAGGGCGTTCACATGCCGGGCATCGTAAAAGGCAAGACCGCCATCGTCACCGGGGCGGGACGTGGGATCGGGCGCGGCATTGCCATGTTGCTCGGCCGGGAAGGCGCGCGTGTGGTGGTCTGCGATGTCGGCGCCAGTCTGCAAGGCGAGGGCAACGATGCCGGCCCGGCCCAGCAGACCGTTGAAGCCATCAGAAAAGCCGGCGGCGAGGCGGTCGCCTCTACACTGTCCATCACTGACCCGAAGAATGCAGAGGCCATCGTCAAACAGGCGCTCGATGCTTTCGGGCGCGTGGATATCCTTGTCAACAATGCCGGCATTCTGCGCGATGTCATCTTTCACAAGATGAGCTGGTCCGACTGGTCGGACGTGATCAGTGTGCATCTGAATGGCTCGTTCAACATGAGCCGCGCGGTCGCGCCACTTTTCCGCGAGCAAGGCTCCGGTGCTTTTGTGCACATGACCTCGACGTCAGGGCTTGTCGGAAATTTTGGTCAGGCGAACTACATGGCGGCCAAGCTCGGGATCATGGGCTTGTCGCGCGGCATCGCTCTGGACATGGCCCGGTTTAATGTGCGTTCGAACTGTATTGCCCCGTTTGCGTTCACGCGCATGATCGAATCGATTTCAGCGCAGTCAGAACAGGACAAAAAACGTATCGAGGCCTTCCAGCGGATGACACCTGAAAAGATCGCGCCGCTTGCGGTCTATCTGAGTTCCGACGCCGCCTCCGATATTACGGGACAGATTTTTTCGGTCCGCAACAACGAGATCTATTTGTTCAATCAGCCGCGGCCCATCAAGACGATTCACCGCGCCGATGGTTGGACACCGGAACAGCTTGTAACCGAGCTGAAGTCGACGCTGGCGCCTTCGTTCACGCCACTGGAACGCTCGGAAGACGTGTTCAACTGGGACCCAATCTAGGCGGACTTGTCAGACGCTTCCGGCCGCATAGAGTGGAATCATGAAAAAGCGCGTCGCCGAACACGACGAATTTGCCGATATCCGGGATGGCGTGCGCGCGCTGTGCGCCAAGTTTCCCGGCGAATATTGGCGGGCGCTTGATCGCGAGCGGGCCTATCCGACCGACTTCGTCAGGGCCCTGACAAAGGCCGGCTATCTCGCCGCCCTCATTCCCGAGGAGTATGGAGGCAGCGGGCTCAATCTCGCCGCCGCCGCCGCAATTATGGAGGAGATACACGCCTCCGGCGGCAATGGCGCTGCCTGTCATGCGCAGATGTACACGATGGGCACGATCCTGCGTCACGGCAGCGATGCGCAAAAAGAACGCTATCTGCCGCTGATTGCGAGTGGCGAGCTTCGTTTGCAGGCCTTCGGCGTGACCGAACCGACCTCGGGCACCGATACGCTGTCCCTGCGCACGGTGGCGCGGCGGGAGGGCAACGATCACTACGTCATCAACGGGCAGAAAATCTGGACATCGCGGGCCGAGCACTCGGATCTGCTACTGCTGCTTGCAAGGACGACGCCGAAGGAACAAGCCAAGAAGCGCACCGAAGGCCTGTCGGTTTTCTTGGTGGATATGCGGCTCGCGCAAGGGGCCAATATCGTCATCAACCCGATCCGCACCATGATGAATCACGCGACCACGCAGATCTTCTTCGACGATCTGCGCGTGCCGGCGGAAAATCTGATCGGTGAAGAAGGAAAGGGTTTCCGCTACATCCTGGGTGGCATGAATGCCGAACGCATTCTGATCGCCGCCGAGTGCATCGGCGATGCCAAGTGGTTCATCGCCAAGGCAACTCAATATGCCAAGGAGCGGGAATTGTTCGACCGGCCGATCGGTCAGAATCAAGGCGTTCAATTCCCGATCGCGCGCGCCTATGCGCAAATGCGCGCGGCGGAATTGATGGTGCATGAGGCTGCTCGCAAGTATGACGCTGGCGAGGATATCGGCGCCGAAGCCAATATGGCGAAACTTCTTGCGGCCGATGCGTCGTGGGCGGCGGCCGATATGTGCGTGCAAACGCATGGCGGGTTTGGATTTGCCGAGGAATACGACATCGAGCGCAAATTTCGTGAAACGCGGCTTTATCAGGTCGCGCCGATCTCAACGAACATGATCCTCTCGTATCTGGCCGAGCATGTGCTCGGTCTGCCACGGTCATATTGAGATGATGTTGCCGCTCGACGGTCTTCTTGTCGTTTCGGTCGAGCAGGCTGTGGCGGCGCCACAATGCACATGCCGTCTTGCCGATGCCGGCGCGCGAGTGATCAAGGTCGAGCGGCCGGAAGGCGATTTCGCGCGCGACTACGATCACGTCGTCCACGGCGAGAGCGCCAATTTCGTTTGGCTCAATCGCGGCAAACAGTCGGTCGTACTCGATCTCGGCAAAGCCGAAGACAAGGCGCCGCTGGAAGCCATGCTGGCGAAGGCCGACGTGTTTGTGCAAAACCTCAAGCCCGGCGCAGTTGCCAAGCTCGGCTTCGCCATTTCACGCCTGCGCAAGGACTACCCGCGACTCATCTGTTGCTCGATTTCGGGCTACGGCGAGAGCGGGCCTTATGCGCAACGCAAGGCCTATGATCTTTTGATCCAAGCCGAATCCGGTGTCTCGTCGGTGACCGGCGGGCCGCAAGGGCCCGCGCGCGTCGGCGTGTCGATTGTCGACGTTGCTGCGGGCCTAAACGCGTATGAAGCCATTCTCGAAGCGTTGATCGCGCGCTCAAGAACGAACGAAGGTACCGAAATTTCGGTGTCTATGTTTGACGCCATGGCCGAATGGATGACGGTGCCGCTGTTGCATGGAGAGGGTGGGGTTCCGTTTCGGCGCATCGGCCTCGCGCATGCGGCGATCGCGCCCTATGGCGTGTTCACGACAAGAGACGGTGCCGACATCTTGATCGCCATTCAGAACGACCGCGAGTGGCGTGTGCTTGCGGAGAAGGTTCTGGGTAACTCGGCACTTGGGACGAACGCGAGATTCGCGACGAACCCGAAGCGTGTCGAAAACCGGGAGGAAACCGATGCGAAGGTTGCGGCCTGTTTTGCGCGTCAAGAGGTTGCGAGTCTGATGAAGCAGTTGGAATTGGCCGACATCGCCTTTGCGCGTGTCAACGACTGGGAGCTGCTGTCGAAACATGCCCACCTGCGCCGGATTACGGTCGGTGCGCCGAGCGGCCCGGTCAGCATGCCTGCGCCGGCGCCGCTGCGCGCCGGACAGGAGCGCGCCTATGGACCGATCCCGGCACTGGGCGAGCACACTGCAATGATTCGTCGGGAATTTTCGAAATAACGCCCAGTCGATCGCTGCGGATTCGGCTTTCACTCCGGGGCCGGCCGCGCGCGGCCGACGATCAGCACCAAGGGGATGACTGCGAGCGTCAGGACCATCAGTAGCTTGAAGTCGTTAAGATAGGCCAGCATGGACGCCTGCTGCGCAACGATCGCATCCAGCAGCGCCCGGCCGGTATCCGTTTGCACGTTCATGTTTCCGACCACATCGGACATTTGCAAGGCGTTATTGAAAGGGGTGACTTGCTCGGTTAGCCGCGCGTGCATCTCTGTCGTCTTGCTCGTTAAATTCGCGATCACCATGGAAATGCCGATCGAGGAGCCGATATTGCGGGTTAGCGTGGTGATGGCGGTTGCACCCGTACGCAGGTGAGCGGGCAATGTCGCAAACGCGACGGTCGAGATCGGTACAAACAGGAGGCCCAGTCCGATACCTTGGATGATGCTGGTGACAACGATCGTTGTCTTCGTCACGTCGAGCGAAAAACCGGTCATGTAATAAAGTGTCCCGCCTGCGAGCAGGAGCCCAGACAGGATCAGATAACGCGGATGCACCATCCGCATCAGGCGTGGCGCGGCCAGCATGGTGATGAGCGTGCCGACGCCACGCGACCCCAGCAGAAAGCCCGCCGTCTGGATTGGATATCCCAGCAAATTCTGCATGAATGGTGTAACCAGCGCCATTGTGCCGAACAGCACCACACCGATGACCAACATGAAGATGCAGCCGCTGATGAAACTTCGGTCTTTGAACATCTCGAACCGCACGAATGGTTCGTCCGTGGTCAACGAATGGGCGAAGAAATAGTAGAACCCGGCCACCGAGACGATCGCCTCGATCCAGATCTCGCGGGAATCGAACCAGCCGACTTGCTCGCCGCGGTCGAGCAACAGCTGCAGTGAGCCGATGCCGACGGCGAGCGCGACGAATCCGAACCAATCAAAGCGCAAATGCTCATGTTTTTTTGTTTCGTCCATGAATATCCACATGCCAAGGAGAGTGATGATCCCGATTGGCAGGTTGATGAGAAAGACCCAATGCCAGGAATAGTTCTCGGTGAGCCATGCCCCCAGCGTGGGACCCATGATCGGTCCTAGCATCACGCCGACGCCCCAAATCGCCATCGCCTGCCCACGCTCTTCGGCGGAGTAGGTGTCCAGCAATACTGATTGTGACAGCGGCACTAACGCCGCTCCAGCCATGCCCTGCAGCAGTCGGAACAGCACCATCTGTTCGATGTTCTGTGCCAAAGCGCAGAGAAGCGACGCGATAGTGAAGCCGCCAACGCAGATGATGAAGAGTTTCTTGCGTCCGAAGCGTTCCGATAGCCAGCCGATCGGCGCCGTCATGATTGCCGCGGCAACGATGTAGGATGTGAGAACCCAGTTGATCTGGTCGAGGGACGCCGACAGCGAGCCCTGCATGTAAGGCAGAGCAACGTTGGCGATAGTCGTGTCAAGCGCCTGCATGACCGTTGCGGTCATCGTGCAAACGGTTATCAGCACGCGCCGCAATTTCGGATCCATCGAGGCGAAGTGCGCGGTCATTTTGTTTCGCGGGCCTGCGCCGACATGAAGGGCAGCCGGCTATGGCCAGTGTCGATATCAACATTGACGCTCATGCCTGAGCGAAGCAGCTTGGTATCCTCGCTCTTGTCGAGCGCGATCCGCACTGGCAGGCGTTGCACCACCTTCACCCAGTTACCGGTCGCGTTCTGTGGTGGCAGGATCGAGAATTGTGCGCCGGTCCCGGGGCTCACCGCCACGACGGTGCCCGTGAAGGTGCGATCGGGGAAGCTGTCGACATCGATCGTCGCCTTTTGTCCGATACGCAGATAGGTGATGTCGGTTTCCTTCGGATTTGCGTCGACCCACGGCGCCTGATCGTCGATCACGCTCAGCACCGGGGTTCCGGCCGCGACGAAACGGCCGAGCTGAATGTTGTCCACCTGCGTCGCTGTGCCGGACATCGGCGCACGGACGATCGTATGATCAAAGTCGCGCTGCGCGTTGTCGAGCGCCGCCTTGGCCTGCGCATATTCCGGGAATCGTTCCAGCGGCAGATCGGGATCGCCGAGCAACTGGTTCAAAGTCGTATCTCGCTGCTGGACGGCGAATTCGGCCTGCAACTTTGCGGTTATGACCGCGGCCAGAGCAGTGTCGAGATCAGCCTGGGATCCGGCCTGCGAACTGACCAGTTTGGTCTTGCGATCAACGTCGCGCTGCTTGAGGTCGACGTTTTTCTCCGCGAGTTCGGCGAGTGTGTTCAGCGACTTGAGATTGCTCTTCAGCTTGTCGAAATCGCTGCGCGCGGTGTCAAGCTTGGCTTTGACCTGCGCGAGAGCAAGCGCGAAAGGTTCGCGGTCGAGGCTGAACAACTCATCACCCGGATTGACGTGTTGGCCTTCGCGGATCGCGACGTTGGTGATCTTGCCGGAAATATCCGGTGTGATCAGGACTTTTTGCGCGCCGACATAGGCGTTGTCGGTCGAGATATAGCGGCCGCCCGAAAGATAAATGCCCAAGCCGATAACAAGAACGAGCGCCGGCAAGCCGACGAGAAGGATCATCCGCAAACGCTTGCGACCGATCCGCGCGAACAAGCCCTTCGCGTTCGAAGTTTCTGTTCTTGCGTCCGGCGATGTTCTGGATTCGGGGGCCGGAACGATTTTCAGGGCTTTTTCACTCATGATTTATCCAGCGACTGCTTGTTGTTGATTTGTGTTGCGCGCGATGGCTGTGCGCAGGTTGTCTTTCACCGTGCTGAGCTCCTTCAGCATGCGTTCGATGGAAGCCACCGAAACGCCGTCGAGCACAATTTCCATCATCTCCGCGCCGAGGTTCGCCAACCGGTCGAGCAAAGGTTTTGCAGCCGGCTTGAGGTACAAGCGGTTCGCGCGCCGATCGTTCGGGTCGGCACGGCGCTCGATCAGGCCGTTGTCGGCCAGCCGGTCGAGAAGGCGCGTAAGCGTGATCGGTTGCAGGTCGAGCAGGTCGGCAAGTTCCGTCTGTTTGAGACCCTCATTGCGATCAATGCGCACCAAGACCGCCCACTGGGCGCGGGAGATGCCGAACTGCCGGGCC
>JANWKN010000008.1 GCA_025451355.1 Pseudolabrys sp. | reverse complement strand
TGATCGGCGCCAGCAAGCGAGATGAAGCTCTTTGGATGCTTCGCGCTGATAAAGATTTGCGAGGCATTCTCGATTCCGACCAGATCATCAGTCGGTGAGTGGAACACCAACAGCGCCTTGCGCAGATTGGCGATACAGCTTTGTAGATTTTTATCGGCCACATCATCGAGAAATTCGCGTTTGATGCGAAATGCCCGCCCTGCCAAACTTACCTCGATCTCGCCCTGCTTCCGAAGCTTGTCAATATCCGCTTTAAACAAATTGGTAACGTGCTTCGGGTGGTAGGGCGCAGCGATGGTCACGACCCCACGTGCTTCAGGAATTTTGTACGCGGCGGCAAGCATCGCGGTGCCGCCCAGACTGTGGCCTATCAAAATTGCGGGCGCAGCATAACTCTTCCGCAGATGATCGGCGGCAGCGATAAGGTCGTCTACATTCGACGAAAACAACGTGTTGGCGAATTCGCCTTCGCTGCCGCCCAATCCGGTGAAATCGAAACGCAGCACGCCGATGCCGTGCATCGTCAGCTGCTCAGCGATACGTTTGGCCGCCAACATGTCCTTGCCGCAGGTAAAGCAATGCGCGAACAGCGTGAATGCGATCGGCTTGCCCAGCGGCAGATCAAGTGCCGCCGCCAATTTTTCACCCTTGGAATTAGGAAAATCAAATCGTTCGCTACGCATGGTTGGTCTTTCCAGTTTGACTGGCATGGATAAATGCCAAGACGATCGACTTGCCCTCGATCAAACAAATTGAGGGATTGGACCGTTATGCGGCGTCGTACGCCCGCCGAGGTCAATAAATTGTTGATCAACATAGCACCAGCCCCAACCTTCTGGGGGATCGTAGCCTTCAATGATCGGATGCCCGGTTGCGTGGAAATGTTTGGTTGCATGCTCGTTAGGCGAAGAATCGCAACAGCCGACATGACCGCAGGTGCGACATAGCCGCAAATGAACCCAGGGTGAGCCAATCTTTAGACATTCCTCACAGCGAGCGCACTCGGTGTCACGTCACGAATTTGTGGTACGTGGGTGCAGTCTGTTGTCATTAAACTCTCCAATCCAAGAACGGGCATCTACGTCATTCTCGCCCGGCTCTTCACGATGCGGCGATCTAAACACAAAATGTCCGCTTTACCCCCAATAGCCGACATTGATCGCGTTCGGAATGTCCGCTAGGTGCCAATAGTGACATCACCTCTATTCGATCACTTCGTCGGCACGGGCAAGCAGCGGCGGCGGGATTTCGATGCCGAGCGCCTTTGCGGTGCCAAGATTGATGACCAGTTCGAATTTGGTCGGTTGCTCTATCGGGATATTCCCGGGCTTCGCTCCGCGTAGGATCTTGTCGACGTACTCTGCGGCGCGTCGGAATAGATGCGGCCAGCTTGGTCCGCAGGACATCAAAGCTCCCGCTTCGACATACTCACGACCGCCGTAGATTGTCGGCAGTCGCGCACCTCGCGCCAAGGCATTGGTTCGGACCCGATTGGCGAGCACGACGGGATCGGTCGCCACATAAAGTGCGTCTGCGCGGGTCTTGAGCGTTCAATGGCGGGCGCGATATCCTTGACGCACTGGATTTCGAGCAAGATGACATCGAGGTTAAGGGCGCGCGCCGTTGCCGCAATTTCGCGCGTCTCGATGACGGCACCAGCAGCGTCGACATTCGCCATGATCGCCAAGCGACGGAGACCGTCGGACCACCTCGCGCAAAAGCTCAAGACGCTTGCCGGCCGTATCGGTCTGCTGGAGCGACAGTCCGGTGAGGTTGCCGCCCGGACGCGCCAAGCTAACGACGACACCGGCGCCGACCGGATCCATCTGCGCGGCAAAGACGACCGGGATAACCTGCGTGGCCTGCTTGGCCGCGAGGACCGGTGCAGAGGCCCATGTGACGATGACATCGACCTTGAGCTTGACGAATGCGGCGAGCCAAGGAGTCGCGTCCGCAGGCATGGCTGCCCCTAAGAATCCGATTGTCGGCAATCTTCCACGTTGCTGCGCGCGCCCCGAACGGCCACGCCGCACCGCCAAGAAGCGTGATGAACTTCTGGCGCTGCATGTCCGACTCCAAGTTCAGGAGGTGACATTGTATTGGCTCAAAAGCACTTTGATAGGGCTGAAATCAGCATCGAAAGATTATCGCGGTGCACAGACCATTTCCGCTAAGTACCAATAGCGGACATCGGATTGCTTATTCGATCACCGCGTCGGCGCGGGCGAGCAGCGAAGGTGGCACGCTGATGCCAAGCGCCTTGGCGGTTTTTAGATTGATGACAAGTTCATATTTGTTCGGAGCCTGCACCGGCAGATCGGCCGGTTTATCGCCATTGAGGATACGGTGGACATACCCACCTGCGCGCCGATACTGGTCCACAAAATCAGCCCCATAGGAGATCAGGCCACCGTCGGTGACAAAGAAGCGTTCGAAGTAAACTGCGGGCAGTCTGTGCTTGGCCGCCAGCGAGATGATCAAATCGCGATGGAGCTGTGCCAGCGGGGTCCCCGTAACAATCAGTCCGCCGTTCGGGGTTTGCGCGAACGCCGTGGCAGCACGGCCAATCTCGGAGGCGTCGCGCACGTTGACCGGGCTCACCTCCATCCTGCACGAGGGCGCGGCAGTTTGTATCGCGCCGAACTGGCCGGGCCCGGTCGCAACCGCCGGATCTCGCAGGACCGCCACGCGCGTCGTGCTCGGCGAAATTTCTCTGAGCAACTCCAGCCACTTTGCGCCGATGGCATATTCAAAGATCACAAACCCGGTGATGTTGCCACCCGGCCGCGCTAAGCTTTCGACAAAGCCGCCACCGACCGGATCGCCAACAGTCGCAAACACGATCGGTACAGCACGCGTCGCCTGCTGCAGAGCCCCGACTGTTGCGCTTCCAGCCGCCACGAGGATATCCGGCGCGAGGGGGCTACCAGTTCTGCCGAGTGTTTTCGAATGTCGTCGGAATTGCCTCCCGCCCAGCGATATTCAAGCTTCAGATTGCGGCCTTCGGTCCAACCCAATTGCTCCAGCCCGTGCAGGAACGCCTTGACGCGTGCCTCTGATTCCAGATCGTTCTTGGTTGCTTGCAGAAGTACGCCGATGAGCCGCACACGCTCGCCTTGCTGTGCGTCTGCCGAGAACGGCCAAAAATGAGGGGGCCGCGACGCCGATCCCAAGAGACCAATAAACTCGCGCCGCCTCATAATCTGCCTCAAGCCGTGGGGCATTATCGTATCGCTTCAAAGCAGCGTTCGGGAAGGGCTGGGTGAGCGTATAAATGTGGCGGTTGATGTCTGCTTTGGTCATTAGCGGACATTTTGCGATGCGAGAGCCACGTCCGCTTTACCGCCGAAAGCGGACATCAGCCAAGTTGGTTCAAGACAATAAAAGGATGCTATACTGAGAACGTAGTCCAGGGGGCGAAAGCCATGGGTTTCACATTGCGAGCTACAACTCTCATCGTCGCAACCGCTCTTGTCACATTGTCGAGCGCTGCGAACGCGCACTATCGCCACGGCGCGGCCCGAGGAGACGATCAGTACGTCAGACAAATTCGCTGGTGCTCGGGGCCTTCGGTTTTTGGCCTGCCCTACTTTTACCCGTGCGGCCGTAGTCGCTACTACTACAGATACAGATGAGTACGACTAAAGCGCCTGCAGATTGGACGACACTCCCTTCTCCACTACCGCGCCATCAATGCGGCACAGATCCAGAAGAATAGTTGCTGATGCGCGCTGCCGCTCGCCTGCTCGCCGTCGTCATTTTCGCCGCCGCCGGTTCTGCCCTCGCGCAGGAAAAGCACCTGATTGACCCGACGCCCCCTGGTTCGCTCAATCCCAAGCCCCTGCCGCCGCTGAAAAATCCGAACGCGCCGTCGACACCGGCGAAGGAACTATTCGCGCGCAAATCGACGCCGTTTCCCGGGCCGCCGCGCTCGATCGGCGGCGATTTCGACGGCTGCCTCGCCGGCGCTGCTCAGCTGCCGGTTACCGGACCTGCCTGGCAAGTCATGCGGCCGTCGCGTAACCGCAACTGGGGCCATCCGCAACTCGTTCGCTTCATCGAACGCGTTGCCAACAACGCAAAAAAGGTTGGTTGGAATGGTCTTCTGGTCGGCGACATGTCGCAGCCGCGCGGCGGGCCGATGCTCTCCAGCCACCGCAGCCATCAGGTTGGCCTCGATGTCGATATTTGGTTGACGCCAATGCCGGACCACGTGCAAAGCCGCGAGGAGCGCGAGTTCGGCTCGGCCACCGATGTGGTCGCGCTCGATCTTCTCGACGTCGATCCGGAAGTGTGGACCCATCGGCACACCGAGCTCATTCGCACCGCTGCGCAGGACCCGGCAGTCATCCGCATCTTAGTCAATGCCGCGATCAAGAAGGCGCTGTGCCGCGAGGCCGGAGCTGACCGCGCCTGGCTTTTCAAGGTGCGTCCCTGGTACGGTCACGCCGAGCATTTTCATGTGCAAATCGGCTGTCCGGCGGACAGTGCGGACTGCAAGCCGCCAACTCCGCCGCCCCCAAGAGACGGCTGCGATAACGAACTCGACTTCTGGTTCAAGGAGTCGACGCTGCATCCGCCGCCGACCAAACCGGAACCGCCACTGACGCTGGCCGATTTGCCACCCGCATGCAGGCAGACCATCAAAGCGCCGTGATTGTCATGGGCCACGTGTCAGGTCAGTACGACGCTTGCATCACAGACATCGTGGTGGTGGTATTGCTGGATGCGTGCACCCGTGATCGACAATGCCCGCGCAATCGAACAACCCGACGAAGGTCTGTTGTTCGAAGTTAGCGACGAAGCGCTGGAGGCCGCGGCGAATCAAACCCGCGCGGTCGCCGCCATGTCGTTTCCCAACGCCCCCACCGTCAGCATTTTAGTGATGTGCTGTACTAACGGCTGAAGCAACGGTTTCGGACGCACCGTTATCGCAGCGAGATCACCAACCCGTTGAGATCGGCGGCAACGATCAATCCGGCCTGGCGGCCCGACAACGCGAGCACTGCGCCGTTCTGGTTGGTCAACACAATTGCACCGCCGCCGCGGCCGATCGCAGCGCCGGCGCCGACCGCACCGTAGACGCCATTAACGTCGGATGGCCTGCGAATGTTGCTGACGGTGCCAACGAAATCGGTCGCCGAGGCACCAAAGGTAAAACCCCAACTCACCCCACCGATCCCAAGCGCATAGCGCCGGCCGTGAAACACCAATGTGCCGGTGCCGCCAGAGCCGCCAACGATAAAGCCTGCCTTGACTACGTTGAAGCGGATGCTGCCGTTGTCGGCGTACGCCGCGGGCGCCAGCCCGGCGCCGGTCAAGAGCAATGCAATCAGCGCGGCACGAATGGCGAATGGAAGACGCATGGATGGTCCCTTCCCTTGGCTGGACAATTTGTGGCGTTTGGCGCGAAGGGTCACGACCGGCGAGCGATAAAGATATGGCGTACCCAACCCCGTTAGCTTGGCGGCCTTACAATACGCCGGGGCCGAATCCGTTCCAATGGCCGCCCGGCCGGTTGTGGATGACGTCTTCCGCGGCAAACCTCCGACGCTGCGATCGGTCCAGGCGGACGGCGAAAACACCTGATTAACCAATGGCCGCTGCGGCCACCGCGCCGTCCCGACCCGCTCGGTGTGACTTTTCTGCACTAGTTGTAAATGGAAAAGTAACGATACTTTTCTATCAATCTACGGACGGGGGTGCCCTCATGAAAAAGTTCTTGGTTGTCGTTTGCTCGATCGTTCTTGCGTTTGGCCTCGCCGGTTGCTGGGGCAAAGGCAAGGCTCCGGTCGGCAAAGGTAAGGCTCCGGTTGTTCAAACGAGGGGCTAATCTGCCCGTTCGTTCAACGAGACGCATGAAGAGGGACCGCCTTCAAGGCGGTCTCTTTTTTTCGCTCAGGCCTCCTGCATCGCCGGTTCGCTTTCCCCGGCGTAGTGAGAAATCGGAAATACGACCCGGATCGTCGTACCTTTGCTCTCGCCGGGGCTTGTCGCCTCGAGCTTTCCGCCGCTGCTGACGATGAAGGTGTTCGCGACCCAGAGGCCAAGTCCCGAACCCGGAATTTTCCCGACGTGACGCGGCCCCCGGAAAAAACGCTCCGAAAGCTTGTTTTTTTCTTCCGCAGTCAGGCCAACGCCATCGTCGTGCACCGATATCAGTAATTCCGCGTCCTTGACGAACGCGGAGACCTCAATCGTCGATGGTGGGGCCGAGAACTTTGCCGCGTTGGCGATGATCTGACTGAGCGCCTGCTCGACCAGGACAGGATCGATAAGCACCAGCGGCAGATTGCTGCCGAGGCTCAACTCGACGCGGCGATCGGGATAGCGCAGCCGCATGCGTTCGACCGCGGCATCGATAATGTCGGTCGGATCCGTCCAATCGCGCCGGGAATGCAAGCCCTGGCTCGTGATCAAGGCGGCATCGAGCAGGTTCTGGATGTCGCTGTTCAACCGCATCGCCTCATCACGGATTCCGGTGGCTAGCGACGCCAGGCGGGGATCCCTCGCCACATTCGGCATTTCCGCCATGATCGATACGCCACCCAAAATCGACGCCAGCGGCGTTCGCAATTCGTGCGAAACGGAGCCGATCAGTGCATCGCGCAATTGATCGGCTTCGATGAGCGTTTTTGCGGTGAACCTTGCCGATTCAATTCGCAGCGCAAGAACAGTCGTGAGGCCGACAACCACGATGCTGATTGCCGTGTTGATCAGGCCGGTTTGCCTGAGTTCGCTCGCCGTAAAAAAAGTGCTGAGCAGGGTCAGCGCTACGCATCCTGCGGCGACCAAGATCACGCCGCGCCTGTCGCAAAAGCGGACCGACATCAATACGACGGCGACGTAAAGAACAGGAACGGCAATCTCCAGATTGGTCGCCGAATCCGCGGCGAAAATTGCCGCGGCCAATACGGCGGTTAGGATCGGCAGAACGATCGAACGCTGCCCGGGGACACGCAGGGTTGCCAGTTCGTCAAACCTGAGCCCCTTGTCGATCTGTGTCACCGCGGGCGGCCTCTCAAAAATTCGATGCACTCGCTACGGGCGAAACAATAATCGAATCCCGGGCTTTGCCTCGTAAATTTGCTCTCAATTTTTCAGGGAGCGCACAACCGCCACGGGCCAGCAACGCGCGCTGGCGACCGCTATTCGATCACTTCGTCCGCGCGAAGCAGGATGTTGGGCGGCAGATTGAGGCCAAGAGCCGACGCCGTCCGTGTATTGACGATCAGCTCAAAGGCGGTGGCTTGTTGCACGGGCAAGTTGGCGATTTTCTCGCCCTTAAGAAGCTTGTCCAGAAAATCAGCGGCTCGCTCGAAGAGAACAGAGATGTTGGCGCCATAGATGAACAACCCGCCGACGTTGGCGTATTCTCGAAACGGATAAAGTGCGGGAATTTTTTCACTGGCCATGAACTCGGCAATTTCTTTGCGCTTGCTCAACAACTGCGTGTCGGATGCAATCAGCGCGGCATCCGGATGCAATTGCGTTATTTGCGCAAGCGCGCCGTCGACTTCAGCAGCATTCTTTGCTTCGACGACTTCTATTTTCACGCCGAGCTTTTCGGCGGCTTGCCGCGCGATGTCCACATTAAGACGGCTGATCGGATTGCCAGGGTTGGTCAGCACGGCGATCCGCGACAAGCGCAGCATAGCCTCCTTCAACAATTCGACGCGCTTGCCTTCCAGATCGACGTTGAGCGCGATGAACCCCGTCAGATTGGGGTCCGGCCGTGCCAGGTTGGACACAAGCCCAGTGTTCACGACGTCGCCCGCCGCGCCGATCTGGCATGCTTGGCGGCAAATGCCGCGGGGTTTCCCCAAAGACAAGTACATCCACAGGCATCGAAACGAGTTCAGCGGCAAGCTCGGGAAAGCGGTCGTCTCTGCCCTCCCCATATCGATACTCAATGATGAGATTCTTGCCTTCGACCCAGCCCAGCGCCTGCAATTTCTGGCGAAACTTCTGAATCGGTTGCAGCGGCAGGTTGGCCAACAAGCCGACCCGTTTCGGCGGTTGATTTTGCTGCGCGAACGAAAACCCGGCCACGCCGAAGTAGCACCGGCGAGAACGCCCAGAAATTCCCGCCGCTTCAAGCGATCCCCCTGCGCGCCGATATCCGACGCTATCGCAGAATTTGCACCGTGGACAACCGACCCGACGCGGCCCCCACCGGAGCGGATATTCCAGCGGGAAATCATGTCAGGGGGCGGTGCTTCAAAGCATTCTGACCCCGCGGTCCCCCGCCTGGAGCTGAGGGTCACGAGTTCGGTCACCGCATCGAGACGGTCAGGCCGGGACGTCCTAGTCCTTGCCCTCGAACTTGAACGAGACCCTGACTTTGGCGCGATAGGCCTCAACCTTTCCGTTGTCGAGCTGCATGTCCAGCTCGACGACCTCCGCGACTCGCAGTTCCCGCAAAGTCTTGCCCGCGCGGTCCACGGCAGCCTTGGCCGCCTTCTCCCACGACTCCGTGCTGGTTCCGACTAACGTGATCACTTTGTAAACGGAATCAGGCATCTCTACCTCCTTTGAACGCCTCCGAAAAAACAGCGAAGCCAATCGAAGTGACGTAGACGCTCGCACATCGCACGTCGGCTCGGCAATGAGGGAAACCGGGCGCGTCTATCAGTGCGGAGGAAACTCGAGCGCGCAGGTGAGCCCGTCCCGCTCGTATCGCAGCGTGGCCGAACCACCCATCTGCGCCGTAAAACCCTTTTCGATCAGGGTGGAACCGAAACCGACACGATCCGGCTTGCCGACCGGCGGGCCTCCCGATTCACGCCAATTGAGTTTCACCGTATCGTGCGGCTCAAGCGTCCAGCTCACGGCCACGCGACCCACTGGGACAGACAACGCTCCATATTTCGCCGCATTGGTCGCCAGCTCATGCAAAACAAGCGACAGCATCACGACCGCGCGCGAAGACATCGGCACCGAAGCGCCATCGAAGGCGATGCGATGGGGGCTCGCGCTCGCAAAGGACTCAAGCGTTGCTGCGACAACCTCCCCGATGTCCGCACCTTCCCACTTCTTTGCGCTGAGCGCATCGTGCGCGCGTCCGAGCGAGGACAGTCGCGCATCGAACTTGTTGCGCGATGCCGCATCGGTTCCGCTACGGAAGGTTTGTGAGGCGAGCGACTGCACGGTGGCGAGCGTGTTCTTCACGCGATGATTGATTTCGTCGATCAGCAGCTCATGCAGCGTCTCCGCGCGCGCAATCGTGGTCGCCATGCGGATGGCGAAGGCAAGCCCGATGCCCAGCATCGCGATGCCGATCGCGGCCGTCAGCAGAAACGTCCGCACCACAGGCGCGACCAATGTCTTTTCGGCGATGCCGGCTGCCGGAATCCATCGGGTCAGATCGGAATGAACGAAGGCCGTGAGGAGCGGCACGCCTTCAAGCGAGGTCGTCCTGGCCTTCCTTGGCGCTGAACATGACCGAAAAGAGGCTGGCGGACGCATGCCGCCCTATCGTCGTCTCCGGGTTCGGCACGCGCGCGAAATTGGCGCCCTGCTGGTCGAAGATGGAGATCGTCCATTCATCGTTCGGTTTCTGCTGTTCGATGATGCGTTGAAAGATTTCGAGCGGCGGATTGAATGACAGGTCATAGACGACCTCGCCGTTGCGGAACACCGGCACGGTGACGGTCACGATCGGCCGGTTCGACACGGATCCGGTGAAGAGTTCGGAAAAGACCGGCTTACGCGTGCGGAAAACCTCATCGCGGTTTCCGCGAACGGTGCGCGGCGGCAGTGGTTCGCCGACCGGCCGGCTGGAATTGAAAACCTGGCGGCCCTCGCGATCGCCAATCACGATCGATGGATCGTCGGGGAACTGCGCCAGAAAGGCTCTCGCGCGCGAGCGGAAGCTTTCGAAATCGCCGCGCATCAAATGAATCCGACCCGGCGAGAACCGTGAGGCCGGAGACGATGCCCTGCATCTCACGGTCGAGGATGAGCTGGATGCTGCGCGTGTTCTGCAGCACGCGGGCGAAGGCGTCGCGCTGGTCCTGCCTGTAGTGCTGATAGACGATAGCCGCGGCAAATCCGATCAGCGGAAGAATGGTGCCTGCAACCAATATGGCGAGCCGCAAACGGAGCGACAGACTGCGGCGCATTGATGTTGGCCAAGGCCCCCGACGGTAAGGTCAGTTTTAGCAAGTGCCCTTTGACGGGCAAGCACCGCGCCTGCGGTGGAACTTTACGTGCCGCGCGCCCGCAACACCGACTCGATCGAGATGCGCGACCAAGGCGCCGTGCGCTCGCGGAAGGCGGTGTACGACGCATACACTTTGGCGGTGATCGCGTTGCGGCCGGCAAGCTCGCCGACCACCTCGTTCGCCTGCTTGCGCGCGGCGACGATCAGATCTTCGGGAAAGGCCACGAGCTTGACCTTGTGCTCGTTCACCAGCACTTCGAGCGCCTGCGCGTTGAGGCGCTCCATCTCGGCAAGCGCGTAATTTGCTTCTGCGGCGCAAGCATGCGCGATCACTGCTTTGAGTTCGTCGGAGAGCGCGTTCCAGGTTTTCAGCGAAACGATGCATTCGCCGGTGCCGTTCGGCTTGTTGAAGCCGGGATAGTAGTAGAGCGGCGCGACGCGATAGAGGCCGAGCGCGATGTCGGTGCCGGGCCCGACGAATTCGGCGCCGTCGATCACGCCGGATTGCAGGCTCACCAGGATTTCCGCAGGCGGGGTGGTCTGCGGGGTGGCGCCGAGCCGGCGGTAGACTTCGCCGCCGAGGCCGAGCGTGCGCAATTTGAGGCCGCGCAGGTCGGCAAGGCTGCGGATCTCGCGGCGGAACCAGCCGCCCATGCAGACGCCGGTGTTGCCGCCCATGAAGGGCTTCACGCCGAAGGGAGCATAGAGTTCGTCCCAGAGCACCTGGCCGCCGCCGGCGTCGACCCAGGCGACGTGCTCGCCGGGCGTCAGCCCTCCCGGCACGGTTGTGAAAAAGGTGGCGGCGGGCATTTTGCCTTGCCAGTAGAAAGCGGCGGTGTGGCCGATGTCGGCGACGTCGCCGGCGACGGCGTCAAGCACCTCGAATGCGGGCACGACCTCACCGGCCGCGTGCACGGTGATCTCGATCCTGCCAGCGGACAAAACACGAATGCGCTCGGCGATGCGCTCAGCCGACATACCCGGACCTGGCAGCCGTTTCGGCCACGACGTGACCATGCGCCATTTCTGCGTTTGCGATCGCCCGACTGCCGGAGCGGCCACAACGCCCGCTGCAACGGCACCAGCGCCGATAGCAAATCCTCGTCGCGTCGTCATGACTCTCTCCATGTCGCGTGAAAATGGTGCAACGGTCCGTGTCCGCGACCGACGTGAAGGTCCCGCGCGGCAGCGATTGCGGTAGTAACATAGGCCTTGGCTTGCTGAGCCGCGTCCGTGAGGCCAAGCCCACGAGCAAGCCCGGCGGCGATCGCCGACGACAACGCGCAACCGGCCCCATGCAGATTTCTTGTTGCGATGCGCTTAGCGGAAAGGCGTACGACATCACCCTGCCCGATCAGGAGGTCGACACTTTCGTCGCCAGCACCATGTCCGCCTTTGATCAGCACGTTGCGCACGCCGAGTCCTAGAATCTCCCGCGCCTGGACTTCCATCTCCCGCTCATTGCGTGCAACCGACGCGCCGACAAGTGCAGCAGCTTCCGGAAGATTGGGCGTGACAACAAGCGCGCGAAAAATAAGATCTTTGCGCAGTGCGTCAATCGCTTCGGGCGCGAGCAAACGGTCGCCGGACGTCGCGACCATAACCGGATCCAGCACTATATTTTTTGCGCCGTGTGCAACGAGCCCTTGCGAGACGGCCTCGATGGTCGCAATCTGCGACAACATGCCGATTTTCACAGCCGCAACATCCAGATCGGAAAACACGGCATCGACCTGCGCGCGAATAAAATCCCCCGGAACATCGTGAATGCCGTGCACACCCTGTGTGTTCTGCGCAGTCAATGCTGTGATGACGGAAGCGCCGTATACGCCCAGCGCGGCGAAGGTCTTGAGATCCGCCTGGATGCCCGCGCCGCCGCTGCAATCCGATCCGGCAATGGTGACGGCGATCGCGGTCATGGCTGTCCTCGCCGCGCGAGACCGCTATCGACCAACGCACGCAAGTCTTTTGCTGCTCCCGCCGGGTCCGGCGCGAGCGACAGCGCGGAAATCACCGCCACACCGTCTGCGCCCGCCGCAATAACGTCTGCGACATTGCCGGAATTGATGCCGGCGATAGCGCAGATGGGATAATGCGGGTCGCGCGCGCGAATTATCTGCACGATCGCGCGCAGACCATCAATGCCGATGGGCGCTGCCGTATTGGCCTTGGAGGTGGTGCCGTAGACTCCGCCGATCGCGACATAATCGAGAAAATCGAGCGGCGCAACTTTTGCTTGCTCCACGGTCTTGATGCTCAATCCGATGATCGCGCTGCGGCCGAGTAACAATCGCGCATCGTCAGGCGCCATATCATCCTGCCCGATATGCACACCGTCCGCTTCCGCCGCCAATGCGACGTCAACGCGATCGTTGACGAGAAGCGGGATATTGTTTGGCTCCAGCACGGCGCGCAGCGCACGCGCCTCCTCGACCATGACTCTTGTCGAAGCATGTTTGTCGCGCAACTGGACCAGCGTCGCGCTGCCCGCAATGCGCCGCGCGAGTTCTATCAGCGTGCGGCCACTCGGAACCGCCGGATCGATGAGAGCATAAAGGCGCAGGTCGATGTCCATCAGCTTACCTTTGCACGGGCGATGAGCACCGGCCCCTCAAGGTTGTAAAGTGCGTCAATGATTGAAACGGCAAAGCTGCCAGGGCCAGCAGAATTTTCCGCGGCCAGTTCGCCAGCAACATTGATCATCAGCAATGCCGCAGCAGTCGCAAGCAAAGCGTCAGACTCTATCGAAAGACACGCCGCGACCAACGCCGAACCCGCACAACCCATGGCGGTTACCCGAGCCATCAGCGGATGACCGTTCGCGACGGAGACGGTTTGTTCGCCATCACTGACAAGATCCGACTCGCCAGAAAGCCCGACGACGGTTTGGCTGATGCGCGCATAAGTCACCACGGCGTCACACAATGGCTTGCCGCCGGCGAGCGTCGAAAATTCAGCATGGTTGAGGCGAATAACCGCCGGACGCCGGCCAATCAGTTCGCGCGCGAATGCGGCACGCGTAGGAACACGGTCGACGAATACGGGATCGAGCACCCAAGGCAGCGTGTTCGACCTCGCGGCCTCCACAGCAATCGTCATTGCCTCGCGGCGTTCCCTGTCAAACGTGCCGAGGTTGACCAGAAGCGCTTGCGCGCCGGAGACGAAAGAGTCGACTTCCTCCATCGACAGGGTCATTGAGGGTACACAACCTACGGCCAGGAGCGCATTGGCAGTCAAATTCTGTGCAACTGTATTTGTGATGCAATGCACGCGCGGACGTTGCGCGCGAAGACGCGTCAATATCTCGGCCGCGCTCTGTGCAACACTCTTGCGCGACGCTGCTTGGGGGTGATGCATCTCTGGTCCCTCCGCCGGCATGACCCGGATCAGGTTCGTTGGGTTGGCTGACGCCTCTCAGCCCGGCGATAGCCGGACACCCCACGAGATTGCTGCTCAAATACCTAGTCTGCACGCCGCCCCAACGCAAGGGCGTCCACGCTGGCCGCCTTGCCAGATACCCTTGTTTTTGCTGGATTGCAGGCAGCCTTTGGAGATCCCGATGACCCCGTTTTTCGTGCAGATCAAATGCGATCTTGGAAAATCCTACCAAGTGGCCAACCAGCTAGCCGAAGCGGAAATCGCCTCCGAGATTTATTCGACTGCAGGTGATTTCGACCTCCTGGTGAAATTCTACGTCGATAGCGGGACCGATATCGGCCACTTCGTCAACGAGAAGGTGCAGTGCATCCCTGGTATCAAGGACACGCGCACCATTATCACCTTCAAGGCCTTTCAGGCCTGAAGCGCACTATCGAGGCGGAATCCGGATCAGATCATCAAGCTGAGGCTTTGTCAGCTCCGCGGCGGTGAATTTCAGCGCGACAGCATCCTTTACGATCGTATCGAGACCAACAATCTTGTCCGGCTCGATCGCCGACCGCGGAAAAAACTCATCGCGTGTTCGCTTCGCCTTGGCTTCACTGATCTTGAGCCAGTCCGAATAGATATTCAGCGCGTTCGGATCGGTGTACATGAAGTTCACTGTCTCACGATAGGCTTTCATGTACCGGTCGACCACATTCTGATGCGTCCTCAAATAATCAGCGTTGACGATATTGAGTCGCACCGTCTGGCCTTTGAAAGCATCGGCGTCGCTGCCCGTCGCAATTATGCGAATTTGTTTTTGATCAAGCTGATCCAGCCCGAACGGCGGAGCCGCCCAGCCGACATCGATTTGCCCTGACATGACCGCTGTCAGGTTTGCAGCCGGCCCGCCCATCGCGGTCGGCGTTGCCTTGAGCTGATATTGCTTCATGAAGGCCGTAACGATGCCGTGCGTCGAGGACCCGTTCGTGGAGTAAGCAAGCGTCTTGCCGTCGGTGTCCTTGAGGGACTTGATCGGCGAATCTGCCCTTACGTACCAGTAAAGGTCGTTGGCTCCCGTCGTCTCGGCGCCGATCACGCGAACCGGCGCGCCTTTTGAATAAGCGCTGAGCACACCCATCACACCCGCGGCGATGCCGATGTCGACGCTGCCTGATATGACGGCCTGCTGAGTCTCGCCGGCGCCATTGGTATAGATCATCTCAAGCTCGAGATCGTGTTTGCCGAAAATTCCCGCAAGTTGGCCGATCTCTGACACCGACGTATCCCAGTTACCGCGTTGGCCGATGGCGAGCTTCACCTTGTCGTGCCCCGAGGCGGTCGCCGTCAACAACGTCGACGCGGCGAGTGCGTACGCGAGGGAACGTTTCCTCATTATATCCTCTCTAGGTTTCTTTGCCGCTATTTTGCGGCTTCTGGTTGTTTGGCGACGCGCTCGAGCGGCGCCTCACTGCCGCCGCCAAGACTCCTCCAATTCGTAGTCTTCGGGACTACGCCTTCGTACGAGCTGATGGTCGCGTGCCTAACATGCGGCTCCGTCGCGCCAAGCGCCTGCCCCTTGCTACGCATATTACGGGCGGCCTCAACCATCAAACGCCGAAATGCAACAACGGCCACGTCGCTGGCGCCAACCCGCTCTTTCGAGCGATCGCTGATCGGACCCATCGATTCCCACATCGCAATATCCTGGTTTGGAATACCACTGATGCCTGTGAAATTGCCCTGCTTCATCGCAACCCGGTCCTGAGCGTAGAGGTTGGCGCGCGTACGCACGCCGTCGAAGTTATTGTCAACGTCGACGCCCCATTGCAGCACGTTGAATTTGCGCCAGGCGTCGGCATCGATCCCGGTCTTGTCGGCACCGTTCCACGCAATGAAATAGAAGATTGTGTTGTGATCATCTTCCGGCGTCAGGAGAGTCGCAACATTGTGCACATTGTTCGGGGGGATGAGCGCGGTGAATGGGGCTATGTAGACCGTGGTGCGGATATAGTCGTGCGTCGCTTCGTTCATTATCGGGCGACGGATCGCCGCATAACGAAATCCGTAGCTGGTCCGTTCAATTTGAAAGCGCGGCGCCTTGTCATTCGACGGGCGTAGCCAGTTGGCATCGGTCGCCTTGGCACTGTCGACTTGTGCGGGCACCATGTCGGATGAGTGAAGGCTCGAGGAATGCGCGGAATCAATCTGTCCTTCGAGAATCTGCGCCCAATTGCAGCGGACCCGCACTTTCGTTGCGCTGACGCGAGCATCGGCTGTTGGCGCAAAGGCTGGCGCTTCAAATTCACGCATCTCTTCCGGCGGACCCATATACGCCCATACAAATCCACCGGCTTCACGCGCGGAATAGGCTTTGTGCTTGAGCCGTTCTGGAATGCGGCTGTTGGGAGGCTCGGACGCCATTTCCACAACATTGCCTTCCACGTCGAATTTCCAGCCATGATAAAGGCAACGAAGGCCGCACTCCTCATTGCGCGCGAATGCCAGCGACGCGCGGCGATGCGAACAGTATTCGTCGAGTACGCCGACCCGGCCTCTGCTATCGCGGAAAACGACCAGATCCTCCCCCAGAAGCCGGACCTTGACCGGAGCGCCATCCGGCTCGGCGATTTCCTCAGAGAGGCACGCCGCGATCCAGTGGCGACGCATGATCTGCCCCATCGGCGCGTCGCCCTCGACACAGCACAAAAGGTCATTTTCCTCGGCGGTCATCATGACTGCGCTTCCTCGCCAGGCGCGGTTGCATAATTCTGTCGCGCGCTCTTTCTTAGATATCTAAGATTAGAGTAGAGAATGTCCGTGATCTTGTCGAGGGTTGGCGCTTGAACACCGCAGGCGAACGCAAGCTTCGCGTCGGCGTGGCGGGACTCGGACGCGCATTTGCCGTGATGCTTCCGACCTTTACCGCCGACCCGCGCGTCAAACTGGTCGGAGCGGCAGATATGCGCGCCGAGGCACGAAAGCGTTTCGCCGAGGAGTTCTCCGCCAGTACTTACGCAACGGTGGAAGAGCTTTGTGCCGACCCGACGGTCGAGGTGATTTACGTCGCGACGCCACACCAATGGCACGCCCGGCATGCGGTGCTGGCTGCGCGTCACAGCAAGCATCTGCTCGTTGAAAAACCGATGGCGCTGACACTTGAGGAATGCACAGCGATCATCGATGCCGCTCGCAATGCAGGCGTGCATCTTGTAGTCGGCCACAGCCATTCATTCGATGCGCCGATCCGTCACCTGCGAAATTTGATCAAAAGCGGTCGATACGGCAATGTGCGGATGATCAATGCCATCAACTACACTGACTATCTTTATCGTCCGCGCCGCCCCGAGGAGCTCGACACCGCGTTGGGCGGAGGCGCGATCTTCAACCAGGGATCACACCAGGTCGACATTGTACGCCTGATCGGCGGCGGCCGCATCGAGAGCGTGCGCGCGGCAGCCGGCGCTTGGGATAAAGCGCGCCCCACTGAAGGCGCCTACGCGGCTTTGCTCACGTTCGCGAACGGCGCCTTCGCATCCCTCACCTACAGCGGCTACGGCAACTTCGACTCGGATGAATTTCAAGGCTGGATCGGGGAAATGGGGCAGAAGAAGTCACCTTATGCCGGTGCGCCACGGCGTCGTTTCGACAATGAGCGAGACGAAGTCGCATTCAAAAACGCACGCAACTATGGGGGTCCTGAATTCCACTCATCCGCAATGCAGGATCTCGCGCACCAGAATTTCGGCACATTGCTGGTGAGCTGTGAGCAGGGGGATCTGAGAGCGCTCCCCGGTGGGGTGGTGATCTATCGAGATGGATCGGCGCAACTCGACGCATTGCCGGCGCCGAAGATACCCCGCATGGAAGTTATCGATGAGCTTTACGGCGCAGTGGTCCAAGGTCGACCCCCTCTGCACGATGGCGCTTGGGCGATGGCGACGCTGGAAGTTCTGTTGGCCATCCTGCAATCCGCGCGCAAAAAATCCGAAGTGCGTCTGAGTCATCAGGTTGGAAAATGACGCGCCCGGCTCCCGACACAGAAACGATGCTGCGTCATTGGCGTGAAGCGGTGCCGGACGATCGCCTAGCGCACCTAGTAAAAGACGCGACGCGGGCGCTCGTGCGTGCGCTGCAGATGAGAATGGCGGAGCACGCGGTTTCTTTCGGGCATTGGACGTTCTTGCGCATTCTGTGGGACTGCGACGGTCTGACCCAGCGCAAATTGAGCGAGCAGGCCGGCGTGATGGAGCCGACGACCTTCTCTGCGCTCAACGCGATGGAGCGCCTGGGCTACGTCACCCGCCGCAAGCGGGGTGGCGACCGCAAGAAGGTCTATGTATTCCTCACCGCAAAGGGACGTCGGCTGCAAGAAAAATTGGTGCCTCTCGCCGAAGAGGTCAATCGCATCGCCGTGAGCGGTGTGCCCTCAGACGACATCGCCGCCACACGCCATGTGCTGCTCAGCATCATCGAAAATCTAGCGCGGGACGAACACGCCACCGATATGCGAATGCCTTCGACCCGCGATCTGGCGCGCCTGAAAGCTGGCTCCAAAAATCGACGCAAGCGCCCACGACAGTGAGATGCTGCTCAAGTGGATTGCGGCGGGCCTTCCGCCGCGCGAGCGCGTTGCAGACCGAGCTGGCGCTCACGCCAGATCACGAAAAGCCCGGCGCCGGTGACAATGGCCGCGCCCAGATAAACCAGTTTTTCTGGCAATTCGCCGAATAGCCAGTAGCCAAGCAGCAATGCCCATAACATCGACGATTAGTCGAAGGGCGCCACGACCGATGCAGCCGCATAGCGATAGCTCTCGGTAAGAAAAATATGCGCGAGACCGCCGA
>JANWKN010000007.1 GCA_025451355.1 Pseudolabrys sp. | reverse complement strand
GCGGAATGGCGCGGAACAGCACGAGTTCCAGCAATTCATAGTCGCTCACGGAATCGGCGCCTGCCTCGCGGAAGCGGCCGCGCAGCCTTTCGCGATGGCCGTAGAAGTGGGGGCGCGTCTCGGAAACGCCGGCCGTGCGCCCGTTTTGTGGGGCTTTTTCATGCACGTGTACTTGCGCGTATATACGCGTTAAGATTGTAGTCAAGAAAAATACAATTCCTACAGGAACAAGGTTTTGTGGCCTCCGGGTGAAGCGCTCAGCGCTTGTATGGCGGTTTGTGCAGTCCCGCCGGGGAAAACGTGAAAACCTCGACGCCGTCATTGGTGACACCGACGGTATGCTCGAATTGCGCCGACAATGATCGATCGCGTGTTACCGCGGTCCACCCGTCGGACAGCACCTTCACGTGCGGACGGCCGAGATTGATCATCGGCTCGACTGTGAAAAACATTCCCGGCCTCAACACGATGCCTTCGCCTGGGCGACCGACGTGCACGACGTTCGGCTCGTCGTGGAACAAGCGCCCGAGGCCATGCCCGCAGAAATCGCGCACCACGCTCATATGTTGCGCTTCAACGTAGGTCTGGATCGCGTGACCAATGTCGCCGCTCGTCGCGCCGGGCCGGATTGTGGCAATGCCGCGCATCATTGCTTCGTGCGTGACTTCGATCAGTCGTTCAGCGCGGCGCGGAATTTCACCGATCGCGAACATGCGGCTCGAGTCGCCGTGCCAGCCGTTGAGGATCAGCGTTACATCGATATTGACGATATCCCCGTCCTTCAGCGGCTTGTCACCGGGAATTCCATGACAGACGACGTGGTTGAGCGAAGTGCAAGTCGACTTCCTGTAGCCGCGGTACATCAGCGTCGCCGGGAGGGCGCCGTGATCCATGGCAAAATCGTAAACCAGGCGGTCGATCTTCTCGGTCGGCACACCGGGACCGACGTGTTCGGTCAGCATATCGAGACAGCGTGCAACCAACTGGCCAGCCTTTCGCATGGCCTCAAACGCGGCAGGGCCGTGGATCTTGATCTGGCCGGTTTTGCGTAGGGGAGCGACGGCAGCGTCGACGTAGGTCATGGAGTTTACTGTAAGGTTTGCGGCTGATGATGCAAGCACGGTCGAACTCCAGCCCGGCGATCTCGAATAGCGTTGCTGTGCGCCTTAATTTGCGATCTTTCCGCCCAACTCATCCTCGATGTGTGCGCGGACAATGTCATCAAAGTTTGCCTCGGCCTTGAATCCGAGATCGCGCGCACGCTTCGCATCAAGCCGCTCGGCCCAGCCGGAAACGATTCTTTGGACAAGTTCATCCGGGTGACGGCGGATACGAGCAGCCACCTTGTCACCTGCGACACGGCGCAGCGCGTCGATTTGTTCGCCCACGGTGCAGGAGACACCGGGCATCGCAAGGTTGATGCGTGGCCCGAGTTGTTCCCGCGTTAACCCCGCGGCGTGGATAAGAAAGCCTACAGCGGAGCGCGGGCTGGCGTGCGTATGTCGCACGCTTTCGGAAACCGGCAGCAATGCCTCTTGCCCGGCCAACGGTTCGCGGATGATCCCCGAGAAGAAGCCTGATGCAGCGTTGTTCGGCTTGCCGGGCCGCACACAAATCGTCGGCAGCCTGATACCGACACCCTCGAGTATGCCGCGCCGGTTGTAGTCGGCGAGCAGCAATTCGCAGATCGCCTTTTGCGTACCGTAGGATGTGAGCGGGGTGAGCTGAAATTCGTCGGCAATCGAAGCGGGAAACGGCGCGCCGTACACCGCAATTGACGAAGTGAACACGACCTTCGGTTTGTAACCGGCGGCCCGAACTTCTTCGAGCAGCGCCCGTGTTCCGTCGAGGTTGACCCGGTAGCCTTTGTCGAAATCGGTTTCCGCCTCGCCCGAGACGACACCCGCGAGGTGAAAGATCACGTCAGGCTTGCCCGCGATGGCTTTGGCGGCCGCTCCAGGGCTCGAAAGGTCGCTTGCCGAGAGTTCGGCCGCCCCGCCAAAGCCGGTGGGTTTCTCCGGAGCCACCACGTCGATCAAAGTCAGCCGATCGATCTTTTGCCCGTTGAGCTGACCATCCTTGACCAGCCGCGCGCTGAGTTTGCGGCCGATCATGCCCGCGGCTCCGGTAATCAGGACATGCATCACGACCTCACTTGTTCCCGGTCGGCCGGCTCGAAACGGTCGATCCGACGCAGATCCGGAAATAGCACCATCCAGGTCCCCGCGACCAGAAGGGAGCCCAGTCCACCGATCACCACGGACGGTATCGCTCCAAGCCATGCGGCGACCAGCCCGGACTCGAATTCACCCAGCGTGTTCGACGAGCCGACAAACAGATAGTTGATTGCACTGACGCGCCCACGTTTCTCGTCGGGGGTCTCGATCTGGACCAGCGAAAAGCGGATGACGATGCTCACGGCATCGGAAGCGCCAAGGACAGCGAGCGCCAGCAAGGATACCAAAAACGAGCTCGACAATCCGAAGACAATCGTTGCGACACCAAAAATCCCGACCACGGCGAACATCTTGTGGCCGATGTGCCGCTCGACTGGGTGACGAGACAAGATAATCGCGGTGATCAATGCGCCGACGGCGGGCGCCGAGCGCAACAGACCGAGGCCGATTGGTCCGACCGCCAGAATGTCGCGGGCGTAAACCGGCAACAGCGCAGTGGCCCCGCCAAGAATAACCACGAACAGATCAAGCGTGATGACGCCGAGAAGACGGCGCCGGCTGCGGATGTAGTGGAAACCGGCGAGCACGGACGCGAATGTCGGCGGTTCGCGCGGCGGCGCCCGGCCGCGCCCTGTGACCAAAGTAACCAACGTGATCGAGCAGGCGAAGAAGATCAGGCAAACGAAGCCGATCAGCACTGGGCTGATCGCATAAATGAGTCCACCGAGCGCGGGCCCGCAAATCACAGCCGTCTGGTTCGCCGAAGTCCAGGCGGCAATCGCACGCGAGATCAAGGATGGTGGGACCAGAGTCGGCGCAAGCGCATGCGCGGTCGGCATCTCGAACGCGCGTGCGCAACCGATGATGAACACCGCGATGAACAACAGATTCCGGCCCAGCGTTTCGGTGAGCAGCGCTGTCGTGATCATGACGGCGGCCAGCGCGTAAACGCAGTGCGCCGCGCGCACAATCGATCTGCGGTCATAGCGATCTGCCGCGTGGCCGATCAGGAGCGTGAGCACCACCGCCGGTACGAATTGAATCAGTCCCACAAGGCCAAGATCGAACGCGCTGTTGGTGAGTTCGTAGATTTGCCAGCCGATCGTCAAAGCCAGCATCTGATAACCCATGGTCGAGGCGAGCCTCGCCAGCCAGAAGAGGGCAAAGGGCCGCTGTTTGATGAGGCGCGCCGATGACGCGGTGGCGGAATTCATTCGGTCAGGATTTCGGGCGGTGCCGCATGTCTTCGTGAAAAAATTTATTCAATTCGGCATTCGAAACGACACCGGCAAAACTGTCGAACTTGCCTTCTTTTGCGATCTGCTGGGCCGATTGTATGAAAGCATGCATCGCAACGCGCGACAGTGTTCCGCCGACGCTGATACGACGCACGCCGAGGTCGGCGAGATCGCCCACGGTAAAACCAAACGGCCCCGCGTTGAGAAAATTGATCGGCTTCGGCGCGACGGCCTTGACCGTTGCTGCGATCTGCTCACGGGTTTTGATACCGGGCGAATACAGGCAATCGGCGCCGGCGTCGGCGAAAGCTTTCAATCGGCGGATGGTTTCGTCGAGATCCGGCCGGTTGCGGATGAATCCTTCCGTCCGCGCGGTCAGAACGACATCACCGCCCGCCTTGTCGATTGCGTCGCGCGCCGCGCGCACGCGTTTCACGGCGAGATCGAAGTCATAGAGCGGGTCTGCTTCGCGACCGGAGAAATCCTCGATCGACAATCCGGCGACGCCGGTATCGACACAGAGTTGAACATTTGCCGCCATCTCGTCGGGATCGTCGGCATAGCCATTTTCAAAATCGGCATTGACCGGCAGGTCCGCGGCCTCCGCGATTTCGCGGCAATGGTCCAGCACCATTGCGCGGGTCACATCGCCGTCGGAATACCCGTACGAGTGAGCGTAACCCGCGCTGGTGGTCGCCAGAGCCTTGAAACCCAGACCTTGCAGATACCGGGCGGTCCCGATGTTCCATGGGTTGGGAATGACGAAGCAGCCAGTCTGGTGCAATGCGCGAAATGTTCGGCGTTTTTCGGCGATAGTCATGGAATGGTCCCGGAAGCAGTGTGGGGGCGACAATGCCTCCAACCCATATGCAATTGCAATGAGCCCGACTTTACGTCTGATTTCTGCTTAGAGACTCGCGCGACGCGCCGCGATAAGCACCCGAGCCGCCTCGATATTCCGACACTGAGTTGTGATCGACATGGCGCAGCATTTACTTTCCGTCGACGCGACGGCGCGTTATGCGAATCCTTCGGCGAACCTGGTTCGTCCCGGTCCCCTTTATTTCAGTGGTGTGTATCTCGGCGACGATCCTGATCCGAACATCCGCTTTCAGATTCCTGCGCGATATCACTGGCCGGTTTGGCGGCGACTCCAACTGACGGCCCACGTTGCTGGTTGCGAAGGCTCTGTTCCCGTTTGATTTTTGCTGTCTGATCGGCTGAAGTGCCGCCTCAGCGACAAGGCGCCCCGCGGCCATGCCGCAAAAGGGCGGCCGCGCCCGGGAGGACGGCAATCATGTTTCGTACTATCGCGGCCTTCGACCGCATCGGCGAGGAAAACGCCTTCGCGGTCCTTGCCCGCGCCAATGCGCTTGTGGCCCAGGGCCGGGACATCATCAATCTCGGCATCGGTCAGCCCGATTTTAGGACGCCGGATTTCATCGTCGAAGCCGCGGTCAAGGCGCTGCGCGACGGCCACCACGGCTATACGCCCGCCAACGGTATCCCGCCTTTGCGAGAGGCGGTGGCTGCCGATCTCGCCAAACGCTTCAAGGTCGAGGTCTCTCCCGACAGCGTCATGATCATGCCCGGCGGAAAGCCGACCATGTTCATGTCGATCCTGATGTTCGGCGAGCCGGGTGCGGAAATCCTGTATCCCGATCCCGGATTTCCGATCTACCGTTCGATGATCGAATTCACCGGTGCCAAGCCGGTGCCGGTCCCGATCCGCGAAGAAAACGGCTTTGCGTTTTCGGCAGAAGAAACGCTGAAGCTGATCACGCCCCGGACGCGGTTGCTAATTCTCAACTCGCCGGCCAATCCGACCGGCGGCGTCACGCCGAAAGCCGAAGTCGACAAACTCGTCGCCGGGTTGGAGAAATGGCCGGACGTCGCGATCATGTCCGACGAAATTTACGACCACATGGTCTATGACGGCGAGACGCATGTCTGCCTATTGACCTATCCCTCGATCCGTGACCGGCTGATCTTGCTCAACGGGTGGTCGAAGACTTACGCGATGACGGGTTGGCGGCTCGGCTACGCGGTGTGGCCGGGAAAGCTCTACGACTATGCGCGCAAGCTCGCCGTTAACCTGCATTCCTGCGTCAACGCCTCGGCGCAATATGCCGGCCTCGCCGCGTTGAAAGGGTCGCAGGACGAAGTGCGCAAGATGATCGCCGAATTCGACAAGCGACGAAAAGTCGTGGTTGAAGGGCTTAACAAATTGCCGGGTGTCTCTTGCGCAACGCCGAAGGGCGCGTTTTATACGTTCCCGAATGTCGCCCGCACCGGATGGAAGGCGAAGGCGCTGGCATCTGCGCTTCTGGAAGATGCCGGCGTCGCCATCATCGGCGGTCCGGATTTCGGGATTCTCGGTGAAGGTTACGTCCGCCTGTCCTATGCTAACTCGACGGAAAATATCCTGAAGGCGCTCGAGCGCATGCGCGAATTTCTGGCGAACAGGAAGGCAGCTTAGTTTCAGTGTCAGGGAAGGGAGCCGCGATGCTCGACCGCACGTCCGCAGACCGAGGTCTGTCCGAAGAGCAAAGAATGATGCGGCAGAGCTGCCGCGATTTCGTCGACGAGGTCGTCCTTCCGTTTATCAAGCAGAACTGGAAGCTCGAGTGGTCGATGGTCCCGGAAGACCGCCTGCCGCCACGCATTCTGGAAGAGGCCGAGAAAATCGGCATCCGGACGCTGGGCGTTCCGGAAGAATATGGCGGGGTCGAACTTGAAAAAGGCACGGAGGTTCGCACTTTCGCGATGATCGCCGGGGAGATCGCGCGCGGGGATTCCGGACTTGCCGACAAGCTGGTGCAGAACTGGAAAGTATCTGTTCTGCTGCGCCAGTTTGCGCCGAAACATCTGCAGGAAAAGTGGTTCAAGCGGCTGGTCGCCGATCCACAATTCCTCATGGCTCACTGTCTCACCGAGCCGCGTGGCGCGTCCGACCGATGGCTGCCTTACAACGTGCCGGAAGCGGCCATGCAGACGAAGGCGGTGAAGACGAACGGCGGCTGGGTCGTCAACGGCCGCAAGCAGTTCATCTCCAACGGTTACGACGCCGGACTCTACGTCGTCTATGCCAATACGAACCCGGAAGTCGGAATGTTGCAGGGCACATCGTCGTTTCTGGTGCCGCGCGAGACCAAGGGATTTTCGGTCGCGCGCTGCAATGAAACCCTCGGCTGCCGTTTCATGAACAACGGCGAGATGGTGTTCGAGGACATGTTCGTTCCCGACGATCATCTGCTGGTCGAGAACACGGCTTTGGGCTCGGCCGGCGTTTATTTCCGTCCCGGCAAAATCATTCAGGCCGCCAAGAATCTCGGTGTCGGCGTGCGCGCGTTCGAGGCCACCGCCGACTACGTGCAGAACTACGTGCAGGGCGGCCGTATCCTGATCAAGCATCAGGCGGTCGCGCTGCGCCTCGCTGACATGGCGACACGCATCGAGGCAGTGCGAGCGTTGCTCGATCGCGCGTCACAGGCGGTGGACGACAATGCGCCGGATGCCGAGGTTCTCGTCAACATGGCCAAGATGTTCGCTTCCGAAGAAATCATGAAGGTCGCCCAGCACGCCGTGGAGCTGCACGGCGGTAACGGCATCATGCTCGATTTCGGCATTGAAAAAGTGCTGCGTGACGCGGTCATCTTCATGCACATGGACGCAACCGTGGACATCTCCAAGTTCAAGATCATCAAAAACATGTTCCCCGAAACGGCCGGCAAATACGCCGGCCCCGAGGACTAGGTGACCCATCGTCGGGCCGCGACGACGACATTCCACGGAGTATATGGCTCCGGGCGCGCGGTTGTAACGACAGTCGAATGCTGTTCAAAGGACTCGGCTGAAGCCGCAACCTCAGCGTCGCATCGTGAAGTGGAAGCCCACCAGCACGATCAGCATGCCGACGAATTGCGCGAGACTTGGAATCACGCCGAGCGCGAGGAATCCGATAATCGCCCCGAACACCGGCACCAGCGCCGGAAACGTGGCGGCGCGGCCGCCTCCAAGCGCGATGACGGCATGTGCGAACAGATAGATCGGCAGTGATCCGGCAAGCCCGCCCTGTACGACAGCCTGCAGAAGATTTTCGAACCAGCCGTGCTGTGCCAGCGCGCTGATGCCATAAATGAACAGATAAATCGGCGCGAATACGATCAGCGAAAGAGCGCCGACCGCCTTGACCGCGCGCGTTCCCGGTACATTCCAAAGCCGGAGCAGGGTCCCGAACGTCGCCCAGAATAGTCCTGCGGTGGCAAACAAGAGATCGCCACCGACGCCGGCACCGCCGATCGTCGCCAGCGACTCCGCGCCGAACATCAAAAGGCCGACAACAATAATGGTCCCGCCGATGATGCGTTGGAAGGTCGCCTTTTCATGAAGAACCAGCGAGGCGAGGAGCAGCCCGGAGAGTGCCGCGCAAGCCGGCTGGATTGTGGTGCCATGGCCAAGCGGCACAACAATAAAGCCGCTGTATGCGAGCAGCGACTGCGGTGGCCCCGACAAGATGCTCATCACAAAGCCGCGGCCCCAGCCGACACCGTCGAGATCGCGCGGGCCGTCGCGCAGAACATACGGCAGCATCAAAAGTCCCGACCAGAAGAAGCGGTGAAATGCCAGATCAGCCGGCGAGAAACCGACCTGGATTCCGTGCTTTGCAACCACAAAGCCGCCGGCCCACGCCAGCGCCGCCAGCGTGCCACACACAATGCCGACGATCATCGTCGGCCTATGCATCTTGTCGGGCGTGGCCATGCGATCCGTGGGTTCAACGCGGGAAGGGTGACTTTGATATGGCTGATACTCTAGGATCGCCCGCGAAGTCCATTTGCCAATCAACAACACTCACTTCATCGGGATGGAAAGCTCATGGCGAAGTCGCGTAAAGTCATCATCACCTGCGCTGTTACCGGGTCGATTCACACGCCCTCGATGTCGCCGCACCTTCCGGTGACCGCTTCGGAGATCGCCGATGCCGCGATCGGTGCGGCGGAAGCGGGGGCCGCGATCGTGCACCTGCACGCCCGCAATCCGCAGGACGGACGGCCCGACCAGACGCCGGAAGCCTTTGCTCCCTTCCTGAAGGTGATCAAGCAGCGCTCCAACGTCGTGGTGAACATCACCACCGGCGGCGCGCCGACGATGACGGCCGAAGAGCGCGTGCGCCCGGCCGCAACGTTCAAGCCGGAAGTTGCCTCGCTCAACATGGGCACGATGAACTTCGGCCTGTATCCGATGATCCCGCGCTACAAGGGAAAGTTCAAACACGATTGGGAGGAACCGTATCTCGAGAATTCGAAGAAGGGCATGTTCAAGAACACCTTTGCCGACATCGAGTACATTCTCACCACCTGCGCCGGAAACGGTACCCGTTTCGAGATCGAGTGCTATGACATCGGTCATCTTTACACGTTGCGGCATTTCCTCGATCGCGGCCTGGTGAAGCCACCGCTGTTCGTGCAATCGGTGTTCGGCATCCTCGGAGGGATCGGGGCGCATCCCGAAGACGTCATGATGATGAAGCGTACGGCCGATC
>JANWKN010000006.1 GCA_025451355.1 Pseudolabrys sp. | reverse complement strand
TCGGAACGGCAGGCTCCCTGCGCGAGCGGATCAAAGACGGCGAAAACGCCGATCTCGTAGTCCTGTCTGAATCGGCAATCGCAGAACTGGTGAAGCTGGGTCTCGTCGTGGCCGACACCGTGGTCGAAACCTTGGTCGCACGGTGACCGGCGTGGTGGTACGCGAAGGTGGGTCGGTCCCAGACATCTCGACGCCGGAGGCGTTCAAGCAGGCTCCCCTGAACGCGCGCTCGGTCGCCTACACCGATCCAAAAGCGGGGGGATCGGGCGGCATCATGTTTTCGGCGCTGCTGGAAAAGCACGGCATTGCTGAAGCGATCAACAAAAAAGCGGTGCTTGGAAAGAGCGGCCACGATGTTACGACATCGATCGCTGAAGGCCGCGCAGAGATCGGGACAACGTTTATCAGTGAGGTTCTGCCTGTGAAGGGCGCGAGGGTGGTCGGTCCATTGCCGGGTGAACTTCATATAGCTAACACGTATACGGCAGCTATTCATGCTCGGGCGAGTTCGCGCTCACGTGCCGAAGCCCTGTTGCGCAAGCTTAGCGATCCGACAACTCGTCCTCGCTGGATTGCTGCAGGCCTGGAGACGCTTTTCCGGATCGTTAAAGACCTTGCACGACGCCACGGGTTTACCTAACTACGGCGAAGGGAGTGCGACGCCATGGACGTGCTGAAATTCGTGGTGCTTGACGAGGAGGATCTCGAGGTCGCTTCGACCCACCTACAAGACGCGGTGGTGACGGTATCCGATGTCCATTGGCGACCCGGGGAAAAGCGGCTCGTCGTCGGGCTCAATCGCTTTGACTGGGAAAGTGCACGCGAAACGAATAGTGAGTATCGGCGCCGCCGGGCGGCGCTGCGTTTTGAGCGGGTTTTGTCATGCAAGTGTCAGAACGTGAACCCGGCGCGCAAGGACGAAGTACTTAACCTTTTGGCGGTTGAATTTCAGGAAACCGACACGCCGTCCGGAACGATCATTCTGAGCTTCTCCGGCGGAGCGACTTTGCGCCTCGAGGTAGAATGTCTTGAGGCCGAGTTGGCTGATCTTGGTCCGACTTGGTCGACCTCGGCCTGCCCGTGCCACGCAAATGTCGACGAATCCGTCGCGAAATCCGACCGCCGCTAATCCGCCGGGTATGCTTTCTTCTGGTCTCTAAGCAGGGTTGACGGCAGGGCGCGCATCACCCATTGACCTGTCAACCGGTCAGGATCCGGCAGGAACAGGTCATGCCACTTCGTTTGGAAAGCCATAGCGCCGACTTTCCCGAGCGTTTTCGTAACCTTCTCGCAACCAAACGTGAGGTGGCTGAAGATGTGGAGAAGGTCGTGCGAAGCATCGTCTCTGACGTTGCTTCGCGAGGCGACCGGGCATTGTTTGAACTGACCGCGAAGTTCGACCGCGTCGACCTTGCCAAGGTGGGTTTGCGCGTGACCTCAGCCGAGCTCGAGGGAGCGGAGAGAACCTGTCCAGGGGAAACGCTGGCGGCTCTTAAAATCGCCCGTGATCGCATCGAGACGTATCACCGGCGTCAAAAGCCCTCCGACGAAAGTTTCGTCGATTCTCTCGGCGTTGAGATGGGCACGAAATGGACGGCGATCGAGGCGGTGGGCCTGTATGTGCCGGGAGGCACCGCCGCCTATCCATCGTCGGTTCTGATGAACGCGATGCCCGCCAAGGTTGCGGGCGTTCCAAGAGTGGCCATGGTGGTGCCCGCGCCTGACGGCAAACTTAACCCTCTTGTGTTGGCAGCGGCCAAGCTCGCCGGCGTCGATGAGGTCTATCGCATCGGAGGCGCACAAGCAGTGGCCGCGCTCGCTTACGGAACTGAAAGTATTGCGCCCGTCGCTAAAATTGTTGGACCTGGAAACGCGTATGTCGCTGCCGCGAAGCGCCTGGTATTCGGAAAAGTCGGAATCGATATGATTGCCGGACCATCCGAAATCCTGATCCTGGCTGACAAGACAGGCAATGCCGATTGGATTGCGGCGGATCTCCTGGCGCAGGCCGAACACGACGCGAGCGCACAATCGATCTTGATCACCGACGACCCGGCGCTCGCCTCCTGGGTCGAAAAGGCCGTGGAGTCTCAGCTGAAGGCTCTGTCGCGGGCGGACATTGCCGCTGCGTCGTGGAAAAACTTCGGTGCGATTATCGTCGTGCCCAGGCTTGAGGATTCGATCGATCTGGTCAATCAACTTGCGCCTGAGCATCTCGAGGTAGTTGCTGGCGACGCGACTTCACTTGTTGCCCGAATCCGCAATGCCGGCGCCATCTTTATCGGTGCCTATACACCCGAAGCAATCGGCGACTATGTGGCGGGGTCGAATCACGTTCTTCCCACCGCGCGTTCGGCCCGCTTTTCTTCGGGTCTGGGTGTTCTGGATTTCATGAAGCGCACCTCGTTGCTCAAATGCGGGGCCGATCAATTGCGTGCGCTTGGACCGGCCGCGATTGTGCTCGGGGAGGCCGAAGGCTTAGGCGCTCATGCTCACTCAGTGACGATTCGCCTGAACAAGAAATGAGCGCGGCGAAACCAGCGCCCGGTGCCACAAAGCGACGCCTTGTTGCCGTCGTCCTCGATGAGGAATCGATCGGTCGATCCAATCCGGACGTCGAGCACGAGCGTCAGATCGCAATCTACGACCTTCTCGAGCAAAACTCGTTTGCGCCAGTCGGGCACGACGATGGACCTTACACGCTCCACTTGAGCATCAACGGCAATCGTCTGGTTTTCGATATTCGGCTCGAAAACAACGCGCCCGTAGTCGCACACTTGTTCTCGCTCACGCCTCTCCGACGGATCGTGAAGGACTACTACATGATCTGCGACAGTTACTATCAGGCGATTCGCACTGCGACCCCGGACAAGATCGAGGCGATCGATATGGGCCGGCGCGCTATTCACAATGACGGTTCGCGAATTTTGATGGAACGGCTCAAGGGGAAGGTCATGGTCGATCTCGATACCGCGCGCCGATTGTTCACTTTGATCTGCGTGCTGCACTGGAAGGGCTAGAGTATGATGCCGAAAACCGGTTGCCTGTATTCGGATAACATCATGCTCGGGGAATAAAGCAGGCATGCCTGCGTCCGAGCGCTCCCCGCGCCCCCACGCGGTACTATTCGCCTGCGGTATGAACGCAGTGCGTTCGCCAATGGCTGCCGGATTGCTTCGAGAGATGTTCGGGACGAATGTCTATGTCGGTTCAGCGGGGGTGCAAAAAGGTGAACTGGATCCTTTCGCCGTCGCTGCCATGCAGGAGGTAGGCATCGATATATCTCGCCACAAACCGATTACGTTCGAGGAACTCGACGACCTGGAAGGTCTCAATTTCGATCTGATCGTGACGCTGTCACCGCCGGCCCATCACAAGGCGCTGGAATTGACCCGCAACTTGGTGGCGGATGTCGAATATTGGCCGACCGTGGACCCGACAGTCGCGGAAGGTAACCGTGAGCAACGGCTCAGTGCATATCGTGAGGTACGGGATGAACTGATGGCGCGCATTCGCGAGCGCTTCGCATTGTCCCGCGGCGGCAACGAATGATATCACTTGGTGGTTCGGGTTGTTAAACTCGCGCCATTCCGCTAGTTTCCGCGCCCATCCATAGCGCACTCCAACTCATCGTTATCTCGCGGTCAGATGATCGGTCGCCCCAAATTCGTCCTTGCGTCCGGCTCGCCGCGACGGCTTGCCCTGATCAATCAGGCCGGGATCGAGCCGGACGCGCTCAAGCCCGCAGATCTCGATGAGACACCGCATCGCGGAGAGATTCCGCGCGCTTACGCCACACGACTAGCCCACTCCAAAGCCACGGCCGCGTTGGAAAATGTGAATTTGGACGACGAGCTGCGCGGTGCCTTTATTTTGGCCGCCGATACGGTTGTCGCTGTTGGCCGGCGCATCCTTCCCAAGGCCGAATTGCTTGATGAGGCGGCGCAGTGCCTTCGGTTGCTTTCAGGGCGCAATCATCGCGTTTACACCGCCATCTGCCTGGTGACCCCCAAGGAAGCTTTCCGCCAGCGTCTGGTAGAAACGCGTGTGCGGTTCAAGCGGCTGTCGGAAGAGGATATCGAAGCTTACCTTGCCTCGGGTGAATGGCGCGGCAAGGCCGGCGGCTACGCGGCGCAGGGAATCGCCGGCACTTTTATTGTGAAGATCGTCGGCTCATATACCAATGTTGTGGGCCTGCCGCTCTACGAAGTCATCACACTGCTGGGCGGCGAGGGCTATCCTACTCGCTTCGGCTGGCTGAACGCGGTGTGAGGCGTCGCACGGATTGCAGTATTATGAAGAAGGCGGACGCTCTATGAACGAGATCGACCGCAAAGCGCCAATTGCGCGTTCCTGCCCAATTTGCGGGAAACCGGCCGAGCCGGCCTTTAAGCCTTTCTGTTCCAAGCGCTGCGCGGATATCGATCTCAATCGCTGGCTATCGGGCGTCTATGCGGTACCCGCAAAGGACGAAGAAGACGAAGACGGCGAACGGCCAGCTGAAGGCGAGGCGGGCGAGAAATGAGCGCGCAGCCCGGTGATTGGCCAGACCGCCTGTTCGAAACGCTCAAACGCGGCGGCATCCGACAAGTCGCCTACGTGCCCGACGCCGGACACGCGCGTCTGATCGACCGATGTCGCGCCGACGATGAAATCCGGGATGTTGCGCTAACCACGGAAGAGGAAGGCGTGGCGCTTGCTGCGGGCGCCTGGCTGGGAGGCGACCGCGCGGCGCTGTTGATGCAGTCGAGCGGTGTCGGCAACTGCATCAACATGCTCTCGCTGGCGCGGGCCTGTCGCTTTCCGCTACTGATGCTGATCACAATGCGCGGCGAGTGGGAGGAGTTCAATCCCTGGCAGGTACCGATGGGGTCGATCACCGATCCCGTACTCGAACTGTGCGAGGCCGAAATTTTCCGCGTGCTTGAACCGAGCGAAGTCGCGGGTATCGCCCAACGCGCGGTTCAGTACGTCTTCGGGCAAGAGCGAATAGCCGCAGTGATTCTGTCGCAACAATTGATCGGCAAGAAAGTGTGGACCAAATGACGTTGGAACGACGCGCCGCGATGGCAACGCTCCTCGCCGAAAGGGGTGATGACCTCCTGGTGGTTCCGGGTCTTGGCTCGACGACCTGGGACGCGGCTGCCGTAGGTGACAACGATCGAAATTTCTACCTTTGGGGTGCGATGGGTGGGGCCGCTATGATCGGTCTAGGCCTTGCGATCGCTCAGCCCAGCCGCCGCGTTGCGGTAATAACCGGCGATGGAGAAATGCTGATGGGCCTCGGCGCTCTCGCGACCATAGGGACTCAGTGCCCGCCCAATTTGGCGATCATCGTCTTCGACAACGGCGTCTATGGCGAGACCGGCATGCAGCCGAGCCACACTCAGGCCGGGGTCGACCTCCTTGGCGTGGCGGGCGCCTGCGGTATCGCGAGCCGTCTCGACGTACGGGATGAGGATAGGCTGGAGGACCTTGCCCGCCAGCTGAAAAATCTTCGCGAGACGCTATTCGCTCGCGTGCAAATTGCGGCCGCTGAGCCGCCGCGCGTACTTCCGACACGCGATGGCGTTGCGCTGAAGGAGCGATTCCGCGCCTCTATCGGTGTCAAGCCGTAGGCATAAAGAGGCGTTCTGGACAGTGTGGATTCGAGCCTTTATAACGCCCGCGCCTTGCTGAGCGGCCCATCCGGGCCGACCCGGCGCCCAGGTAGCTCAGTTGGTAGAGCACGTGACTGAAAATCACGGTGTCGGTGGTTCGATTCCGCCCCTGGGCACCATTAATTCAAATACTTAGGCGAACGCGGTTGCGACGGTTAGACACTTTTGTCGCCGAGTTAGACACTTATGTTCGCGTTTTGCTCCCAGCGGATCGAACTTCTTCAGAACACCGCGCATCTGTTTGGATGTGTCGGCAGTCTCGGAGTAATGAATCGCCATCACAAGGGTCTTCTGGCCAAGCCAGCGCCGCACCGTGTCCAGATTGACGCCAGCTTCCACAAGCAGCGTTCCGACGGTGTGGCGCAGTCCGTGAAACGTAAGCCCAGCACCAACTTTTCCTTCGCGCTTCAGCTTGGCGATTGCCTTGATGAAGGTTGAGTTGAAGCCGCTCACAGTCCACGGGGTGCCATGGGTCGTTGCGGCGATTGTTACGGCGTTATGGGTCGGTGCTTCCTGAAGCAGGCGTGCGAGATCGGGGTGAACAGGGATTGAAACCTCCTGGCCCGTCTTTCCGGTTCTCCGCCAGATTTTGCCTGCCCGGATAGCACTCTTTGTAAGCCCAAGAACATCGCCTTTGCGGAGGCCGGTGAACATGGCCAAAGCCACTGCCGCCCGCAGTTGGTAAGGCACTTCCGCGAGGACAGTTCGACGTTCATCCTCGGTCCAGGGTCGATTGGCGATGGGGGTATCGCGTGATCGTCTGACGCGTCTCACACCTTTGACTGGATTTTCCCGGACAATCCCATGTTCCTTGCCGAATTCGCAGGCGACAGAGATGACGGCCATGACGTAGTTGGCCTGACGCCGACCATGCTTTGAGGCAATCCGGTCGCGTAGCCCCGCGACAAACTGAGGCGTCAGTTCGACTAGCGGCATATCGTTGATCGACTGGACAAGATTCATCATCCGCCCATACCCGTGCTGGGTTGCTGGGGCCAAATCTGTAAACAGCGACGATGCGCGATAAGCGGAGAAGAGCAGCCCTAACGTGCCCGGTATGGCTTCAGCGGTCTTCAGTTTGCGCTCAAGTGCGGCGAGCTCGGCGAAGAATTCTCCGGTGCCAAATTCTGCCTTGATGCGAATGCCAGTCTTCCGATGGTAGGCGAACCACTTTCCCTTCACGCGGTACCGCTTAAGGCCTTTCACGCGAACGGTCGCCATG
>JANWKN010000005.1 GCA_025451355.1 Pseudolabrys sp. | reverse complement strand
GCGGGCGGCAGACTAGCTTACGCGTGTAACGACAGGAAGGGTGCGGGTTTTCAGCTTGCGAAAGCACTTTGAGTAACACCGAAGACCTGCGCTGCGAATTGCGGATAGACCTCCGACAATTGTGGCGCGATCACCTCGCGGAGAAGTTTGAGCGATTCGGGTGAGGGTGACGAAGTTTCCGGAACGATGGCCGGCATTTCGAAATTGAATCCCGTATTTTCGACGATTTCCTCGACCGTGTGGCCGGGGTGCACGCTTGCGAGCGTGAAACGCCCGTTTGCAAAACTGAACAGACAACGGTTGGTCACCAGCGCGACAGGCCCGCCGGGTCGATAGGTATCCGGTGTGCTTGCACCTGGTGCACTAATGAAGTCGACCTTAGGCACCAGCGTACGGCGCGAATGCTCGGTACGGAAAAGTATGATTTTCCGAACCACATAATAGAGGTAGGCGGAGCCGAACGAGCCCGGAAAACGCACGTCAGGATGCGCGTAGTCTCCGGTGCTCACAAGGTTGACGTTACCTTGTCCGTCGATCTGCCCGCCGGAGAGAAAAAATACATCGATGCGGCCTTGGCCGGCGCAATCGAACAGTTCGCGCGCTCCGTCGGTGAAAAAATTGTGCTTTCGGCTTTGCAGCAAGGACACATAAGGCCGGCCGTTTCCGCGTTCGCGGGCAAGCAGCGCCGCGGTCGCCGGAATCGGCGATGCGTTGCCGACGGCCACATGGCGTACGTCTCCGATAAGACGTGCGATGACGTCGGCCAGAAGTTCTTCATCGCGGAATGGTTTTTTACGCTGCGCGGCGCTCATACACATACCGTCTGAGATATTCCGCAAAACCTTCTGTCGTTGCGGCCATGCGCGCGTACTCGGAAAGATGGCTTGCGTCCACTCCATAAAAGTCGGGGAGCCCGAGCGGCCAGGCGCCACGCGCGGCCACCGCCACCGTCTCTACATAAAATCCGGGGAGCGTCCCGGGAGCGAGTGTCGGGTCATCCAGCAGGTTGCCCTCGTGGATTTTCTCCACAGTTGCGATCGTTCTGACGGCGGCGTGCGCCATGGTGGCTAGCTCTCGCTGGCGCCCGATCCAGACATTGCCGAAGCGATCGGCCATCGGCGCGTGAATCAATGCGACGTCCGGTTTGATCGCCGGCAACAGCACGATTTTGTCATTGTCCCCGAACGGGCTGTCGATCACTTTCCAGTCGTCACGGTATTTCAAGATATCCGAGCCAATGAGCCCACGCAGCGGCATGAAGGGCACACCTTTTTCGGATGCCTGGAAGGCCGCGTGCAAGGCCGGACAGGTCGCGTCTTTCATCTGAATTTCTGCCGATTTGATCGCCGAGGTGAAACGCGGGGCGGGGCCAAACTCGCCGAGGCTTACCGCGCTCGTTTCCAATGTTTCGACGCAACCTGCACCGATGAGCAGATCGGCTTGCAGGCTCGAAGTTGGTAGGGCGACCAAGTGCAGTCGTTTCACGCCGCGCCTGATAAGCGCGCGCGTCGCCGCCATGGGCACGCCGGAGACCTCGCGCGGCACCACCAGCATGCAACCGTCATCAATTGGCGCGATCGCATCGTCGATTGATTTCGCCGGTTGAAACATGACGGTCCGCAAGGTTGCGCGGCGTCGAAACCGCCACCATTTTTCCCATTGTTTCCCTTGCAACGTCCACTAGATTTTGCGACCTGGGTCGGATGTCCATCACGCTAAAAGACAAGCTGCGCGCCCAGCGATTTGTAATCACCGCAGAAGTGACCCCGCCGGTGTCCGCGGACCGTGCCGAACTCTTGGATAAGGCCCTCCCCCTGAAGGGCCTTGCCGATGCGGTCAATATCACCGACGGGGCCGGTGCGCGGCCCCATCTTGGTGCTGTGACCGCCGCCGCCATGCTCGTAGAGCAAGGGATCGAACCGATTCTGCAACTCACCTGTCGTGACCGTAACCGTATCGCGCTGCAGAGCGACCTGCTCGGCGCCGCTGCCTCAGGCATACGCAACTTGCTGGTGCTGCGTGGCGACGATCCTAGCGCCGGGGATCAGCCGGATGCCAAGCCGGTATTCGATCTCGATCCCCGCGCTCTTCTTACGACCGCTCGGCGTCTTCGCGACTCAGGCGAACTGCCGACGGGTCGCAAGATCGGTGGTCGCGCCGATTTTTTTCTTGGCAGTGCGGACAATCCGATCGATCCGCCGCCTGGATGGCAGCCAACCGCGTTGCAGGCCAAAGTCGATGCAGGTGCGCAATTTGTGCAGACGCAATTCTGTATGGATGCCGCCTTGGTGCGCCGCTATGTGGCAAGGCTTGTCGAGTGCGGAGTAGCCGAGAAGCTGTCGGTTGTCATCGGCGTGGTGCCGCTGCGCTCGGCCAAGTCGGCGCGCTGGATCAAGGAGAAGCTATTCGGAGCTGTGATCCCGGATTCCATCATCGATCGAATGGAGCGGGCGAGCGATCCGGCAGCGGAAGGCCGCCGCATCTGCGTCGATATCGTGCACGAGCTAGCGGACGTGCCGCACGTTGCTGGCGTCCACATCATGGCACCGGGAAACGATGCTGTGGTGTCCGAGGTCATCACGGCGGCACGAGCCGGTATCGTCCGGCTCGCGCCTGCGTGATTGTTCAGCTCAGCGCCGACTTCACCCGATCGGGAGAAAACGGCACGCGACGAATGCGAACGCCGGTTGCGTCAAATATCGCATTGGCGATGGCGGCGGCGATCGGTCTGATCGACGGCTCGCCGGCGCCGCTTGGCGCGATGTCGGGATGATTGATCAGCACGACATTCACTTCGGCTGGCGTCTCCGTGATATCGAGGATGGGATAAGTCAGCCAATCCACACTGGTCACCGATTTACGGTCAAAGGCGACTTCCTCCCAGAGCGTACGGCTGACGCCCTGCACGATGTTGCCTTCGATGCATTTCACCAGTCCATCCGGATTGATGATCTGTCCGCAATCGTGCGCTACCGTAAACTTGCGCGCCCATATCTTCCCGCTCGAGCGATCGATATCGACTTCAGCAACGATAGCGACACGGGTCCCGTTCCGCTGTGAGTAGGCGATACCGCGGCCCGAGACCTTATTGCCGCTTTGATCGCGGCGCGGGGAAACCCGCGTATCCCAATTCGCCTTCTCTGCGGCCGCTTTGATCACCGCGATATCACGTGGCTCCTTGATATAGCGTAACCGAAACTCGATCGGGTCGGCTTTCACTGTGGCGGCCACCTCGTCGATGAAGGATTCGCTTGCGAAGTGGATTTGCGGTCCTACGGGATCGCGCAAATGTGCGCTGCGAAGCGGCGAAGCGCGGTCGAGCAAGGGAGCAATAGTCTCCCATGCCATGCGTTTGTTGTCGAAGGCATAGGATTCTGCAGGGACACCGAACCCGTCACCCGATTTCAACGCGACGCCGAGGGTTTGCCCGGCCAGCGTGTCGTGCGGCTTGCCACCGTTCGTGTTCACGTCGATTCGCGAGAAGCCTTTGCTCGTGAACTCATAGGCCGTGATCTTGCCGGAAGCGTCCAGCGCGGCGCGGGCCTTATGAATTGATGCCGGACCTTTCGGATCCCAGCCAGTGCCCTGTTCACGCATATATTGCAGCCGGACGGGCTTGCCGACGGACTTGGCCAGTACGCCCGCATCCATGGCGCAGTCATCGGCGTCGTTGCGGCCGTACGAACCGGCCCCCGGGGTGTATTTGACCCTGACCTTGTCGACCGGTACGTCGAGCGTCAACGCAAGTCCTTCCTGTACGAAGTGGGATTTCTGCGTGCCACTCCAGCAAGTGACCTGGCCGTCCTTGATTTCGACGAGGGCGCAGGCAGGACCCATGCTGGCATGCGACTGGAAGGGCCATTCGTACTCCGCCTCGATGATTTTCGCAGCGGTCTTGAAGGCGTCGTCAACGTTTCCGTTTTCCTTGTCGACGCTGCGCTTACGCACGCTCGCCTTGCGAATGTGGTCGTAAAGCGACGATTGCTCGGGGAAGGGTGAGTCGACCTGCGACCATTCAACCTTGAGCGTTTGCGCAGCCTGGATTGCGCCCCATTCCTTGTCAGCGACGACTCCGAGAAAGCCCTTGTCCCAAACGACCTTGGCGCCAGGAATGTCCTTGATCGAGCTCTCATCGATCTTGACTGGCACAGCGCCGGCAATCGCCGGGCGGATCATTCGCCCGTGCACCATGCCGGGCACCTTGACGTCGGTTACGAAGTCCTCTTGCGCGAAGACTTTCGGCCCAACGTCCTCACGTTTGATCGGTTGACCGACAATTTTATGCTCGCTCGGTTTCTTGGGCTGCGCTTTGCCCGGCGCGTAGAGGGTATTGCCGAACTGTTTGTTCCAGTCGAGTTGGACGTTGAAATATTTTCCACCAATCATCTGCGCGTAGGAAATGCGCTTCGTTGCATCTGCGCCGGAGATCACGATGCCGTCGTTGACTTTAAGCTGTTCGACCGGAGTCGAGAGCAGGGCAGAGGCCATCTCCACCAGCACGCGACGCGCCTCCGCCGCTGCTATTCGCATTTGCTTGCCGCCATACTGGATGCCGGTCGAACCGGAAGCACCGCCCTGATTCACCGAATTGGCAGTGTCGCCCATGAAGACTTTGACGCTTTTGAACGGAACGTCGAGCTCATCGGCAACGATCTGCGCGATCGCCACGTGAAGACCGTGACCCATATCCATCTTGCCGAAGAAGGCCGATACGGTGCCATCGGCATTGACCGCGATGTAGGACGAAAGCTGATCAGGTGTCAGCGGCGGTTTCGCACCCTGCGCGTACGCCGCCTGGAGCGATAGCAACGTGTCGAGCGAAACGGCCGCCCCGACGGACACGACAAGAGCACCGCCGCCCAACAATACGGAACGACGGGTGAAGGCCGAGCTGTGTTCGAACTTTGTCATGGCGTCCTCCCTCAACCCATCATCTCGGCGGCACGCTTGACCGCCTTGAGGATGCTGATGTGCGTGCCGCAGCGGCACTTAAGCCCAGAGAGAGCGTCTTTGATTTCGGCCTCGGTCGGTTTCTTTTTGTCACGAAGGAAGGCCGCTGCGGTCATGATCCAGCCGTTGATGCAATAGCCGCATTGCGGCACTTGTTCTTCGATATATGCGGTCTGCAAGGGGTGTGGCTTTTCAGGAGTGCCAAGGCCCGCGAGTGTCGTGATTTTGGCATCACCGACGGTAGAGACCGCAGTAATGCAGGAGCGCGCCGCCTGCCCATCGATTTGAACAGTACAGGCACCGCATTGCGCGAGCCCGCAGCCGAAGTGCGGGTTATTGAGCCCGAGGTCGTCGCGCAAAGCATAGAGCAACGGCATGTCGGGATCGGCATTAATGGTATGGGACTTGCCGTCGACAGTTAGTGTAAAGCGCTGGGTCATAGCGTTCAGCTCCCTGAACAGATTGTTGGGCCGGCCGCTTACGGCGGATCGAGCCATCGCAGACGCGTCTGTGCCGACGCTTGCGACCCAGAGGCTAGTTCCACAAACTGCAGTTGGGAACGCCCGCTGGAATAAAATTAATGTTAGGATCATCGGAATAAGGCCCGATCAGAGGCCGCAAGGAACTCGGAGGAACTTCGCGATGCGCAGGTCGGACGGGAGGGCTGTTCTCGGGTTGGTTGTTGCCGCCGCAATTGCGACCGCTCTCTCAACCCAGGCAGGCGCGCAGGAAAAGATTTGGAAACATGGCCTGATCAACGCCAAATCCGACGCCGGTATTTTTCTCATGGTGTCGACGCGCGATTTTGCAAAAAAGCAGGGTCTTAAAATAGAGATTTCGCAGTTCAAGGACGATCAGCTTGCCCTCAAGGCGTTGATCGCCGGCGAGCTCGACAGCTTTGAGGGGGGGCCTCAGGGCGTATTCGCGGTCGATGCCAAGGGCGGCGACGTCAAACTGCTCGGGTGTCACTGGGTCGTGGTTCCGCATGGAATCTACGCCAACGAAAAGGTGACAAAGGTTGAAGACCTGAGGGGCAAACAGATTGCAGTCTCCGCGCCAAATTCCATGCCTGACATGCTGGCGCGTTCCGCGTTGGCAAAATTCGGCGTAGCCGATACGGAAGTGAAACTCGCTGCCATCGGCGGCGACAACGACCGTTACCAGGCGCTGATCGGTGGTGTTGTCGATGCCGCGGTTGTGTCGAACGAGTACCAGCCGGTCGCGCCGAAGAACATTCATCTTCTGGTTGCCGGTCGCGAAGCCGTACCAAACTTCCTGCGCGTTTGTTTGGTATCGACTGCGAAGAAACTGGCTGATCGCGGCGACGACGCCGTCAAATTTCTTGCCGCCGAGATGAATGCGTTGCGGTACGCGCTTTCGCACAGGGATGAAACTATCGCGCTGACCCGAGAGATCACCAACGCAAAACCGGACGACCCGCGGCCCGCTTTTGTGTATGACGACGCGGTCCGGCACCAGGCCGTCGATCCGACCTTGCCCTTGCCGACGGACAAGATCCAATGGATTCAGGAACAGATGGTAAAGGCAGGCCGGTTGAAGGCGCCTCTCGATCTGAAGACTGTGACCGCGCCCGAGTATCGTGAAAAGGCGCTTCAGGTCGTCGGGCACTAGCCGAGCGGCATTTTGGAGAAATGAATGGGTGAGGTGACTTTCCTCGACGTGTCCAAGCGCTTTTCGCTGCGCGTGGACGGCGAGGTTCATCATGTGCAAGCGCTCGACCGGGTCAGCTTCACGGTCAAGGACGGCGAGATCGTTGCATTGATCGGTCCCTCAGGCTGCGGAAAGACAACGGCCTTGCGCGTCGCTATGGGTCTCGATCCCTCCAACGGCGGTCGGGTCACCGTGGATGGGCGCGAAGTGACCGGCTGCGGTCATGACCGTGGCATGGTCTTTCAGCACGCCGAACTGCTGCCCTGGCTCTCGGCCCTGCAGAACGTGATGTTCGGACTGGAAATGAAGGGTATCCGCGGCGCGCCGTTACGGAAGACGGCGGAAAAATATCTTCATCTGGTTGGGCTGAAGGATTCGCAGAACCGGCGCCCGCACCAGCTTTCCGGCGGTATGAAGCAACGCGTCGGCATCGCGCGCGCGCTTGCCATCGATCCGAAGGTGTTGCTGATGGATGAACCGTTCGGTGCGCTCGATGCTCAGACCCGCGAGTCCTTGCAGGCGGAGCTTCTCGATATCCATGCTCGCACGCGAAAAACCATACTTTTTGTTACGCACGATCTGGACGAAGCGGTTTTGATTGCCGACCGGATCATCGTTATGAAGCACGGCCGTGTGCACGAAATCATTGATGTGCCACTCAAGCGCCCGCGACCTGATCTCGGGATCGTGCGTGGAACGCCGGAGTTTTCGGAAACCCGCTACAAAGTCTGGCGTGCAATACACGATGGCGCTGTGGTGCACTGATGGTCGACGTTGCCGACAGCAATAAAGCCCCCGCCTCACCGGTGACCGAGACGACCGAGCGGCGTCCACTCCCGCGCTGGATGATTACGTTCGCCTCCGTCGCATGTGTCCTGATCCTGTGGGAAATTTTCGGCCGCCAGATCAATCCGGTTTTTGGCTCCTACCCCTCGGCGATAGCGGTCGCATTCTGGGACCTGGCGGTCACCGGAAAGCTATGGTCGGCGCTGTATGAATCCTTGCGGCCGTTTCTGCTCGGCTACGCCTTGGCGATTCTTATCGGCGTGCCTCTCGGTTTGTTGATTGGCGGATTCCGTGTCGCGGAGGCCGCGCTTGGTATCTATGTCACCGCCGGCTACGCGATGCCGCTGGTCGCGCTGGTACCGCTGTTGATCCTTTGGCTCGGCCTCGGCTTTGCAGTCAAAGTCGCAGTCGTATTTCTCATGGCCCTGTTTCCAATTTGTATTAACACGTGGCTCGGCGTGATCGCCGTGCCGAAGACTCTGATTGAAGTCGGCAAATCCTTTGTCGCACCCGACATTGTTATTCTTCGCCGCATCGTCCTGCCTGCGACGCTGCCTTACATCATGGCCGGGATACGTCTTGCGGTTGGCCGCGCAGTTGTTGCAATGGTGATTGCCGAATTCTTCACCACCATCTCCGGTCTGGGCGCGGTGATTATCAATTCGGCCAACAATTTCGACACCGCCACCATGTTCGTTCCGATCATCATTCTGATGGTGATGGCTATTGGACTGAATTGGCTGATCGGATTCGTCGAACGAAAGGTTGCGCCCTGGCAGGCGGAAATTGCCGGACGCGATAGAGAGTAAACCTCTAAACTAGAGCTTTAATGGCCTGAAACAGTGCTCGCACCTGCTGTTCCGGAATATTTCGCGTGATGAAGACAACCCGGCTCTGCCGGGTGCTGTCCGGCCAGGCCTCGAGTTCGACCGGCGGAGGCGCAAGGTGTTGCACGAACTGCACCAGCACTGGTCCTTTGCAGCCTTCAACATTGAGAAAACCTTTGACGCGCAGCAGATCGGCCCCCCGCAGCTGCATCAGTGCATCCATCGAACGCGCGAAAACGCTCCAAGGCATCGGCGCCGATTCGGTCATCACGAAGCTGCCGATACCGTCACTGTGGTCGACCTCAGCCACGAACGCGTTGCGTTGGTCCGCCGCCGGCTCGATCAGACGTCTCGGATCAATTTCGCCGTTGACCGCCTCCAGAATCTCGGCGCCGGGATTGAGCTTGTGTAGTTGAGACGTCAGCCTCGGGTATGCGCTGTCGCCGGCAATATCGGTCTTCGTGATGATCAGGCGATCCGCAAGTATGGCTTGCTTGCGAGCTTCCGCCGACCAGCGAAGAGTCTCTTCGCCGGTGACGACGTCTATGACCGTTACGACCGCCTCGACATGAAAGACGCTACCGAGCGCACGGTCGGTTGCAAAGGTCTGCAGAATTGGGCTGGGATCCGCCAAGCCGCTGGTCTCGATGGCGACGCGGCAGAAATCCGGCAGCTCACCTCGCTCACGCTCGATGACCATGCGGCGTAGGGCTTGCTGCAAATCGCTGCGGGTGATGCAGCACAAACAGCCGTTGCCGAGGAGCACAGTTTCGTCGGCGCTCGATCGCAGCAACGCGTCATCGATGCCTGTCGCACCGAACTCGTTGACGACCACGGCTGTGCCTTTGCCTTCGGGCGTGCCGAGGAATCGCTTGAGAAGCGTGGTCTTACCCGCACCCAGAAAGCCCGTAATCACAGTCACCGGGACACGTGCGCCGCGTTCGCGCTTGAGCCTGCGGCCGAAGCGTCCGGCGGAGGGTGATGGGAAGAGCTCGTTCAGAAATCCATCTCCAGCGTGTAAAGGCCGCCCGTATGGCGGTCGACCGTGTAAACGATGCTGCGTTCATCCACGAACACATCATTGAGTTGAACCGCGCCGGCTGGCGTGCCTCTTGGCGGCGGCGGCACGAACGTGGCGACCTCCTTCGGCTGATACGGATCTGAAATATCGTAGGCGCGTAGGCCGCCGTTGAAGAAGGTGCCGATCACGATCTGATCCGATTGCCAGGCGGTCGGAACAGACGGGTTCTCGTGAATGTTGTGCGCTCCAAAGCGGCCGCCGCGATTGGCATAGGCGTCGACGGGCGGCAGCGGGCAGGTGGAGATGGAGACGAGATTTTTCTCGTCGCGCGCATCCAAAATCCAAACAAGCTTCGGCCAGTCCTCTGCCCTGTTCTCCGTCGACTCGTCGGTGACGATCAGGAGGTTTCGGTCGAACAGCGGCACAGCCGTGTGCATGAAGCCCGTATAGGGCGGGGAATTGGTCCAGTACGAAAGCGGCTTCGGCTTCGACTTATCGGCAATATCCATCACGAACATGCCGCCGTCGATGTAGCAGAGGTAAAGCCTGTCGGGACGCTGCTTGTAGACGTTGGTGTTGTGCGCGCGGTAACCCTTGTCGAGCTTATGTCGGGGTAGTGGCGTCTCGCCTTTCTTGGTGCCCGGCATCCACCAGCGTCCCACCTCAACCGGCTTCGACGGATTGCGTACGTCGATGCAACGGTAGATCTGGTCGTCGAGCGGATGGCTCGGAATGAAATCCGGTGCGCCGGCAGCCATGTGCACGAATTCACCGTCGCAGAACCACAATTGATGCACGCCGCGAGAGGTCGCTCCCGAACAATCGAGGAACGAGATCGAGCGCGGCTTTTCCGGCACGGAGACGTCGAACAATTCAAGCCCGGCCGGCTGCTGGTTCACTTTTTGGGTTTGATAGGCGACGGCCATGATGTCGCCAGACAGCTCCAGCGAGTTGGAGCGCATATACGGCTTCGGCAAGTCGGTCTGCACCACCACTTTTGGCTGTCGCGGGTCGGACACGTCGACGGCGGTGAAGTTCTTCGGCGCGCTTTCGTGCGCTAGCCAGATAATACGTCGACCGTCCTTTGCGATCTGTACCGACATGCCTTCGCCCATGCCGCCGAAGCCGCCGAGATCGTTCTGCGCAAGTAACTTGAAATTCCGGATGGTGAGCTCCGCACTTTTGTTGAGCGGGCTGTTGGCGGTGGACATTCACGTCTCCGTGGCTTGGTTATGCGGAAAGGCCGGCGCAATTTGCGCCGGCCCGTGGTTACTACAACATGCGCATTAGCACGTCATCGGGGGTATCAGGCGCTTGCCTGTTTGAGGAATTCTGTACGCAGCGCCTTGCTCCAGTCGGGCACGGCCTTGATCTTGTTTTCCTTCAATAGAATTTCGGATTGCTCTTGCATGTAGGGTACAAGGTCGGTCGGCCAACCCGGCTGCACCTCCACTCGCGCCAAGGCCTTGGCAAAAGTGTCTTTCGACATCTTGAATCCCTTCGATTCAAAGAACGAGTAAACCGTGTCGGCGACCTTGTCCGGCTTTGACTTGAAATCGTTTGCAACCTCAAGCCATGCTTTCAGGTAGGCCACCACGGTTTCCGGGTTTTTTTGCACGAAATCAGGCGTGGCAGCCATGAACACCGGCAACTTGTCGAACTGGCTATATTCGGAAACGGTGACCGCCAGCCCATCCGCTTCCGCGATCGCGTTGTAGGGCTCGACGTTGGCCATGGCGTCGACGGTTTTTGCGGCCAGTGCTGCCACCATGTCATCAACGTTCATGCGAACTTCCTGGTAGTCGCCTTTCTTAAGGCCAGCTTTTGGCGCGATCTGATCGACGAAGATATTGCCAGTCGACGAGCCTGTCTGATTGGCAACCTTGAGGCCCTTGAGCTGCTCGATCTTTGTGATGTTGAGATCCTTGCGCGCCATTACCCGCGCGGTTTTGCCGACATATTCGATCATCGCGATGGCGAGCAGGCCGCCTTTGTCGTGGCCGATCGCGAAGGAAGGGCCGGCATAAGTGCCCATGTCGACCTGACGCGCTACCATCTGCTGCATCGTCAGGTTGCCGGAGGGAACAGCAAATTCCTCGAATTTGATGCCGTGTTTTTCCAGTAGTCCGGAGCGCAACAGGTAGTAAGTCGGCATGCCCCACATGTTGGTTTGATATCCCTGCCGCACCGTTTCCAGGGCGGCGGCGGGCTTCACACCAAAGGTCGCCGCGAGCGCGCCGGCACCTGTCGCTGCGAGATAGTGTCGGCGTGTTATTCCGCCTTTCTGAGACATGATGATCCTCCCTTTATGCAGTTGTCTTGCCGTTGGCTTTCGTCGGCTCGCTCGCGCTTGCCCCGTGACCAAGGTGGCGCAGAAGCTCTTTCTGAAAATCAAGAAATTCCACACTGAGCGGATCGCGTGGCCTGGGCAGTGGAATCCGGATTTCGGCTTTCACCGTACCTGGATGCGGTGTCATCACGATGACCCGATCAGCGAGATAAACCGCTTCTGACACGTTATGCGTCACGTATATCACTGTCTTGCGTGTTTCCCGCCAGACGTCGGCGAGCAGGCGCTGCATGTCGTCGCGGGTCAACGCGTCTAGCGCCGCAAACGGCTCATCCATCAGCAGCACGGCCGGATTGTACGCCAGCGCACGCGCGATAGCGACCCGCTGCTGCATGCCGCCGGAGAGGTGATGGGGGTATGACGCGGTAAATTTCTCCAGTTTGACCAGCCTCAACTGCTCGTGCGCAATCCTTTCCCTTTCGTCCTTTGGCACTCCTTTCATTTCCAGGCCGAAAGCAACATTGCCAAGCGCCGTGCGCCATGGAAACAGCTGGGCGAAGTCCTGAAATACGACACCGCGATCCATGCCATGGCCGTCGACCTTCTTGCCGCCGATGCGGATCTCCCCTGCTGCTGGAGAAAGAAATCCTGCAACGATATTGAGCAGCGTGGATTTCCCGCAGCCGGAAGGGCCGACGATGCATACGAATTCGGAAGCGCTGATGTTCAAGGTCACGTCTTTGACCCCGGGCACTTTGCCGCCGGGCGTGTCGTAGATCAGCGAGACGTCGCGAATTTCGATGGGGACCATACCTGCTGCCTTATCGCGCTAGCCTTTCGCCGCGCGCATCATGCCCCACCGCATCACCGTTGCGCGTTCAATCGAGCCAAAGACGAAGCGCTCGAAAGCGAACCCGGTTATGCCGATCACGATCAGCGACGCCAGCATTGTATCGGTGTTGAGGAACTCCTTGGCGTCGAAAATGACCCAACCGAGACCCCAGTCGGAGGCGGCGATCATCTCGGCGCCAACGACGGCGATCCATGCGCGCAAGAACGCCTGCCGCATACCGGTAATAATGAAGGGCGAGGCGCCTGGAATGATGACCTTCCAGAATAGCCTGTGCTCGCTAGCGCCCATGGCGCCGGCCGCGCGCAGCCATATCGGATTGACCGAACGCACGCCTGACCACGTGTTGAAAATCATCGGAAAGGTTGCGGCATAAAAAACAATGAGAATCGTGGTCAAGTTGCCGATACCGAACCAGAGCATGAAAAGTGGTACGAGTGCGAAGGAGGGGATCGGCATCAAAGCGCTGACGAGCGGCAGAAAGAAATTCCCGACGTGCTGGAACCGCGCCATCAGGATCCCAAGCGGCAGGCCGACAACGACTGAAAGCGCAAAGCCGAACATGACACGGTAAAGCGTGAAGGCGGCATGTTCGATCATGCTGCCGTCCGCAAGGCTGGCAAAAAGTGTCCGTCCGATCGCTGGCAGCGTCGGCAACAACGCCGGCGCGAAATAACCGCTGCGCGCCATTGCTTCGTAGGCCGCCGCAGCGACGAGCAGCGCCAGCGTACCGCGCACGAGCGAGCGTCGATGTTGTCCCGATTCCGTCATGACGAGATCATGCCCCAGCGCACGACGGTGTAGTTCTCGATTTTCTGGAAAACCAGTTTTTCTAGCGCAATTCCAATCAGCGCGATCACCACAATCCCGGCCATCATTATGTCGGTGTTGAGAAACTTCCGCGCGCCGAAAATGAGCCAGCCGAGACCCCATGGCACGGCGGCGAGCATCTCGACCGCCACAAGAATGCGCCAGGCCTGCGCCAGACCCAGTCGCAAACCTGTGAGAATGTAGGGCAGTGCGCCTGGTAGGATGACATGCCTGAACAGGCGGTGGTCGTTGGCACCCATGGCCTGTGCCGACCGAACCCAGATTTCCTTCACCGCTTTTACGCCGGTCCAGCTGTTGAAGATGATCGGAAATGCCGACACAAATCCCACCAGTAGAACTGACGAAAGATTTCCAAGGCCGAACCAGAGCAAGAACAGCGGCGCATAGGCGAGGCCGGGGATTGGTGCACCGATCGATACGAGAGGTAAAAAAATGTCCTCAGCGCGACGCGAGCGTCCCATCAAAACGCCGATTGTAACGCCGACGATGGCCGCGAGGGCGAACCCGGTGAGAAGGCGGATCACAGTTTCGATGGCGTGATGAGGCAGGATGCCTGTAATCGTAAGATTCACAAACGCCGTCGCCACATCCTCCAGCGTCGGAAAAAGCCGCCGCGGAAAAATACCGGTCCAGGCGATGATCTCCCAGATTGCACCGACGACCACGAAAGGAAAAATGTTGTGCCAGATCAACCGTAAGCGCTCGCTGCCGTGCGATCGATCGGGTGCATGATCAGCAGCAATGGCAGTGACAGCGTCCCGCAACGGTGCTCGCCTCCTAATGGGCTTTTTTAGCCTTGCCGCCCTTGATGACAGGATAGCGCTTTGAACGCCTATCACAAACACGCGGACTATCGCGCTTTGGTGATGCGGCCACTGGCGCAATCGCAATAGAACGGCTAAAGGGCCGCCACGCCGGCTTGGAAGCCGCCACGATTTCAAACGGGAGAGTTTCGGGATGTCGAAGAATGCTCAGAAGATCGGTTGGATCGGAACCGGCCGCATGGGCTTGCCCATGGCGGAACGCCTGCTCAAGGCCGGCCACGATGTGACCATCTGGAATCGGACTCGTGCGAAGGCCGAACCACTAGCTGCCAAGGGCGGGAAGATCGTCGACAAGCTCTCCGAACTTGCGTCATGCGACGTCGTGTTTTCGATCGTGTCCGAGGGCAAGGATCTGGCACAGGTGCTCTTCGGAAAAGATGGAGTGGTTTCCGGCACCGGCACGATCCCTGCGGCGTTCGTCGATTGCTCGACCATTTCGGTTGAGGAATCCGCCGACATTCGCAAGAAGCTGAAAGCGCGCGGTGCCGACTATGTTACGGCTCCTGTTTCAGGCAACGCCAAGGTGATCAAGGCCGGACGACTGTCGTCGGTCGTTTCGGGTCCGGAGGCGGCATGCAAGATGATCATTCCGCTGATGGAGGTGATCGCCCCGCAGGGTGTCTCTTACGTCGGCGATGGCGAACTCGCGCGTGTCTGCAAGATCGCGCATAACGTCATGCTTGGCGTTGTGATCGAAAACCTGATCGAGATCACGCTATTGGTGAACAAGATGGGCGTGCCGCGCCACGCTTTCCTGGCTTTCCTCAACAACGGCGTGATGGGATCGATGTTCACCCGTTACAAGTCACCCGCGCTCGTCAATCTGGACTGGAACACGACATTCACGCCGGAATTGCTGCGCAAGGATCTCGACCTTGGCTTGGAACTCGGCCGCGAAATGGATGTGCCAATGCCCGTCACGGCGGCCACGCGCGAAGTTCTACAAGGTCATTTCGGCCACGCCACGCTTCAGCCGGATCCGCAAGCCTACCTCAACAAGGACTTCGCGGCGCTGATGGAGACAATGGCTCTTGCAGCTGGAATGAAGCTCACCCCCGAAAACAAGAACGTGCCGACGGGACTTGAGAACTGAGGCCTCGTGTGCGCGCTTTCCGCACACATGCCAGAATAAAAAAAGGGCCCCTTGCGGGGCCCTGTGTGCATAAGGTGGAGGATTCACGCCGCCGTCTAAGCCTGAAGGGAGGAAAACGGCGGCTGCGCACGAGCCCACTCAAATCGCATGGCGCGCCTATCACAAGTAAAATGGGCATAAATTTCATGGATGTTATGCATAATGGACATGTCACGCCTCCTCCATTCGAATGGTAATTGCCGGAACGGGAGTTCTAAATGACATTCAGGCTTTACAACGCCCCGCAATCGACTTGCAGTCAACGCGTCCGTTTCGTGCTGAATACAAAGAGTCTGCCCTTCGATGAGGTCAAACTCAATCTGCTCGAAGGGGATCAGCTCAAACCAGAATACCTCAAGCTCAATCCAAATGGAGTTGTGCCCACGCTCGATCACGATGGTGCCATCATCATCGATTCAACGGTCATCACCGAATACCTCGACGAGATATCCCCTGACGGCAGCTTTACGCCGGAAGATCCGGTCATGCGTGCGCACATGCGCACGCTCATGCATTTCATAGACGAGATGCCGGCGCCTGCCGTGCGAGTGCCCACTTTCAACCTCGCTTTTTTGCCCAGCTTTCAGAAGATGAGCCGCGAGGATTTTGTGGCGATGGCCGAGAGCAAGCCATTGCGGCGCGAGTTCATGCTCACCATGGGGCAAACCGGATTTCCTAAAGCAGATATGGATGCGGCGCTTGCGCGTCTGCGCCGTACCTACGAGCGCATGGACGCCGAAATAGAACACAGTGGAGGTCCGTGGCTCCTTGGTAAGGGGATTACTTTGGCCGATGTGGCTGTGATGCCATCGATGGTCCGCATACACGACTTGGGTATGCCCGACTGGCAGGATCTGCCGCGTGTCGCGACCTGGTTCGATAGTATTCGCGCGCACCCGGCCTTTAAGCCGACTTTCTATCACGGCTCGCTGCTGAGCGAGCGTTTCCCACATTTGCGGGAAAAGGCATCAGTTTGATTGTGCGTCAGTTGACGGACCGGAGCGCGTAACCGCGCTCCGGCTTTTCGCTCAATACTTCGCTGAGATAGGCAGTTCTTCCGCGGGGAACAGTGAGATCAGGCGGCAGCCTTTGTCCGTGACCACGACCTCTTCCTCGATGCGTGCAGCAGAGAAACCATCTGTGGCGGGGCAATAAGTCTCGATTGCGAATACCATGCCTTCCTTGATCTCGGTCGGGTGATCCATAGATACGACGCGCGAGATGATCGGCCGTTCGTGCAAGTTCAAGCCGAGACCATGGGCAAACTGCAAGCCGAACGCCGCCATTTCATCCGGGAAACCGAATTCGTTGGCCTTCGGAAAGACCTCGCAAATATACGCTGTGCTTGCGCCGGGCTTGATGCGGGCGATCGCATTGTCCAGCCATTCACGCGCTTCCTTGTAGGCGTCGTGCTGTGCCGGCGTCGCACGCACGACATTGAAGGTGCGGTAGTAGCAGGTGCGATAGCCCATGAACGACTGCAGGATGTCAAAGAACGCCTGATCGCCCGGGCGGATCATGCGGTCAGTGAAATTGTGCGGATGCGGATTGCAGCGCTCGCCGGAAATCGCATTGACCGCTTCGACGTCGTCGGAGCCGTGCGTGTAAAGGAACTTGTTGACCTCAGCGACGATGTCGTTTTCCCGTACGCCGGGCCGCAGCATTTCATTGACCACGTCATAGGCGCCATCGACCATTGCGGCTGCGCGATTGAGCAGCGCTATCTCGTCTGACGACTTGACCTCGCGCGCACTCAGCATGATCTGCTGGCCGTCCTTTATCTTGAGCCCAGCTTTTTCCAGCTCAAACATCATCGGCGGCTCGATGATGTCGACCCCGATCGGCATCTTGGCGACGCCGGCGGCTTTGATAATCGAAGCCATTTCCTCGGCGTGACGCTTCATGAGTCCGAAGGCCGGGTCGACAGTGCCACGCAGGCCGACGAGACCGGCCTTGCAGTTCTCGGGCTTGAGCCACGGTGAATAGAGCTTGTGATGCATCGCGGCCGAGCCGAAGTCCCACAGGATCGGATCGCCACCGCGTGTCAGCAGCACCCAGCGCGAAAGCTTGTCGCGCGCCCATTCGCCGATTTTGGTCGAAGTGACGTAGCGGATGTTGTTGTCATCGAACAGCAACAACGCACCGAGGTCGGACGCCTCGAGCGCCGCTTGTGCGCGCCCGAGTCGATACCGATGCATGCGGCGGTAATCCACACGCTCCTCGAAATCCACGCCCATAGTGCCGAGCACCGGCAGGTGCCGCCCCCAGTTGTAACGGGGGTTAATGTCTTCGGCGGTGATTTTTACCGGATCGCGCGTTCTCTCGTCCATGGTCGTCTCCTTACG
>JANWKN010000004.1 GCA_025451355.1 Pseudolabrys sp. | reverse complement strand
ATGCTTGCCACACACGCATGGGCGGGTCCCTAATGGGGTCGAACAGGCCAGTACCCGAGAATGACTTGGAAAAGTTGTGTGCAAACGGGACTGAGGTTTGAAACCCCTCAGCAATAGACCAAATTCCGTAAATCACACTGCTAGGCCGACGGGCCGAAAGCCGGGCAGCACACCCGGTTGCCGTGTGACCCTCTGTGCAGCGCGGGTGTGGCACCGTGCCGAGCAAAAAGCAACCTACGCGGATCACGCAGGCGCTTCCGGACGCGAGAGTCATTCCACGCGTCCGGTTATTGTCGGAGTCCGAATCCAAAGAGGGAATTGCAGCCAGCGGCATGGTGGTAACAACGGAAGTGTCGAACTCAATACGCCAAAGCCAGAAAAAAGCCAATGACTTACTACGACGACAGGGATGAGCCGATTGCCGTCATCCTAGCTCCGAACAAAGCTGCAAACGCAGCCAGCCATTTTGTAAGCGAAAAGGAGTTCGAAATAGCACCTGCGAATTTTCGTAGGCTGGTAGCGAATAAAGGAAAATCGTCACTGAAAAGAGCCGCAATTGAACTTCTCAAAAAAATGCCGCCTGATGGAAGTCCGCCATTTCCTCAGATGCGCAAATTGACTGGCGATAGCGATCGGGAAACCACAGATGTCCGCTGTTGAAGGTAAAGCGGCGCTAAGTTCGAAAGCGTACGACGTCGACGATTTCGTCGCCGCGCAGGAGCTCTTTCACAGCAATGGCTGGACTGACGGCTTGCCCATAGTGCCCCCGACAGAGGCCGCGGTCCAAGCCTGCTTGGACTGGGCCTTGATGCCGCCGGATCAACTCATCGGCGTTGAGCCCGTTCGCGAACAGCCGATCACCGCCGAAAAGCTTGCCATCAATGCCGTCATGGCCGGGTGCCTACCGATCCATTTTCCCATCGTTGCGACAGCGCGGCAGGCGATGATGCAAGAGGAGTTCCTTTTGCATGGGGTGACTTCCAGCACTGGGGGATGTGCTATCCTCATGATCATCAATGGGCCGGTCCGCCTTGAAATCGGGGCCAATGCCACATTCAATGCGCTGGGCAATAGCGACCGTGCGACGTCCGTGATCGGCCGGGCCATCCGGCTCACTTTGATCAACCTGATGGATGTGCGCCCCGGCGGCATCGATCGTACGACGCTCGGCCACCCGGGAAAGTTCTCGTATTGTCTCGCAGAAGACGAAGAGGGCACGAACTGGCAGCCACTTTCGATTGTGCGTGGCCTCTCGGCCGTGACTGTTATGGCGGCTCTAGCGCCGCGGCAGATCATGAATGAGTGGTCCACCGATCCCAAGGAGATCCTGGAAACCTTCGCTGCGGAAATGCGCGCCAACCAGCGCCACTATTCCATCTATGGCGGCAACTATGCCATCGTGATTCCGAAGCAGCTGCGCGACCATATTGAGGCAGCGGGCTGGACCAAGCATGACATCGCCGAGTTCTTGTTCGAGAGAGCGCGCATTCGCCGAAAAGAATGGGCCGATGTCGGCAAGGTCGGCAATCGTGCGCGATCGCCCCGAAAAAAATCACACTGCACTCGAATCGCCAGACCATCTTTTAGTGGTAGCTGCTGGCGGAGCGGCCGGAGGATTTGGTGCCGTTATTCCGCCCTGGATGGGTAGCAAGACAAAAGCCGTCACGGCCGCCATCGGCGCCTGCGTCGATTGTGAGCCGCCGAAGGCATAGCTAAAGTCGTGCCTCCCGCGACCCTTATTGAGGTCAGCCCATGGTCGTTCGTGTTCTCGATCCCACGCATGAATTGAAGGCAGCTGGCGTCCAGCCTGCCGCGCGACTGTCTTCGCTCCAGGGCAAGACAGTCGGGTTCATCTCAAATGGCAAGGAAGGTACGAAGGGCTATTTCGCGCAGCTCGAGCGCATCCTGCGCGAGGATTTGAGGGTCGCCGATGTCGTGTGGCGGGCCAAGTCGAACTACAGCGCCCCCGCCGATGCCCACATTATCGATGAGGCGAGGCAATGGCACGCCGTCGTCACCGGCGTCGGCGATTGAGGGAGTTGTTCATCGTGCAGTCTGCACGACTCAATCGCAGTTGAGTGGCAAGGGGTGCCGGCCCTGGCCGTGATGACCTCCCACTTTGTCAGTGCGGCAGAGCTTATGTGCAAGGTGCTCGGCATGCCGGATTACAAGTTTGCCGTAATCGGACACCCGATCAGCAGCGCGTCGGACGAGCAGCTTGCGGACTATGCGCGGACGACTGTGGCGCAGGCGCGGCAGCTGTTACTGAGGAATAATTAGACCCGTCGACTCATCAGTACCCACCATTCCGAATGCATGTCTTCCGCTGTTACCAAACCCGTCAGCATCACTGTTAGCGACGCCATTCGCGTTGCAGGCCTGCTGAAAAAACCGCCCCACGCACGGGCTTGCTATGTGTTGGCGCATGGCGCCGGAGCGGGAATGGATCATCCTTTTATGGAAGATGTGGCGCGGGGACTTGCGGCGCGCGGCGTTGCCACATTGCGCTACCAGTTTCCCTACATGGAGCGCGGCAGCAGGCGACCCGATCCGCCGCAACTTGCGCAAGCGACGGTGCGCGCGGCAGTGACCGAGGCGTTGCGCCTGTTGCCAGAACTTGCACTCATCGCAGGCGGAAAATCGTTTGGCGGTCGAATGGCCTCGCAAGCACAGGCGAATGCTCCACTACAGGGCGTAAGTGGGTTGGCATTCCTGGGATTTCCGCTGCACCCGGCCGGTCGACCATCGCGAGACCGCGCCGAGCATCTGTTCAACGTGCGGATCCCGATGCTCTTCTTACAAGGTACCCGCGACAACTTGGCGTCGCTCGACCAGCTCGAACCGCTCTGCAAGCAGCTCGGCAAGCCCGCGACGCTCAAACTGTTTGCGGATGCCGATCATTCATTTCATGTGCCGGCGCGGACGGGGCGGAAGGATGCGGAGGTGCTCGCAGACATGTTGGATGCACTCACAGCGTGGCTCGAGGGCGTGGTCCTTCGAACGGGTAAAGCTCCTGATCGCGTCAGCCAACCGCACACGTGTGTCCGCTCGTAGCCGCCCGCCGAATCGAATCGAGGACTCGGACATTCTGCAGTCCATCGCGCGCAGTAACCACGGGTTCCGCGGTGCCTCGGATGACAGCACAGAAATTATCGAGCTGCCTACTCAAAGGATCGGCCCGTTCAATCGTAGCGGTTTCGCTTTCGAAAGGGACCCGCCAGGAGCGTTGTCCTGGATCGCCGTAGAATCTCAGACGCATGGTCGGAATTGCGAGCGAGCCATCCGTGCCCGCAACGATGTAACAGTCTTCGTCCGGATAGGCCGCAAAGATCGGATCTTCCTGGGTGGTCTGCTCCCAACTTCGCGGCACAGCAACAGTGTCGGACAGCATGAAGCTGCCGAGAACGCCGTTGGCGAAACGCAGGCTGATTGACACTGTATCCTCGACCGGAAAATTGCGCGTGGCGGACGACACAAAAGCCTGCACGGCAACAATCTCGCCGCACAACGCGCGCAGATTTCCGATTTCGTGCACCATGTTGATCAGGAGCGGGCCACCTCCGGGCTGCCGCCGCCAAGGGCCATCCTCGAAATATTGGTCCGGTTTACAGAACATCTCGGTGCCGACGACGGCCACCAGGCGCCCGAGCCTGCCACTTTTCACGATCTCGACCGCCTTGGTCATGATCGGATTGTGCTGTCGATGATGTCCCGTCAGCAGCTTCACGTTGGCGCGCTCGGCCGCCTCGCAAAGCCGCGCGGCATTCTCGATCGTATCCGCCAGCGGCTTCTCGACGAGAGCGGGTACGCCTGCCGCAACACAGGCAAGGCCCTGCTCGACGTGAAGTCGATTGGGCGTTGCGAGGATGACGCCGTCCGGACGTTGCTTCAGCAAGTCTGCCACCGAGGCGAGCAGCGGAACCCCAGCCTTTGCGGCAATCTCCGACGCGCCGGGCGCCGGATCGACGATCGCTACCAGCCGGCAGTCTCGACTTTTTAAAATGCGGTCGATGTGCGCTCGTCCGATAGCGCCCGCGCCCACAACCGCGATACGCAGCGGCGTTGTCACAGGCTGGAGACCGCGTTTTCGCCGGCAAGCCGGGACTGCGCATTAAGGCGGATAGGCGCATTGATTGCGCCGAAACCCTTATACCCGCGCCGTTGCACGATTTCGAGGAAGAACAGATCCTTGAAGCTCTCGGTGTAGAGCTGAAAATATTCTCCATTGTCGTCCTTGTCATAAAGAACGTTATTGGCCTTCAGCATTTTCAATCGATCACCGCCAAGATCGACGCGCGCCTCGAGATCATCGTAATAGTTTTTCGGAATGCGCAGGGTTTCCACGCCGTTTGCCTTCAGGCGGGCAGCGGTTGCAAGGATATCGTCGGTCGCAAATGCGATGTGCTGCACACCCGAACCGAAGTATTCGTTGAGAAAGCGCGACGATTGGGTTCGTGTGCTTTGCGATGCGTTGAGAGCGATGCGCAGCGTTCCATCAGCCGTCTCGACCACCTGACTACGAACCACGCCCCCAGGATCGTTGATGTCGACCTGTGGTGTCTTCTGCACGTCGAAGAGCGAAGTGTAGAATAACAGCCAGGACAGCATGTCCTCGTAGTGCGTCGACTGCGAGATATGGTCGACGACCGTTAGGCCGGCATCGGCGCCTTTGCCAGTGGCCACCGGTTCGAACTCAACGTCCCAGACCTTGGCAAGTTTGCTGGTGGGATCGAGGAAATAGAGCAGGCTACCCCCCATGCCGCGCACCGCAGGGATTTCAAGTTCGCCGGGCCCGACCTTCTGCCGGAACGGCGTGTCGTGCAGCTTCTCGGCACGGTCGAGTGTTGCCGCCGCACTCTCGACCTTCAATCCGATGGCGCACACGGATGGCCCGTGCGTGATGTAGTGAGAATGGGCGAAGCCTTCTTTTTCCTTGTTGACGACAAGATTGATTGCCCCTTGCATCCAGCGAGACACGGCCTTCGATTTGTGGTGGGAAATGTTGCGAAATCCCAGGCCGGCAATGAATTGCTTAAGCTCGTCGGCGGTACGGTCATCGACCGCAAATTCGATGAACTCGACGCCAAGGCATTTCGATCGTGGCGGCATTTGCGGAACATCGGCACCCGCTTTCCCGCTTT
>JANWKN010000003.1 GCA_025451355.1 Pseudolabrys sp. | reverse complement strand
GCTGCCTGATCCTCGGCGGTATCCTTGTCGGTGCTGGCTGCGTGACCCTTGCCTCCACAGGCGCCGCGGTTGCGCAGACGGCTAGTTCGATTGTCGTGGAAGGCAGCCGCCGCGTAGAACCCGACACCATCCGCTCGTATTTCAAGCCCGGCCCTGGGGGTCGGATAGGCCCCGAACAGGAAGACGAGGGTCTCAAGTCGCTCGTTGCCACCGGGCTGTTTTCCGACGTTCGTATCAGCCACACGGGCGGTCGCATCGTTGTGACGGTCGTTGAGAATCCGGTGATCAATCGGGTTGCCTTCGAAGGCAACAAAAAGGCCAAGGACGAGCAGTTGACTGCGGAAGTGCAGTCCAAGCCGCGCGGCACTCTCTCAAGGCCGACGGTCCAGGCGGACGTGCAGCGCATCATCGAGATCTATCATCGCACCGGCCGCTTCGATGTTTCGGTCACGCCAAAGATCATCGAATTGCCGAACAATCGCGTCGATCTCGTATTCGAAATCAACGAAGGCGAGAAAACTGGCGTTAAAGATCTGCGTTTTGTCGGAGCGAATGCCTTTTCGTACGGCCGCCTGAAGGAAGTGGTCAAGACGTCGGAAAGCAACTGGCTAAGCTTCCTCCAGACAACCGATATCTATGATCCGGACCGCGTAGAAGCGGACCGCGATCTGTTACGCCGTTTCTATCTGAAGCACGGCTATGCGGATGTGCGCATAGTCTCGGCGGTCGGAGAATACGACCCGGCGAAGAAGGGATTCGTCGTTACGTTCACGATCGACGAGGGTAACCAGTATCGCGTCGGAAACGTCGAAGTCATTTCGAACGTGCGCGCAATCGATCCGGCAATCCTGCGCAGTCAGCTCAAGTTTAGTACTGGCAACGTGTACAACGCGGACCTCGTCGAAAAAAGCGTCGAGTCGATGACGGTTCAGGCCGCCAAGCAAGGCTATGCCTTTGCCACTGTGCGGCCACGCGGGGAGCGAAATTTCGAAGCCAGGACGATCAATATTGCTTTCGTCGTCGAGGAAGGTGCGCGAGCCTATATCGAGCGCATTAATGTCCGCGGCAATACGCGAACGCGCGATTACGTGATCCGCCGCGAATTCGATCTCGGCGAGGGCGATGCCTATAACCGGGCGTTGGTCGATCGTGCAGAACGACGGCTAAAGAACCTCGGCTTTTTCAAGACGGTACGGATCACCAATGAGCCCGGTTCGGCGCCGGACCGCGTGGTCATCAATGTCGATGTCGAAGAGCAGGCGACCGGCGAGTTCTCGGTTTCCGGCGGTTACTCGACGGCGGACGGGTTCATCGCGGAAGTCAGTGTCGTTGACCGCAACCTCATGGGACGTGGCAACTACGGCAAGGTGTCAGTCACCTACGGGCAACGCACTCGCGGCGTTGATTTGTCGTTCGTTGAGCCGTTCCTGTTCGGCTACCGCATGGCCGGCGGCATCGACCTTTTTGCGCGTCAGAATTTGGCATCGCAATACGTTTCCTATGACAGTCAGACCATAGGAACCAACCTACGCCTCGGGTTCGCGCTAACTGAGGAGATCGCGTTCCAGCCGCGCTATACGTTCTATCAACAGAAGATCACGCTGCCTTTTCAGTACAATAACTGTCAATTTTCTAACAACGCTCCAGCCACGGGCCTTTTACCGGGCACGGGCGTGAATCCGGGTAATGAAGGCGGGTTTGGAAACACCGACACAACTGTAAACTTTCCGAACGGCTGTTATTCTGACGGCGAAGCTTCGCTCGCCGTCCGCAAGGAACTGGCCCAAGGCCCCGTGAACGTGTCGTTGGTGGGCTATACGGTTTCCTACAACACGCTTGATAACAACAAGCTTCCGACCAGCGGTCTCTTCGCCGAACTGCGACAGGATTTCGCCGGCGTCGGCGGCGACGTAAAATTCATCCGTACCGCGGTTGAAGCACGTAACTATTACGAAGTGTTCTCCGACGTCGTCAGCGTCTTCAAGGTGCAGGCCGGTAACGTCACGCCTTGGGGCGGCGCGGACTTGCGCATGCTCGATCAGTTCCAGATGGGACCTAACCTCGTGCGGGGGTTTTCGACCGCCGGTATAGGACCTCGCGACTTAACGCCCGGCACGACCAATGACGCTCTTGGCGGCAGCCTTTATTGGGGCGCCAGCGTCGAGGCGCAGACGCCGCTCTACTTCCTGCCGAAGGATATCGGCATCAAGGTTGCCGCCTTCGCGGATGCAGGCAATTTGTGGAGTTACAAAGGCCCGACGTTCTGGAACGTGACCGGCGAAACCCTTCAGGTCGGCCTTGACAACGCATCGTTCATCCGCACTTCGGTCGGCGTCGGAATGCTGTGGGATTCACCGCTTGGTCCGCTGCGTTTCGATCTTGCCTACCCGCTCACGAAATACTGTGCGACGCCGGCTTTCGGTGGCCCCGAAATTTGTGACCGTACGCAGTTTTTCCGTTTCAGCGGCGGCACCAAGTTCTGATCTTGGCTACCTTTGGGGTACCAGGAAACGGACTGCACCGGGTATGAGCGAGCCGACTCTCTTACGACGGTCGTCGGGCCTCACGATTGAGGAGATCATTGCGCTAACCGGCGCGACGCAGCCATCATCGGCGCCGCATTCCCGCCGTATCGTCAACATCGCGCCGCTCGACCGGGCAGCGCCCTCGGATCTTGCATTTCTTGATAGTCGGAATTTTGCCAAGGCTGCGGCGGCGACCCATGCAGGCGCGTGCCTCACGACCGCGGCGCTTGCCAAGGAATTGCCGGACCGCGTCGCGATCCTGACCGTGCGCGAACCGTATCGCGCTTTTGTCACTACGGCGCGCGCGCTGTTTCCGCACGCACTGAGGCCTTCGTCGTTATCCGATGCCGGCGATTTCGCTCATGCACATGTCGACAGCAGTGCCCGAACCGAAGATGGCGTCCGGATCGAGCCAGGAGCGGTGGTTGGGCCCCGCGTCGAGATCGGCGGCGGCACAGTGATCGGAGCGAACGCCGTCATTGGTGCCGACGTGAGGATAGGACGGGAGTGTTCAATCGGGGCTGGGACAACTTTGAGCAATGCCTTGATTGGCGATCGCGTCATCGTTCATCCGGGCTGCAAGATCGGTCAGGACGGCTTTGGCTACGTCATGGGCGGCAAGGGGCACCTCAAGGTACCGCAGGTGGGCCGCGTGATCATTCAGGATGATGTCGAGATAGGGGCCGGCACCGCGATCGACCGTGGTGCAATTCGCGACACGGTAATCGGCGAGGGAACCAAGATCGACAACCTTGTGCAGGTAGGACACAATGTCAGTATTGGTCGGCATTGTGTAATTGTTGCGCAGACCGGAATTTCAGGCAGCTCGACTCTTGAGGATTTCGTTGTGCTGGGTGCCCGCGTTGGACTTAACAACAACGTTACGATCGGCGAAGGAGCGCAGATCGCGGCGATCAGCGTCGTGCACGGGGATGTTCCGCCTGGGGCGCGTTGGGGCGGCACGCCCGCCAAGCCGGTCAAGCAATGGTTCCGCGAGATGATGATTCTCGAACGGCTGGCGCGGCAAAGGGGCGGCGTCGACACCGCAACCGATGAGTGAGCGGGCTGTCATGAACAAAATCGTGACAACACTCGAGGCGGCGGACATCTTGACCGTTCTCAAAATGCTGCCACATCGTTACCCGTTTCTGATGGTCGATCGTGTGATCGACATTCGCGGCGATGAACACGGTATCGGCATCAAAAACGTGACGATCAACGAGCCGCACTTTCAGGGACACTTCCCGGGCAATCCGGTTTTTCCCGGCGTGTTGATGATCGAAGGCATGGCGCAAACAGCCGGCGTTCTTTGTATCGCGGCGACCGGAACGCAGCCGGCATCCGTTTTCTTTCTCACCATCGACAAGGCTAAATTCCGCAAACCGGTGCGGCCTGGTGACACCATCGAGTACCACATGGACCGGATCACGCGGCGCAGATCGATGTGGTGGTATCGCGGCGAGGCAAAGGTAGCGGGACAGATTGTCGCCGAGGCCGAAGTCGGCGCTATGCTTTCTGACGCATGAGTGCACGCATGATCGATCCCTCGGCTCGGATCGATGCCGGGGCCGTGATCGGAAAAGATGTATCAATCGGTCCTTACTGCACTGTCGGTGCGCATGTGAGTATCGGTGACGGTTGCCGTTTGATCGCTCACGTCAACCTCACCGGCCATACGACCATCGGTCCGCGCACGGCCATTCACCCGTTTGCTTCGCTTGGTTCACCACCGCAGTCGGTCAGTTACCGCGGCGGGCCGACGAGACTGGTGGTCGGCGCCGATTGCGATATTCGTGAAAACGTTACGATGAATACCGGAACTGAGGACGACCGCGGCGTCACCGAAGTTGGGGACCATTGCTTTTTCATGGTCGGTTCGCACGTGGCACATGACTGCAAGGTTGGGAGTCATGTGGTTTTCGCCAACAACATATTGCTGGGTGGACACGTGACCATTGGCGATCACGTCGTTTTCGGAGGTGGCGTCGCGGTCCGGCAATTCGTGCGCATTGGTGAGGGTGCCATGATTGTCGGGTTAAGCGGGGTGCGGGCCGATGTAATCCCCTTTGGGATGGCTCACGGCCCCCTTGCCGACCTGATTGGGCTCAATGTCATCGGGATGCGCCGTCGTGGTCTTGCCAAGGCCGACGTTCATCGTGTGCGGTCGGCTTATCAGGCGCTGTTTTTCGGGGAGGGTGAGTTTCGCGCGCGTGTTGAGCGGGTCGCTTCCGAGTACGGGGCCGATCCGCTGGTGAACAAGATCATTGAGTTCATTCGTGCAGGAAAGCGGCCACTGACCATGGCTGTCAGGCGCGGCGTGGCGGACGCGGAGACATGAACGCGGTTTCGCCCGTCGGCGGCGAAGGTCCGCTCGCGATGCTTTGCGGCGGTGGAAGCCTTCCGCTGGCGGTGGCGGAAAGAGTGACGACGTCCGGACGCTCCGTCTTGTTGTTTCCGCTGCGCGGGGCCGCCGAGGGCACGGAAGTCGAGCGTTTTCCGCATCACTGGGTGCACATCGGTCAGATCGGCAAATTCATGCGTCTTGCCCGCGCCGCGGGCTGTCGCGACGTGGTGTTCATCGGATCGCTGGTGCGGCCGTCACTTTGGCAGGTACATCCCGACCTCAAAGGGCTCAGCGTTCTGCCACGCGTGATTGCAGCGTATCGCGGGGGCGACAACCATCTGCTGACCGGGATGGGGAAGGTGCTCGAGCATGACGGGTTCCGGCTGCTCGGCGCCCACGAGGTGGCTCCCGAAATCCTCATACCGGAAGGGATACTGGGCCGCACACCTGCGTCGGAGCGCGACCATGCCGACATTGCACTTGGCCTTGATTATCTGCACACGGCCGGGAAATTCGATATCGGACAAGCCGTGGTCGTGGCCGGCCTTCACGTGCTTGCCGTCGAAGCCGCGGAGGGAACCGACGCTATGCTCGCGCGAGTGGCCGAGATGCGGACGAACGGCCGCGTGCGGGCGCCAAGTGGTACCGGCACCTTGGTGAAGGCCGCCAAGCCAGCACAGGATCGTCGTTTCGATCTGCCGTCAATCGGCCCCAAGACCGTCGAGGGCGTCGTTCGCGCAGGTCTTGCGGGCATTGCGGTTGTCGCCGGAAGTACCATCGTGGCTGAACCGGAGCAACTGGCGACGGCGGCAGATCGCGCCAACATTTTTGTGCTTGGTGTGTCACCCGGACCCGAAAAATGAGCTCGCACATTTTTTTGATTGCCAGTGAGGAATCGGGTGATCGGCTGGGTGCGCCGTTGATTGCTGCGATCAGGCACCGCGCGCAGGGGCAGGTCCATTTTTCCTCGATCGGCGGCGCCCACATGGCGGCCGAAGGAGTGCCGAGTCTGTTTCCGCTCGGTGATCTCGCGATTATCGGCTTTGCGGCAATTCCGGCGAGCCTGCCGAAGATCCTTCGGCGTATTCGCGAAGCCGCAGATGCGGTTATTTCCGCAAAGCCCGATGCACTTGTCATCATCGACAGTCCTGAGTTCACGCATCGTGTGGCCAAGCGCGTGCGGGCGAAGCTGCCAGAAATTTCGATCATCGATTATGTCTGTCCCTCGGTATGGGCATGGCGTCCGGGTCGCGCGCGTGCGATGCGGAGCTACGTTGATCATGTGTTGGCGCTGTTGCCATTCGAACCGAAAGTCATGGCTGAGCTTGCGGGTCCGCCCTGCACTTATGTTGGACACCCGCTGATCGAACGTCTCGACGAACTGCGTCCTAAAGATCTCGAAAAAAGGCTGCGTTTTGCAGACCCGCCCTTGCTCTTGGTTTTACCCGGCAGTCGGGAAGGCGAGATCCGCCGTATGGCAGCCGTATTCGGCGCGGCTGTCGCGCGCGTGGTCGAGCAATTCGGCCCGATCGAGGTGGTCGTACCGGCCGTGCCGCGGCTCGCGGAGATGGTGCGGGCTGCCGTGTCCTTGTGGCCAGTTGCGGCGCGCGTTGTGACGGATGCGGATGAAAAGGCCGAGGCGTTTCGCTCGGCGCGCGCAGCGCTCAGCAAGTCGGGGACTTCGACTCTCGAACTCGCGCTTGCCGGCGTGCCGATGGTTACCGGCTACAAGGTTCCACTGATCGAAGAATTCGCCGGGCGTTTGCTGCTCAACGGGCCTTCGGTGATCCTCGCCAATCTCGTCCTTCGCGAAAATGTCGTGCCGGAATTTTTGCAACGGAATTGTACGGCAGCGCGGCTCGCTGACGCTCTGTTGCCATTGCTGCAGGATACACCGGAGCGCCGGCAGCAAACTGAGGCATTCGCGCGTCTGGACGCCATCATGGAGGTCGGCAAGGGTAATCCGAGCGATCGGGGAGCCGCGATCGTGCTTGATATCGCGCATCGCGGGGGCCATGAGACGGCTGAAATACCGGCCGTGATGCAGCCTTCAGTATGACTTGCTGGAAGGTGGCGGTTGGGCGTATGTCACTGTAGTAAACTGGACTCTGGCATTTGACCCTTTCCCCCCGCGCTTCGATCACGGCAGTCCACGGCTACCTGCCGCCGGACCTGCTAACTAATGCAGAGCTTGCGCGTATGGTGGATACCAGCGACGCCTGGATTATCGAACGCACGGGGATCAAAGAGCGCCATATTCTCAAAGGTGAGGGTCTTGGGACCTCTTATATGGCGGCTGAGGCCGTGCGCGGGCTCCTGCAGAAGACCGGCACGAAGCCGGAAGAGGTCGATCTGCTGATTTGCGCGACGACGACCCCGGACATGCAATTCCCGTCTACGGCCAATCTGATTTGCGACATGGTCGGCGTGCGGAACATCGGGAGCTTCGACGTCCAAGCCGCATGCTCGGGCTTTCTTTACTCGCTTACCATCGCGGCGCAGTTCATAGCGAACGGAGCAGCACGTAAAGTTGTAGTGGTCGGCGCCGACAAGATGTCGTCGATCATCGATTACAGAGATCGCGCGACCTGCGTGCTGTTCGGAGATGCCGCAGGGGCGGTTCTCGTCGAGCCGAACGAAATTGGCTACGGCATAATGGACGCGCTAATTCGTTCTGATGGTTCTGGAATGATTCATTTGCATCAGAAGGCGGGCGGCAGCCGGATGCCGCCGACCTCGGAGACCGTCGCCAACCGATTACATTACGTTCATCAGGAAGGCGCGGCGGTCTATAAATTCGCGATCGCCAAGATGGCAGAAGTTTCGGCTGAGATCATGTCGCGCAACAATCTGCGCGCCGACATGATCGACTGGCTGGTTCCGCACCAGGCCAACAAGCGCATCATCGAGTCGACCGCCGAGCGCATGGGTCTGTCGATGGACAAGGTGATGGTCACCATCCACAAGTATGGCAATACGACGAACGCCACTATTCCGCTCTGCCTCTGGGACTACGAGCCGAAACTGAAGCGCGGTGATCGTCTGGTGCTCGCCGCGTTCGGGGGTGGGTTCACCTGGGCCGGCGCCTATGTGCTATGGGCCTATGACGGCGCGAGCGCGCCCAAGCTCAATGGCAAAGCCAACGGTAAAGGCAGTTAGGACGGATTACTTCCGCCGTGAGATCGGCGCGTAATCTCGTCGCGTAGCACCCGTGTAAAGCTGGCGTGGTCGGCCGATCTTCTGGTTCGGATCCTCGATCATCTCTTTCCACTGGGCGATCCAGCCGACCGTACGCGCCACAGCGAAGAGCACGGTGAACATCGTGGTCGGGAATCCCATGGCCTTGAGGGTGATGCCCGAATAAAAGTCGATATTCGGATAAAGTTTTTTCTCAATGAAATAGTCGTCATGCAGCGCGATCTTCTCGAGCTCCATGGCGACGTCGAGCAGCGGATCGTCTTTGATTCCGAGCTCGGCGAGGACCTCATGACAGGTCTTCTGCATGATCTTGGCGCGCGGATCATAGTTTTTGTAGACGCGATGACCGAAGCCCATCAGACGATAGGAATCGTTCTTGTCTTTCGCGCGCTTGATGAATTCCGGGATACGGGCCACCGAGCCGATTTCCCGTAGCATGTTGAGCGCCGCTTCGTTGGCGCCACCATGCGCCGGACCCCAAAGGCAGGCGCAACCGGCCGCAATGCAGGCGAATGGATTGGCGCCCGAAGAACCGGCGAGGCGGACTGTAGAGGTCGATGCATTCTGCTCGTGATCTGCATGCAGAATGAAAATGCGGTCCATCGCCCGGGCCAAAACCGGGTTCGGTTTGTACTCTTCGGTCGGGACCGCATAGCACATGCGCAGGAAGTTCGAGGCGTAGTCCAAATCGTTTTTCGGATACACGAACGGCTGGCCGATCGAATACTTGTATGCCATCGCCGCGAGCGTCGGCACCTTTGCGATCATGCGCACCGAGGCAACCATGCGCTGGTGCGGATCGGAGATGTCGGTTGAGTCGTGATAAAAGGCCGAAAGTGCGCCGACGCAGCCTGTCATCACCGCCATGGGATGGGCGTCGCGACGGAAGCCCTGGAAGAACCGGCTCATCTGCTCGTGAACCATCGTGTGACGGGTCACGCGGTAGTCGAAATCCGCCTTTTGTGCGGCCGTCGGCAGTTCACCATAAAGGAGCAGGTAGCAGGTCTCGAGAAAGTCGCCGTGCTCGGCGAGCTGTTCGATCGGATAGCCGCGG
>JANWKN010000002.1 GCA_025451355.1 Pseudolabrys sp. | reverse complement strand
TTCTCCATGTCGCCGTCGCAGGTGCCGAGATAACGCAGGATCGACCGTAGTTTCGCGATATAGGCTTTGGCCTCATCAGCCGATCGTAGGTCGGGCTTAGATACGATTTCCATCAATGCCACGCCAGCGCGGTTGAGATCGACGTAGGAATATGTCGGATGGCGGTCGTGAATGCTTTTGCCGGCGTCCTGTTCGAGATGCACCCGCTCAATGCCGATGGTGACGCTCTCACCGTTCTCAAGATCGACCGTCACCGCGCCCTCGCCGACCACCGGCGATTTGTACTGGCTGATCTGATAGCCCAGCGGTAAATCGGGATAGAAATAATTCTTCCGGTCGAAAACCGACTTGAGATTGATTTTCGCTGTCAATCCCAGGCCGGTGCGGATCGCCTGCCGCACACATTCCTCGTTGATCACGGGAAGCATTCCAGGCATGGCCGCATCGACCAGCGAGACATGGCTGTTCGGCGCACCACCGAATTCGGTGGACGCGCCGGAAAAGAGTTTCGCCTCAGACGTCACCTGCGCGTGCACTTCCATGCCGATAACGACTTCCCAGTCGCCAGTCGAACCTTTCAGAAGTTTCTTTGGGCTTTGCTGAGCGGTCATGTCGCCTGACTAATTTTTCGGCAATCCGTGGCGGTCACAACATGTCGTAGCGGCTCGCGTCGGTCGACCGCAAGTCATGACTGCTGTGGGTCGACACAGATGCGACCGGCTATTTTCGCACAGCTGTACTGTCGGATGCGCACGCTTCATTTCACGAAATGGCCCAATTTCTGCAACGATTTTCGCCGAATTGGCGGTTCATGCAATAGGAACCGGACTCGCGAGCAGACGTTGGAATAACGATGAACAAAGACAGCAACGGCACATTCGGCATCATCATTGGCGGCGTGGTCGCCGTGATCGCCGCCATCTTCATTCTCACCGGTGGTGAATTGGGCGGCAAGAAAACCGTCGAAGGAGACCAGGATCTTCCTCCGGTCGCGACGACGGACAAGTAGCGTTACCACCATGGTTGGGGAGTGAACTGGCCCGCCGCCTGTTCGACGACGGTAGCGAGTGAAAACAGCGTCTCCTCATCGAACGGCCGGCCGATTAACTGCAAACCGAGAGGCAGTTCCTGCGCATCGAGACCTGCAGGAACCGCGATCCCCGGCAGTCCAGCCATGTTCACAGTTACGGTGAACACGTCGTTCAAATACATTTCGACCGGGTCGGCGCCGCCCTTCTCGCCAAGGCCGAAGGCTGCCGATGGTGTCGCCGGCGTCAGCATGGCGTGGACGCCCGCCTTGAAGCAATCCTCGAAGTCTTTCTTGATCAACGTGCGCACTTTCTGCGCGCGCAAATAATACGCATCATAATAGCCGGCCGAGAGCACATAGGTGCCGATCATCACCCGTCTGCGTACTTCAGTGCCGAATCCGTCGCTGCGGGTTTTTTCGTACATGTCGATGATCTCGCGGCCGGGCACGCGCAAGCCATAACGCACACCGTCATAGCGCGCGAGATTGGACGAGGCTTCCGCCGGCGCGACGATGTAATAAGCCGGCAACGCATATTTGGTGTGTGGAAGGGAGACGTCGACCAATTCCGCGCCCGCGGCTTTCAGCCAGTTGCGACCCTGCTCCCAGATCTTCTCGATCTCGGCCGGCATGCCATCGAGGCGATACTCTTTCGGGATGCCGATACGCAGGCCCTTCACGGATTTGCCGACCGCGGCTTCGTAATCAGGAACCGGGAGATCGGCGCACGTCGTATCTTTCGGGTCAGGACCCGCCATCGAACGCATGAGAATTGCCGCATCACGCACTGTGCGCGCGAACGGTCCCGCCTGATCGAGAGACGAAGCGAAGGCAACAATCCCCCAGCGCGAGCACCGGCCATACGTCGGCTTCATGCCGACCGTTCCGGTAAAGGCTGCCGGCTGGCGGATCGAGCCACCGGTGTCCGTCCCGGTCGCACCGAGGCAAAGCCGCGCGGCTACGGCCGCAGCCGATCCCCCGGACGAGCCTCCGGGCGTGAGCGGCGTGTTCGATCCTTTCCGCCGCCATGGCGAATGTACCGGTCCGAAATACGAGGTCTCGTTTGAGGAGCCCATCGCGAATTCATCGCAATTGGTCTTGCCAAGCAGCACCGCCCCATCACGCCAGAGCTGCGCGCTTACCGTCGATTCATAAGTCGGCACGAAGTTGTCGAGGATGTGCGAACAGGCCGTCGAACGCACCCCTTCCGTGCAGAACATGTCCTTGACGGCAAGAGGAATACCCTCAAGCGGTCCGGCCTTGCCTTGCGCGATGCGCCCATCGGACGCCTTCGCCATCTCGGCAGCACGTTCCGGTGTTTCCAGCACAAAGGCGTTGAGCGCCCGCGCCTTCTCGATCGCGGTCTGATGCGCGGTGGCCAATTCGGCAGCGGAGAACGATTTTTTCTTCAGTCCGTCGCGTGCCTCGGCCAGACTGAGCGAGGTCATCTCACTCACGGTGGGACTCGTCCGCCGGTCGGAACGCTTCACCTGATAATTCGCGCTTGACGGGTTCACCAGCCGCTTCGCACCGGAATGCGTTTTCCCCGGAGAGCCCGTCCTTTTCAAGCAATGCCCTGCGCTCCGCCTCGAGAGCGTCGATCATTGACAAGTACCCAAGCTCGCAGGCGATACACATTGTTGTCTAAACCGTTTGCGTGAAACGATGCGTTGCGCTCATCATTCCACTACCTTGGGCACCACGAAATAATTGTCTTCGCTCAACGGTGCGTTTCTGACGATATCTTCAGCGATACCGCCGTCGGTTACCGCGTCGGCCCTTTTCTTCATCGTCATCGGCGTCACGGAGGTCATCGGCTCGACGCCCTCGACGTTAACCTCCGAAAGCTGCTCGACAAACGCGAGCATGGCGTTGAGTTCGCCTCCAAGATGTTCCACCTCGTCATCGGCGACGGCGATGCGCGCAAGATGCGCTATGCGGCGGACAGTTTCCGCGTCGACTGCCATGGAATATTTCCAAAAGATACGTCGGACCTAGCCTCTGCCAGCCTATAGCAGAGCGGCTTTCCGTGCGACAACCCGCCTTTATGCCCTCATCCCGCGCATCAGGTCCTGGGCTTCCCAGGCAAGTTTTTCAATCAAGGCACCGGCCGGCAATTCGCGGCCGAGGGCCGCGGCTTGCCCCGCCAGCATGGGTGAAAAATCGCCGGACCCTTGCTCCTGCGCTTTCGCATGCAGCGGCGCCGACGCGCCGCTGGCCAACGGAAACTCAGGGGCAACATGGCTGATGGGCCCGATTTCTCGAATGAGCCGGTTGATCAGCCCACGAGCGGGCCGGCCGCTGATGACATTGGTAAGTACGGTGCTGTCGTCGCGCGCGATCCGCAGCGCCGCACGATGCGGCGGCAATATCCTCGCTTCCGGGCAGAACAAAAATGCGGTGCCGATCTGTACGCCGGCAGCGCCCATCGCCAATGCCGCGACGATTCCACGCGCATCGCCAATGCCACCCGTCGCTATGACCGGCACCTTCACGGCGTCAACGACTTGCGGCAACAGGGCGAACAGGCCAACCTGTGTTGCAATGTCATCGCTGAGGAACATACCGCGATGACCGCCGGCTTCGATTCCTTGCGCGATCACCGCATCGCAGCCGCCCTTTTCCAGGGACCGAGCTTCGGCAACCGTCGTCGCGGAGCAAATTACTTTGCAGCCCGCCGCTCTTAGGCGTTCGACCAAGCCCGCTTCGGGCAAGCCATAGTGAAAGCTCACCACATCGGGCTTGAGCTCCTCGACGACAGCGCACATTTCCGAGTTGAAAGGGGTTCGGTTTGTTGTAGGGACCGGTGCCGACGGATCAATACCGAATTCAACGTAGTAGGGTTTCAGTTTTTCCCGCCATGCGTGCTCGCGCGCGTTATTGGGCACCGGCAGTTTGTGGGCAAAGAAGTTCAGATTGACCGGTTCGTTTGCCGTCGCCGTCCGAAATTGCGTTACCTGGGCGCGCAACTTCTCCGCATTGAGCATCCCGGCCGGCAGTGCCCCGAGCCCGCCGGCCTTTGCCACGGCGATCGCAAGCTCGGCGTCCATCGCGGCTGCCATCGGTGCTTGCAAGATCGGATGTTCGATTCCGAACAGGTCAAGCAGTCTTCTGTCCGCCCACATAGGCATGATTAGCCTCCTGCTCCATTCAGCCTATCCCGTCCCAGCGCGCCAAAGAATTCGCAATGGATTGAGCGGTTGTGAGAGCTTTGGCGAAGGCTGGAAGGGATGGGGCGGCCTTCCTGTGAATTTGCAGGCACACAGCGAAAGAACCGGCTACCATTTTCTCCATGTCCGCACCCACCCACAATCGCTACCCCTACTCTCCCATTCCCGCCCGTGCTGTCTACGACTGGCCAGGCGGCAAACGCCTCGCCATCTATGTCGGCCTCAACCTCGAATGGTTTTCGTTCGGCGAAGGCCTGGGCGCCGAACTTGCGCCCGGCGGACCGCAACCGGACGTGCTCAACTACGCTTGGCGAGACTACGGCAATCGTGTCGGGGTATTCCGGCTCGCCGAATTGTTTGGCGACCTGCAGGTGCCTGTCTCGCTGCTCGTCAATTCGGAAATGTACCGGCATGCGCCCGAAACAATCGCGGCTTTCGCCGATGCCGAGCTTGTCGGTCACGGTCGCACTAATTCGGAGCGTCAGGGCGAACTCACCGAATACCAGGAACGCCTGCTGATCGAAGAAACCACTGCGGCAATCGAAAGGCATTCCGGGCAACGCCCACGCGGCTGGCTCGGCCCCTGGATTTCACAGTCTCCTCTCACGCCGGATCTGCTGCAGGAAACGGGATATCGCTACCTGCTCGACTGGTGTCATGATGATCAGCCAGTGTGGATGAAGACCCGCCACGGCCGCATTCTATCCGTCCCGTATCCGCAGGAGCTCAACGACATTCCGCAGATCGTCGCGCGCAAACGCGAAGGTCCGGAGTTCGCCGATATGATCGTCGATGCATTCGAGGTCATGCACGATGAATGCAGCAAGCGTCCTCTGGTGATGGGCATCGCGCTGCACGCATACATTGTCGGCTGGCCGCACCGGTTCAAGCATTTGGCCCGGGCCCTGCGCCACATCAAGCAGCGTGCCAGCGAACGTGTGTGGTTCACCACCGCAGGGAACATTGCGGATTATGCCGAACAGCTTCCTCCCGGTACGGTGCCGTGACTCATGTCAGTTATTCTTCCCCTTGCCGACGCTGCGGTGCACCTGCCACCCCGCGGGGCTCTTATTGGCCTCGATCTCGGCACAAAGACGATCGGGGTGGCCGCCAGTGATCCCGAGCGGAAGCTTGCGACCGCAGTCGAAACGATCGCACGTAAGACTTTCACGACGGACGCGCAACACCTGCTCGCACTTGCCGCTGAGCGGAACGCGGTTGGATTTGTGCTCGGCCTCCCGATCAACATGAACGGCAGCGAGGGTCCACGGGCGCAATCGACACGCGCATTTGCCCGCAATCTTGGCAAATTTACTGAATTGCCTATAGCGCTCTGGGATGAGCGGCTCTCAACTGCGGCTGTCGAACGCGATCTGATCGCCGCCAACGTTAGCCGCAAGAAACGGGCCGCCGTCATCGATCAGCACGCCGCAGCATTTATCCTGCAAGGTGCGCTCGATAGGTTGGCGCGGCTTTGAGCTCTCTCGTCTTCAAAAAAAGAAGCCGCTCCGAAGAGCGGCTTCTCTTCACTGATCCGTCCTCAGCTAGCGCTGCGAACTGATCGAGAAGTTGTTCGTCCGGTGCGGATCCTGCCAGGAGTTGCCGTATCCATAGCGGCTGTACCTATAGCCGGGCGCATAGCCGTAGCCGTAAACTGGCGCAGGCTCATACGCATAGGAGTCGTAGCCGTACGAGCCATATGCGTAGCCCGGTGAGTAGGCGTAACCCGGCTCGCCGTAATACCCGTAATAGCCGCTGTTGTAGGCCGAGCCGGCGATCACGGCCCCCGCCACCGCGCCTACTCCGAATCCGATCGCGGCCGCGTTGCGTCCATTGCGCGCCTCACTCGGGCTCGCCGCCGCGAGCGCGAGCGCACCCGTCAGCGCCGCTGCGGTCGCGTATTTGAAGATGGTGTTCATTTGGCTTCCTTTCTGTGCGTTCTTGAGCAATCGGGGGCCAACCCACACCCACGCAGCGTAGTTCCTGGAACAGCGATCAGTCGGTCACTAATCGTGAATGAATTTGACACCGTCACCAAATGTGACTCGAAGTGCCCCAATTCGCGGTCGCGACCGGAAATCCATTAACGATCCCCGCCATTGCCTTGTGGAATCGGAGGGGAACGCCCTTGCCGGGGGAACCGGTTGCCCCTATAGGTCTTGCTTTAATGACCATTGCGCCGAAACCCTCGTTTGTCCTCAGCAGACGGCACTTGTTGGGGATAGAAGGGCTTTCGCACCAGGATATTTCCGGTCTTCTCGACCTCTCCGAAGAATTCGTCGAGCTCAACCGTCAGGTTGAAAAGAAACGCGCGTCGCTGCGCGGCCGTACCCAGATCAATCTTTTCTTCGAAGTGTCGACCCGCACCCAGGCCTCGTTTGAACTGGCGGGCAAGCGCCTTGGCGCCGATGTCATGAACATGTCGACCAGTTCGTCCTCGATGCGCAAGGGCGAGACACTGATCGATACGGCAATAACGCTCAATGCCATGCATCCCGACATTATTGTCGTGCGCCATCATGCGTCCGGCGCGGTCGAATTGCTGGCACGCAAGGTCGACTGCTCGGTGATCAATGCCGGTGACGGCTCTCATGAGCATCCCACGCAAGCCCTGCTTGATGCGCTCACGATCCGCCGCAACAAGGGCCACATCGATGGCCTGCTGGTCGCGATCTGCGGCGATATTCTTCACTCACGCGTTGCGCGCTCGAACATCATCCTTCTCAATGCCATGGGCGCGCGTGTGCGTGTCGTCGCACCCTCCACGCTCCTGCCGCCCGGCATCGAACGCTTCGGCGTCGAGGTCGCGCGAGACATGCGCGAAGGCCTGGCAGACGCGGATATCGTCATGATGCTGCGCCTGCAGCGCGAGCGCATGAATGGCTCCTACGTGCCGTCGATGTCGGAGTATTTTCAGTATTACGGACTCGACGAGAAGAAGCTCGCTTACGCAAAGCCAGGCGCGCTGGTCATGCATCCGGGACCGATGAATCGCGGCGTCGAAATCGACTCCATCGTCGCCGACGGCGCGCAATCTTTGATCCGCGAACAGGTCGAGATGGGCGTCGCCGTGCGCATGGCGGTGCTTGAAGCGCTATCGCGAAATTTGCCGAACGCGTGATGTGATGTTGTCAGACCGCCACCCGATCCTGCTAGCCAATGCCCGGATCGTCGATCCGTCGCGCGACCTCGATATTGTCGGCGATCTCCTGATTGCCGAAGGTACCATCCGTGAGGCCAAGAAAGGGATCGGCGCCGCCGGCGTACCGGAAGGGACCGAGGTGATCGACTGCCGGGGAAAACTGGTGGCCCCTGGACTCATCGACATGCGCGCCTTCATTGGGGAGCCCGGCGAGGCTAGTCGCGAAACCCTCGCCTCCGCGAGCCAGGCAGCGGCTGCCGGTGGAGTCACCACGGTTATTTGTCAGCCCGACACATCGCCCGCTATCGATAATCCCGCGACCGTCGACTACGTCCTGCGCCGCGCGCGCGATAACGCCATCGTGCACGTGCATCCGATGGCTGCGATCACCAAGGGCCTTGAAGGCAAAGAGATGACCGAGATTGGCCTGTTGAAGGCGGCGGGCGCGGTTGCCTTCACCGACGGTGCGAAAAGTGTGGCCAACGCACAGGTCATGCGCCGCGCGCTGACTTATGCCGGCGATTTCGATGCGATGATCGTTCATCACACTGAAGACCCAAATCTGATCGGCGACGGCGTGATGAACGAAGGCGAATTTGCCGCGCGCCTTGGGCTGCTTGGCATTCCGAAGGCCGCTGAAACGGTGATGTTCGAACGCGACGTCAGGCTGGTCGCGTTGGCAGGCGGCCGTTATCACGCGGCTTCGGTGACTTGCGCGGATACGCTTGAGGTCCTGCGCGCCGCCAAAGATGCGGGTCTGAGCATCACCGCGTCGGCGTCGATCAATCACGTCACGCTCAACGAAAACGATATCGGCCCCTATCGCACGTTCCTCAAGCTGGCGCCGCCACTGCGCATGGAAGACGACCGCAAGGCGCTTGTCGAAGCCCTGCGCACGGGGCTCGTCGATGTTGTGATGTCCGACCACAATCCCCAGGACGTCGAAACCAAACGCCTGCCTTTTGCCGAAGCGGCCCCGGGCGCAATCGGTCTCGAGACCATGCTCACCGCGGGATTGCGCCTGGTCCATAGTGACGAAATCGACCTGATGGCACTGCTCCGCGCGATGTCGACACGCCCGGCGGAACTGCTCGGACTTCCCGGCGGCACGCTCAAAAATGGCGCGCCAGCCGACGTCATCGTGGTCGATATGGACCTGCCCTGGGTGCTGAATCCGAATGATCTGAAATCGAAGTGCAAGAATACGCCGTTTGACGAAGCCCGTCTGACTGGACGCGTCGTTCGCACGATCGTCTCCGGTCGCACCGTCTACGAGTACATATGAGCTCTGTTTTCGCCTTTGCTTTCGGCTACCTGCTCGGATCTATCCCATTCGGGCTTCTGCTGACGCGCGCCGCCGGCGCTCCCGACATCCGCAGTATCGGTTCCGGCAATATCGGGGCCACCAACGTGCTGCGCACCGGCCGCAAATGGCTCGCGGCCATTACGCTGTTCTGCGACATGTTTAAGGGCACCGTTGCCGTGCTCGTGGCAAGGCACTTCGGCACCGATGCCGCGCTTGCGGCCGGTCTTGGCGCCTTTGTCGGCCACCTCTTTCCGGTCTGGTTGAGGTTCAAAGGCGGCAAAGGCGTTGCGACTTACATCGGTGTGCTCATCGGCCTCTATTGGCCGGCGGCATTGGCATTTTGCATCATCTGGCTCTCGATTGCCGCAGCAAGCCGTTATTCCTCGCTTGCCGCACTGATCGCGAGCGCGCTGACACCCCTCGGCCTTTGGGCCTTTAATCGGCCGAATATCGCCGCGCTTTTTCTCGTTCTGACTGCAGCGCTCTGGGTGATGCACCGCGAAAACATCGCTCGGCTCCTCAACGGCACCGAAGGCAAGATCGGTGCAAAAGCCGCCATTCCCAACTAAACTTAAGGTTGTATTCTTCCACAATCGGTTGTAGTGCTGCCCCCCACTGTTGGCGAGGCGGCTGACTTGGGTGACCCTGTACATTTGAATGATGATGAGCGGCTTGACTGACCGCTGCTCAGGTCGTCGTTTTCTCCCGTCATCTCCAACAATTCAGTGGCTTAGCCTTCAGACGCACCGGCCTTGATGTTGCATCATGTCGCGACAGTTCTCCTTACGTTTCAACGATTCCCGATCACTCCCGGCAACTCCATGCGACATGAACGCGACACGGGCCGTCCTCCCCTGGTGGCCGCACACCCGCGAA
>JANWKN010000001.1 GCA_025451355.1 Pseudolabrys sp. | reverse complement strand
GAAAGACATCAAGAAGACCGAGGAGTTGTCTCAGCAGATAGACGCATTAGGGAAAAAACTAGGTCCCGAATATGCCGCGCTGATGGATGGGCTTCAGGAAGTGGACCCGGAATCCGAAGACGGAAAAAAGATCGGTTTGATGTTCGAACCGCTCGACAAGCTGTGTGCAAAGTAGCAAACCGAATTTTTCAACAATGTGGTGAAAAGACCGGCGCATAAGCTATTTTCGCTTGTGGCCGCTATTAGCCCGAAGCGGACATCTCTAGCTGCACCGCTTTTTGCGGTGCGAACGTGCGCAATTCCGGATTTCGGTCGTTGGTGTGTCTAGATGAGCCGCCGACATTGGCGCTTGAAACAAGCCTACATCACAATATAGACGCGATTAATCGGCAAGAAAAAAGGAAGTTACAAGGCACATTCAGTTAGGGGCGGCGACGATGCGCCACGCAAGAAAATCAGTTATCGTGATCGGCTCGTTTGTCATCGGAATGGCGGTGCCATTCGCAACTACGGCGGCTCAAGATCCAGGGGCGTGCAGGCAAATCAGAGAAGCATGTCGAGGTGCGGGCTTTATCCAGGGCGCCGCCGGGGAAGGAATTGGGCTGCAGATCCATTGTGTCATGCCCATCATACAGGCGAGACATCAGCCAGTAACCGCACGCAAGCCGTTGCCGAAGGTCAACCCGCAACTCGTGGCTGATTGCAAGGCAATCAATTCAAGATTCGGACGGCCGCGCATGCTAGGAGCGCTCGCGCAACCGTCACCGGCGAGCCCGCTACCCGGATCTGTCTATTCGGACAATAATCCACTGCCTGCTTATAGCGATCGTAGCCAAACCGCTGCTAATCCTAGACCAGACAACGCGGCGCTAGTCTCCGCACTTCCGCCTGAGGACCGCCCCGAGACCGGTCCAGTGAAGTCTCTTTCGGCGCAGTTTCGTCGAACGATCATCGAATACCGCACCAAAGAACCCGCAGGCACGATTATCATCGATACTCCACACACCTATCTCTATCTCGTGCTCGACGATGGCAAGGCCATGCGTTACGGCGTTGGCGTTGGCCGCGAGGGCTTCACTTGGAACGGGGCGGAAAAAGTGACGAAGATGGCGGAGTGGCCGGACTGGCATCCACCTGAAGAGATGATCGAGCGCCAGCCCTACCTGCCGCGCTTCATGGCGGGTGGTGAAGGCAATCCCCTCGGTGCTCGTGCTCTCTACCTAGGAAATACATTGTATCGTATTCACGGCACCAACCAGCCGTCGACCATCGGGACATTCGTGTCATCGGGATGCGTCCGGCTCACGAATGAAGATATCGTGGATCTCTATGGCCGAGTCCAAGTAGGGACTCGGGTCGTGGTGTTGCCGGGCACGCCGCCCCGTTCCGCTCAGACGGCAACGGGTGTGCCGCCCATAGACCCTGCGCGCCTCGCTCCCCCACGGGATCGAACACAATAATTAACTGGGAGCCCCTTAATAGGGCCGACACAATCGATGTCGCTATTGGGGGTAAAGCGGACATGGGCTGGTGCAATGCAAATGTCCGATCATGACCCAAAGCGGACATCAGGGTCCTTATGTGATAATCTCTTAGACTGCCTCGCTTGGAGGAGTTCCATGCGCCGGCGAGATTTCATCAGAGTGATCGCTGGTCTGAGTGTCGCTTGGCCCCTTGCCATACGCGCGCAGACTCCGGCCGGAAAAATATATCGTCTAGGCATTTTGCAACCTGCCAAGCCACCTGAGCCTCTCGTCGACGCCCTCATAGAGAGATTGAAGGAGCTTGGCTATCGCGAAGGGCGCAACATCGCTTACGAATATCGCTGGGCAGAAGGAAAACTCGATCGATTTCCCGAATTGGCAAAGCAGCTTGTGGACTTAAAGGTGGACGTCATTACAGTGTTCACTACGCCCGGCGCTATTGCTGCAAAGAATGCGACGAAGACCATCCCCATTGTCTTCGGCGGGGTCGGGGATCCCGTCGGTGCTGGCGTGGTGCCGAGCCTCTCTCACCCGGGCGGAAACGTAACAGGTATTTCGATCCTGGCGACTGAGTTAAGCGCAAAGCGGCTCGAAATTCTCAAGGAGATCGTCCCAAACGCAGCTCCCGTCGCAATGTTCTGGAATGACACTAACCCTGGGATGGTGCTTCGCGCCCGCGAAGCGGAGAATGCGGCCGACAAGTTAAAACTAAATCTTCAATCCATCGGGGTGCACGATCTGATCAGCTTCGACGTCGCGTTTGGCAAGATCAACGGCAACCAATTTAATGCGCTGCTCACGCTTGTGGATCCCTTTACACGCGAACATCGTCAGCGCATTGTGGATTTCGCCGCACAACGACGTCTGCCCGCCATTTATGAGTCACGGGAATTTGTGGACGCTGGCGGCCTGGTTTCTTACGGGCCGAGTCTTCCCGCAGTTCAACGTCGTGCCGCCGACTATGTGAACATGATTTTTAAGGGTTCGAAGCCGGGTGATCTTCCGGTCGAGCAGCCCGCAAAATTTGAGCTCGTTATCAACCTCAAGACCGCGAGAGAGCTCGGTCTAACTATCCCGCCGACAGTGCTCGAACGCGCCGACGAGTTGATCGATAGTTGATGCAGCGCGTGGGTCCGCTATTGGCCCAAAGCAAACATCGAAACCAACTGGTCCCTGATTCCTTTTTGACCCAATGTGAGCCACGTCACGCAGGACTTCCGGTTGGCCAGTCTAAGTTCTGGGTCTATTATTTTTTTATGGTCTAGCTACGGGGGCGCATATGTACTCGTACCGCCTGACCTTATTTTTGGCGACCTTGTCCCTTGCGGCATTTCTCGCGCAAACCGCATCAGCGCAGCTGGCGGATCGCATGAAAGCCACTGCGTCGGAAAAGATGATGCCAACCGAAAGGGTATCAAAGATGCGCGAGTGCGAAAAGCGTGCGCAGGAACAAAAGATAAAAATGGAGGATCGGTCCCGCTTCGTAGATGAGTGTGTTTGGGCAAAAGCAAAATAGAATGGATCGAACTCAACCCGCCGTGAGGCGGTCTTTCCGTTTACGTATTGCTATGTCCGCTGTTGGCCCAAAGCGGACATCCCTAGTTGCAATGCACATGTCTGCTTTTGACCCAAAGCGGACATGCGTCGCTGATGCGTGTTCGCTGAGAAGCAAGCTTTACGGCTCAGCTTGTCTGACGCCCGGAAACGGCATGATAAACCCAAAGGACTACGACAGAACCAATAATTGCAACTATCATGCTATAGATATTGAGACCTGTTATTCCCGTCGCACCAAAAAAACTGAATATAACTCCCCCCACGATCGCGCCGACAACGCCAAGCGCGACGTCGAGCAGCAAGCCTTGGCCTTGCTTGTTGACAATCTTGCTCCCGATAAATCCTGCAATGAGGCCGAGTATGATCCAACTGATGATGGACATGAGAGTCCTCCAGCGTTTGCTATCTATAGCAGCGAACTTGCGGCGCCTTACGTCCTGTTTGCGATGATCGGCGTGCCTGTTTATCGCAAGTTCATCATTGCGCGGGCAACCGGCCATTCGGTGTGAGCTTGTCTACCACGTTGGGTAGAATCTGGGATAAATGCGACGTGATTTCCTGCTCCGACAAGCCAGTTTTCTGCGCCAAGATCTGAATGATCTGCGGACCTAGCGCCGAACTAAGCTGGTTCGGAGAAACTGGTTGATTCTGTCCAGGGCCAATCCAAGACTTCATCACGTCGCCAAGACCATTTTGTTGAAACTGATTAAGCAGTCCACCTAGTCCCGCTTGCAGGTCGGGGGAAGGTGGCGACGGGGCCGGCGAACTTGGTGATGCAGCACCGCTATTTGCGTTTTTAAACCCAGACGCCAAAAGCGCACCAAGCGCTATGATCAGCGGTTTTGCCACACTGCCTTGCGGCACGGCCGAACCAAGAACATCATCTAGAGTTCCCATCGCACACTCCTCGAGACAAGTCGCATGCAGCGACATTCAGCTAATCCCAAGTGAGGATTATTCGCCGCTTCGCTCTCGGGCACTATTGGACCGTGGTCCAACTGCTGCCTGAACCTCGCGGATTCGACCATAATCGTGTAACAGCTACGGAATTTTTATTTGTGTAATTTTTGTATCAGGCGGCATCATCGCAGCGACCGGAACCGGAAGAGCCGACCATGGAGCCTGATCAACTTTGAGCCCCAATTGCAGCCCGTTTCTCCTCGCCGCCCGGTCGCAAAGTGCTACGCTTTAGCCACGACACACGGCAGCGGGCACATGCAGCGACGCGATTTTATTATTCTTCTCGGCAGCGCGGCGTGGCCACTCATTGCGCGTGCGCAGCAGACGGAGCGCATGCGGCGCGTCGGCGTGCTGACGGGCATCGAGGATGATGCGGAAGGACAGGCACGCTTCACGGCGTTCCTGCAAGGGCTACAGCAATTGGGTTGGACCGACGGCCGCAACGTGCGGATCGACCATCGCTGGGGCGGGGGCGATGCCGACAAAATTCGCAAACATGCGGCGGAATTGGCCGCGCTCGCGCCGGATGTCATCCTGGCCGCCGGTGCTGCGGCCGTGGGGCCGATGTTGCAGGCGGCCCAGACCGTGCCGATCGTGTTTGTTATTGTTCCCGATCCGGTCGGCGCCGGGTTCGTCGAAAGTCTTTCGCGGCCGGGCGGCAATGCCACTGGATTTATCAATTTCGAATACAGCATTGGCGCGAAATGGCTGGAACTGCTCAAGCAGATCGCACCGGGCGTGACGCGAGCGGCAGTCGTTCGGGATCCAGTCATTACCGCGGGGACCGGCCAATTCGGCGCGATCCAGTCCGCGGCACCATCCCTCGGGGTGGAGTTGAGCGCGGTCAATGTGCGCGACGCCAGTGAGATCGAGCGCGCCATCGCGGCCTTCGCGCGCTCCTCGAATGGTGGCCTGATCGTGACGGGGAGCGCTTTGGCGGTGGTTCATCGCAATTTGATCATCACGCTTGCGGCTCGGCACAAGCTGCCCGCGGCCTATTTCGAACGCAATTTTGTCGCCAGCGGCGGCCTGATCTCCTATGGGCCTGAATATCTCGATCAGTTCCGGCGCGCCGCCGGCTACGTCGATCGCGTACTCACGGGTGAGAAGCCGGCAGACCTGCCGGTGCAGGCGCCGACCAAGTACAAGTTGGTGATCAACTTAAAGACCGCCAAGG